>JAUNRI010000055.1 GCA_030535695.1 Candidatus Saccharimonadota bacterium | reverse complement strand
TTACTCCAATGGATTCCAATATTTCCGCCGCATCCTGGACTCTTAATGGCAAAGTCGCATCCCCTGGTAAATTTACTACCAATACTTCTTGCGCAACAGGAACTTGTGAAGATAGATATACTAGTACCACATATTATAACAATAATAATGCCTACTATTGCGCTCCAGATAGCGCTAGTAGTAATAACTATGTAGGCTGTTATTACAACTGGTATTCTGCTACAGCCAGCTCTGGTACTTCTAGTATTACACCAGTTGGTACAAGCACAGGATATAAGGATGTAAACTCTTCTATCTGCCCTAAGGGTTGGTATCTACCCACTGGTGGTGGCGTACCGCTCACAGGTAGCACTAGTGATAGACCAAACAGTGACTTCAACGTACTTTACAATAACTATCCATCGGCCAGCGAGATGTTGGTGTCTAACCCAACTACTACTTACGATAACACTACTGGCCTGCCTCGGCCAGGGCTTCTCCTTAGCGGCAACTACTACGCCGGCGGCGCCGACAGCGTCGCTCAGTACGGCAACTACTGGTCGCGTAGCGCTTACTCTAAGGGCGTGGCGTACAACTTGTACCTGAATAGCTCGGCGGTCCACCCTCAGGGTTACGGCAATAAGTACTACGGTAGGTCAGTGCGCTGTGTCGCTTACTAAATTTCTATTGCTTAATTTTACCACAACCACTACCTCCAAAACAACAGATATCAAAACACTTATGCCAAAATCTCACTAGGTACAAGGTTGAACTTTGGAATAGAGTATGCTATAAGAGATGCTGGGTTGGCCTTGGGATTTAGCGGGCTGGGCTGGTGGGATAGCTCTAACTGCGAGGGCTCACTAAACGGTCTTCCTAGCGGATTAAAGATGTCCTGGAAGGACAACATGGCAGTACAGATAGCACTGATTGTTGTAAACCTACACAAGAAAAAAGGCGACAAACCAAAGAAAAAAGATTAGGTCTATGACCTAATCTACCAACTCAATAAGGTGTAGTAGCTAGGGCTACATCCTAATCTCATTATACCTCAAGCACTATGAAATGTCAAGTTTATTTAAACATCGCTGCTACGGTGGCTTCGATAAACTTATCTGGATTATAAAGATTGAGTGCTAAAATTTTGCAGGCTAATTCCCCACTCCAAATCGTCAGTGGCGAATACGCCGTTTGCACCAAAGGCACTACTGCTACTTTGCCATTTTTGGCGATTAACATTTGCCCATCATGAAAGGCTACCACTTGCACCGGATAACTCAAAGTAAATTTATGAAACGCTTCCGCCACCTGCACCAAGGATTGTGAAGGCTGCAAAATTTTAGGATATAAAACCGACTTAAAAATCTTTTGCCATTGTAAAATCGAACCATAAATTGTCAGATTTTCGCGCATTAAGATCTTATCCATTCCCTCGCCAGTCACCAAATCTATTGCATCACGGGTGAGAAGCAGAGGCTTATTGGAAGCGGTTAAAGCTTTGCCAAAAATCTTGGCCGTAATCGCATTTTTAGACAAATCACCCACAATTAGAGAAAAATCTACATTATCTATGGCCGCCCTAATTTCATCCGCCTCGGAAAATGAGCCGGTATCGGTAGTTTTGAGAAACACCAAATTACCAAGCGGTGGTAACTTTGGTTTTAACACGTCTGGTAGCACTACTTTTACTTCTTTTAATGGAAATTCCCCCGCCAAAAATTCTGCGGTTTTCATAGGAGTTTTAAAATTCTGCCCATTCCCACCAATTACAGAAGCTACACCTTTTTTCTGCTCGGATGGGATGTTCCAAAATAAATCTTTGTATGGGTTTTTGGTAATTTTTTCTAGGTATTCCATTACTCCTCCTTTAGATTTAATTCTACCGAAATCGGACAGTGGTCCGAGCCAAAGATGCTTTCATAAATTTCCGCACCCACCAATTTTTTGCGAAGAGTAGAAGAAATAAAGAAATAATCAATCCGCCAACCTACATTATTGGCCCGAGCATTACCCCAGTGGCTCCACCAAGTATAGCGTTCAGAATTAGGATTCAAAAATCTAAAACTATCAATAAACCCAGCGTTGATAATATTAGAAATCCCTTCCCTTTCCTCGTCGGTAAAACCAGCGTTATGATGATTATAATCTGGCCGAGCCAAATCTATATTTTGATGCGCCGCATTAAAATCGCCACAAGTTATTACCGGTTTTTTTAGTTCCAATTCTTTTAAAAGATTCAAAAACTTTGGGTCCCAACTTTCATAGCGTAATTTCAACCGCGACAAATCCGGTTTAGAATTAGGCGTATATACATTTACCAAATAAAAATCTTTAAATTCCGCTACTAAAACTCTCCCCTCCGTGCCTAGATCTCCAAATTTATCCTTTACATTAATTTTGAAGTTTTGCGTAGAAATTGGTTTAATTTTAGTAAAAATTGCGGTACCGGAATAGCCTGCTCTTTCCGCGGAGTTCCAAACTTCTTCGTATTCGGGTAAATCAATTTCGGCTTGGCCTTGCTTGGCCTTAGTCTCTTGCAGACACAAAATATCCGGCTGATATTCCAAAATAAAATTTTGCAAAGCCCCCTTTCTCAAAACCGCCCGAATCCCATTCACATTCCACGAAAAAATTTTAAGCATACCGGCCTCTTTCTATATCGCGTTTTTTGATGGTTTCGCGCTTGTCGTATTTTTTCTTACCTTTACCTACAGCAATCACTAATTTAATATGTCTTTCTCCGCCTAATAATTTTACTGGCACAATCGTGGAGCCATCCACTTTGGCTCGCTCTAAACTAGCAATTTGTTTTTTAGTAGCCAGCAGTCGGATATTAGAAGTTTGCTCTGCCCCCAAAGTCAAACCATAAAGCCACAATTCCCCGTCCTTAATCGTCACATAAGAACCCTTTAGTTGTACATGATGATCACGAATTAGCCGCACTTGTGGTCCAGAGAGTGACAGCCCGCAAACCAACTCCTCGCCGAGCGTATAATCATAATGTGCTCGTCGGTTTACCGTTACAGAATCTGACCCCTTTTTCTTTTCCATACCTTAATTATACCACCAAGCAA
>JAUNRI010000054.1:1561-3116 GCA_030535695.1 Candidatus Saccharimonadota bacterium | reverse complement strand
CGTAATTTTTACGAATATTTTTATTATAACAAAAAACGCCCCTAGTATCAAACCGGGGGCGTTTTAGCACAAATTATTCTTTAGTAAATTTCAACTTTTGACCACTCATTTCGATAATTACCGCACCATCTTTCACCTCATAATTCATTTCCGTAACTGTACTTCCAGTCATAGGGGTAGATAATGTGATTTTGTTACCATCATAAGTAAAATCAACGTTGGTTTCTGCCGGAATATTAGAAGTTACATCTTCTGTATCAGCAGTAGTCTCACCATTAGTCAAAGCGGTGGTAAATGAGCTCATCAATGAACCCATCTTTTCAGAATCTATTTTTACCGTAAGCACACCTTTGTTGCCATCTTTAAACTCGATTATATAGTCCATCCCAAACGCTTTCAGCATACTTAGTGAATCCGAAGATTCATTCCCTTCACTATCCAAAATCGCCGTCACTTTATATGAACCCACGATATTAGTTTTGTTAACATTAATCACTACTACCGCGACCACTGCCACAATCACTGCAATCACCACAGCACAAATTGCCGCAATCACGCCGCCGCTTATTTTCTTTTTTTCATCTGCCATAATAGCTCCTTAATTTATATTATTTTAAGTATAACATATAAATGATATAATAAAAATATCACTAACAAAGGAGTCGTCATGGCCACACCAAGTTCTACCAACAAACCATATATTATTACTATTTTTCTACTAACTTTGGTTATTATTGGTGGTGGAATTTATTTCCTATTTTTCTGCAAAAATACCACCGAATATAAACCACTCACTCCAGACACAGCCGATACCACCGACGACAAAGACGCCGAAACTTACACTAAAGATACACTGCTTGGCAAACTCACTTGTATCAAAGATCAAAAGCCAGGCGCCGATTATTGTAAAATTGAAAGTTCCAAAATCGTCAACGCCGCCAAAGGCTTTACTTACACTTTAACTGACAACGACGAAGATCTTCAGAAACTCGCCAAAATTGAAATCGACAAAGACGATAGCAGCAAAGCCACCATCAAATTCGACGAAAAAATGGTCGAACGCTACTATGGCGAAAAAGGTTTGAACTTCCCAATTTATCTCACCTTTAGCCGCGAAATCGCTAGTTACAAAATTGCCAGCTTTGGCCAAGGCGTTGGCGACGAATATATTTTCTTCGTGATGAAAGATGGTTCCGTAGGTATGGTCAGTGTTTACACAATGTTAAAAGACAAAAACTACAACCCCTACTTTGTTAAGGGCGTAAAAGATATTACTGCAATTGTTAGCGGTAGCAGTTATGGCGAATATGGTGGCAGTCATACCAATTATGCAGTTCGTGATGACAAGACTGCTTATGATCTTCAAACTTTGCTTCCAAATGTAAGTTCTGCGGAGTAATAATATATGGTGGGCAAAAAGACTGATCGCAAAAAAATTAAATTAGAAACTTACCAAAAAATCGGCATTTTGATGTTGGTGTTTGTGATTGCCGGCGTGGTTGGTTGGGTTTATGAATTTATTGTTGCCTGGATTGAAAATGGACACATTATGGCA
>JAUNRI010000054.1:0-1528 GCA_030535695.1 Candidatus Saccharimonadota bacterium | reverse complement strand
TGGATTAATATCTATGCTTTTGGTGCACTTTTGATTATTCCTTTGACGTATAAATTTAGAAAAAAGCCTTGGGCGGTATTTTTGATTTCCGTTCTCGCCACCGGACTTTTAGAATTGGTCGGCGGTTGGCTAGTCTATACGATTGGTAACGGTACACGCTATTGGAATTATGATTATGGTCTTTGGGCTTTCGGCAGTATCAATGGTTTTGTCTGCCCACTTAGCGTCACCATTTTCGGCATCGGCGCGCTGCTACTGATGTATTTTGTTTTGCCATTTTGCATCAAACTCGCCACCAAAATGAGCAAACGCGCGTTTCTCACTTTAGCAGTTTCTCTGTTTGTGTTGTTTGTCGGAGACGAAATCATCAATTTGATTTTGAAAAACCTCGGCCAACCCACCGCGATGGACTTCTGGCGCTCCCTCGGGCTGGAATACGAGGTGCACTAGTTATACAATCAAATTATGATGGACAATGACACTTATTGTTTCAACTGCGGATTTGATGACGATTCTAATATTTACCTTTAAACACCTTTTTTCTATGCCATTCTAAATAAAAATCCATTTCTGGAGCATAGTCGATTTTTTGTCCACTTCGTACATTCATCATCAATCTGTCATTTTCTGCCAACTCATCTGCTATCAAAATTTCGCCATCTTTAGAAAAACTAATTAAACCTTTATCAAACAAAGCATCATGATTGGGGCAAAGCAATATCCCATTATTTATATCACATTTTTCAAGTGCATCACTATCACACCATGGCTTGATATGACTAGCCACCAATAGTTTTGGACTGCTCACACCGCAAAGTTGACATTTCTTCCACTTTTTTAACAGCCTCTTGCGATATTCAGATTGCCCAATTCTTATTTTAGCAATAGCTTCTTTATCATCACCAATCAACTTCTTGACATAAACATCCTCGGGTTCCATTTCTTTAATTTCATCACTAATCCCATGCATTTTGTTATCGACATATTCAAAAACCGAATCTAAATATTTTTCTACTTTTTCATCACTATATTTTGTTGGATACCATAAGTTCGATTGGCCAAATCCATACCCATCTACTCGTGCTGTCGGCACTCTAAAATCTCTCTTTTCAGGCTCAATCAATACTGCATCATCTTTTCGGCAAAGAATCATATAATCATCCACTTCCAATATTCCGCTTTTATACAATTCCTCACGTTTAGAATTGACCGGTGCAGATTGTCTGTTGCGATAAACGGTGGCATTGTTATACCAACCTACAATATATTTTCCACCACGTTTTTTATTGGTTGCACACCAAATCACCAATACATTGTCCAATTTATCAGCTTGCGCCGCTATTGAATCAATATTTTCAATTCGGATACTCCAAGCCTGGCCATTAGTAGATTTTGTTTCTACAAATCCATAATAATATTCATCAGACAACGCAAAATTAGCAATCTCATGTCCGATCCCACCTTCTTTTATATATTTGGCATCCCCTGTAGGTTTATCATCCAACTCCCCATGATAACTATTTGCCCA
>JAUNRI010000053.1 GCA_030535695.1 Candidatus Saccharimonadota bacterium | reverse complement strand
ATCACACAGCTCTTCTAGCTCTTCCAGTTCGTCTAGTGATGCCGACCCAATTCTCGGACTATTTACAATCGCCATTGTTTTAATTGTAATTTTCGCCTGCGCAAAAAGTGGCAGAAAACTTAGCTTCAAAGATTACAATTCCACCGCCGAAGAAAAAGAAATTCACCGTCAGGCCGAAGAAATCTTCAAATCCTACCAAGCCGATTGGTCCGACTTTAACACCAAGAGCATCAAAAAATACACCACCGCCCATTATTATAAACACGCCGAGCTGATGTTAGAACTTTTAAAAAATCTTCACCGTGCCAACAAAGTCTCTAAACTCAAAGTCAAAAAAGTTTATCTCCTAGATCCGGTCAATGAGAACACCGGCACTCCAGCGCACCTTCGTATTGCATTTAGTTTTGCTGGCCTAGACGAAGTGGTAGAAGACGATGGCAACAAACTTTACAGCCAGTACGTATCAGATGCAGTAGAAACTTGGGACTTTGTTTATGATGGCAAATCCATCAAACTTTCTGGCATTTCTCAGCCAACCGAATCTGCTCCACACCTTGTTCGTTCCCTTGCCAACTTTGCCGACGAGAACAATCTATTTTACAGTCCAGATTGGGGGCGTTATGCTCTGCCAAAGCGAGGCTTAATCTTTGGTGGTGCCAGTATGAAGATTGCCGATATCAACAACCATGTTATCGGTAAATGGGGTGATCTTCTAATTCAACTTTACACTTATGCCGAAACTCCCGGTCGCACAGTTGGCAGTTATTATATCGTCGGCCAAATTAATGTACCAAAAGATTATCTTGGTGTCATTGTAAAATCTAAAAAATTCAAAGCCGGCAAAAAACCAGACAAATCCTATGATAAGTTTGAACTTGAATGGAACGAGTTTAATAATCGCTATGACGTTTATGCCGCCTCGCGCGATGCTTTGCCTGCCTTTGAGCTATTAAACCCTAAATTCATGGAATATCTATATAGCAAAAACCCAAGCTACAACCTAGAAGTGGTAGACAATGTCATTTATATTTACGCTCCAATCACCACCGTCACCGAACAAGACTATGAAGATCTCTTAGAAGTTCTGAAAAAAGCTTACGACGAGCTAAAAATGTAATTATTTCTTGCTAGTTTTCTTAGTAGTTTTCCTGCCGCCACGTTTGCCACGACGGGTTTTAGAAGCAGTTTTTGGTTTATTCTCAAGCATTTTACGAGCTTCAGCTTCGGTAATTTTCTTGGGGTCTTGGTCTTTTGGGATCTTCACGTTATTGCGCCGGCCTGGCCCCTTAATATATGGTCCATAAGCACCATTTATAATCATAATTTCGCCCCAGTCGGCGATAATTGAATCAATCTTAGCCTGATAAATCGGCAAAGCCTCTTTCAAAGTCACAGTATAAGGGTCCAAATCTTTCATTGGGATATTATATTTGCCACCTTTTAGATATGGTCCAAATGGGCCGCTAGCAGCAATTAATTCCGCGCCATCCGGCGCTTTACCAAGTACTCGTGGCAAAGATGGTAGAGCTAATTGTTCCAAAGCCTGTTCCAAAGTTACCGTTTTGGTAGACTTTCTTTTTGGCAGTGGCGCAAAACGTGGCTTTTCGCCAGATTCTTTTTCATTATCACCCAATTGAATAAACCCACCATTCTTCCCTACTTTGGCAAAAATTGGTTTGCCAGTTTCTGGGTCGTGGCCGAGCAATCTGGCATTATTATATCTTTCTACGCCACTCGCCACCAATACCGTGTCGCGGAATGGTCCATAAAAATCTTTCAGCATCTTCACCCGCTCTAATTTGGCATCCGCCACGAGATCTAAATCTTTTTCAATGTTGGCGGTAAACTTATAATCCACGATATTTTTGAAATTATCGGTAAGGAACCCTGCCACTAGTTCCCCAATTGGCGTCGGAATCAGCTTGCCTTTATTGGCGCCATATTTTTCGGTAACTACCGAGCGGGAAACCTTGCCCTTCTGTGAAGTCAATTCCACGACTTCACGCTCTTCCCCTTCGGATTCGCCTTTTACTACATAGCCACGTAGCTGGATTGCGGTCATGATGGACGCATACGTAGATGGTCGTCCAATCCCGAGCTCTTCCAATTTCTTTACCAGAGAACCTTCGGTGTATCTGGCGGGTGGTTTGCCAAAGTTTTGCCTTGCGGTAATAGAAACGCATTTAACTACATCTCCTTTGGCCAACTTTGGTAATTCCAAATCTTTGCTCTTGCCGTAAACCTTCAAAAATCCATCAAATATCACTACTTCACCCTTGGCCACAAAATTATGTGACAGAGAAATGGTGGTTTTGGCCACTTTGGCATTGGCCATTTGGGTAGCCACCGTGCGCGACCAAATTAAATGATACAGCCGCTTCTCGTAATCATTTTTCCCTGCCGTAGCTCTAAATACATCGGTTGGCCGGATGGCTTCGTGAGCCTCTTGTGCAGAAGCATCTTTAGTTTTAAACGAACGTACTTTGAGATAATCTTTACCAAACTTCCCTTCAATAAAACCGGCAATCGCCGAAACGGCCTGCTTGGACAAATTGAGAGAATCGGTTCTGTGATAAGTAATCAAACCCGCTTGATACAGCCCTTGCGCCGCATTCATGGTAGTTCTAGACGAAAACCCGAGTTTAGCATTGGCTTCAATTTGAAGTGACGCGGTAGTAAACGGCACCGGCCCAGTTTTAGTTCCCTCAGTTTCTTCTACTTTTTCTACTTTAAATTCCGCGCTAGATAATTTTTCTAGCAAAGCGTGAGCGGATTTTTCGTCTTTTGGCGCTTCCGCATCATAATTTGCGTCAAACTCGGCCGTTTTAGAGAATTTACCAGAAACCTTAAAAGACGATTTGCCCTCGTATTTTTCAATTTCTTTTTCGCGCTCTACAATTAGGCGCAGCGCCGGCGACTGTACGCGCCCAGCCGAGATTGCGCCTGGTACTTTTTTGCGCACCATATCAGAAAGATCATAGCCCACTAGCATATCTAGAGTTTGCCGCGCTTGTTGTGAAGCTACCATATCCATATCTACAGTGCGCGGATTTTTAATGGCTTCCTCTAGGGCCGGCTTGGTAATTTCATGAAAAGTAATTCTCGCGGTGCTTTTGGGCAGACCCAAAACTTCGCATAAATGCCAAGAAATCGACTCTCCTTCGCGGTCTTCATCAGTT
>JAUNRI010000052.1 GCA_030535695.1 Candidatus Saccharimonadota bacterium | reverse complement strand
GAAAAGCTCAAAAAGAGCTTAAAAACGAAATTGTAGAAGTAGAAGCTGGCGATGGTGCGGTAGTAGTACAAATTACCGGCGAGCTTAAGGTCAAAAAAGTTTCGATTGATCCAGAAAAAGTAGATCTTGATGATATCCACGAACTTGAACGTTGGATTGAGAACTGCATGCGTGATGGCTTTGCCAAAGCCCAAGAAATTGCTACTGATAAAATGAAGCCTCTGATGGGCGGGCTTTCTGGTTTAGGCTTATAAAAGGATTTTGATGCTACCTGCTGCTCTTTCTGATGCAATTGACGCACTAGGGATGCTTCCTGGTGTGGGGCCAAAAACTGCCGAGCGGTATGCTTACTATTTATTTAAATCTAACGATAAGATTTCTTCTGGTATTGCTGAGGCCTTGTCTGGGCTTCACAAGGGAGTAAAATCTTGCCCGGTGACTTTTGCTTTGATTGATGCAAATGAGAAGATTTCACCGCTTTATAGTGATAATTCTAGAGATAAGACTACAATTTTGGTAGTAGAAGAGCCGCTGGATATTTATGCAATAGAGCAAACTAAAACCTATAAAGGTACTTATCACGTATTAGGTGGGGCAATTTCGCCAATTGACGGCATTACACCAGAGCAACTGCATATCGGTGAATTAATTAAACGTGTAAATGACGATAATGTGAAGGAAGTAATTATCGCCACTAATCCTTCGGTAGAGGGAGAATCTACGGCTCTTTTACTAGAAAAAATGTTACATGAGCAAAATCCTAATCTTAAGTTAACTAGACTGGCACGTGGTTTGCCACTAGGCGTAGATTTAAGCTATGCAGACCAAATCACCCTTTCTGCAGCTCTTGAAAACAGGCAGGCGCTTTAACGATTTTTCAAGGCCATAAAGTCTACTTTGCCGAGCTTAGTTTTGGGAAGTTCACTAACAAATTCGAGTTCTCGCGGAATTTCATATTTGGCGAGGTATTTTTTGTAAAGTTTATTTAGATCTTTTTTAGCAGCGTGTTCATGCACATCTGGTTTTAGAACGATAAAGACTTTTACCAGCTCGCCACGGAGTTTATCTGGTACACCAATACAAATACAGGAATCTACATAATTAGATTTAAGAGTTGCTTCCTCCACATTGCCAGGATAAATATTATAGCCGTTTGAAATAATCATCCGTTTGAGCCGAGCTTTGAAATAAACTACACCACGCTCATCCATATAGCCGATATCACCGGTTTTTAGGTATTTCTTGCCATTTACCTTAGTGAAGCTTTTTTCGGTTTCTTTAGGGTTATTGAGGTAGCCTTTCATGATAGTAAGACCGCGGACCAGGATTTCGCCGTCTTCTCCTAGTTTAGCCGGTTTTTTGGTTTTGATATCTAGAATTAAAGCTTCGCTATCTGGTAATGGGAAACCAATCGCAGCAGGGAGATTTGCTACAGATTTGGCGGAAAAAATCATCCCGCCAGCCGCCTCGGTCAGACCATAGCCGTTTTGAATGACGGCTTTGGAGCCGTGTTCTTTGAGAAATTTGTTAATACTATCCTTCAAGGATTGGCTCACGATATCGCCACCAGAGACTACACCTTTGACTCGCCTTAATTCTCTTGAGCCAAATTTCACTTTCATCATATATTCAAAGACGGTAGGCACACCTACTAATATATTAATACGATAGTTCTTGATATATTTTTTGAGTTTTTTAGCATTAAATTGAGGGATTAAGACCATTCGCATGCCACAATATAGAGGGATATGCATACAAACTCCCATACCAAAAGCGTGAAAATTAGGGAGAAAACAAAGCATGGAATATTTAGGTTTTAACAGTTCTGGCACGAGGTATTTGGCACCAAGAGCCTGGGCATTAAAATTCATACTGGTGAGGACCACGCCTTTAGGTTTGCCAGTAGTACCGCCAGAGTAGAGAATCACAGCCGGGTCGTTTGGTGCCATTTTCACGTGGGGATCTTCGGTATATTTAAGCGCTTGGAATATAAATCTGTCCCAAGTCATCACTTGCTGGGAACGTTTGATGTGATTTTTACGACCTTTAGTAAGTTTAAATAGTAGTCTGACTAAAAAGTCCATTGAACGAGTAGGAGAGACTACAATGAGATGTTCTACGTCAGTATTTTTAATGATATTTTCTACTCTGGGGTAAGCAATGTCGATACAAAGCATCATTTTAGACTTAGATTGGATAAGATATTCCTCAATTTCCTTTTCGGAAGAAAGTGGGTGCACCATGTTGGCGATGGCGCCGATTTCGTTGACCGCATAAAACATATAGACGGCTTCCGGGGTGTTGGGCATACAAATGGTGACAAAATCACCTTTTTTAATACCGAGGGCCTTCATAGCACTAGCGGCTTTGTTGATTTTTTTGATCATTTCCTTGTAGGAAACTTCCATTTTAAAATATTCTAGGGCGGTACGGTTGGGATAACGCTCAGCCGAGCGGAGTACTGCTTCATACATACTGCCATCAAAATATTTAAGCTCTTTCGGCAGTTTTTCGATATAGCCATATTTACTACGTTCCAGAGTAACGTCTAGCTTGCGCATACCACTTCGCAGTTTGTTGTACAAAAATTCTAGCATATATATATATTATATCATATTCGAAGATTAGGTAGCTTTGGGTCATGAAGAGCTAATGCAACGCAAGTAAAGACCTCGATACCGAAGGTAATCGTTGGTTGCTACGTTACCGCTAAGGCCCCAACGCTCAGTCGCATTGCTCACAGTAGAACCCCAGTAGCCGGTACCGGCACCAGTATTTACGCCATTGCTATAACGACCCCCACCCGTAGGGGAATAGCCGGCAGCGTAGCTAGTAATGCTGGATTGTTCGGAATTACTCGGAAGACGCCAACCAGCCGGACAGACATCTTTAGTGGCGTCAATAGAATTAGAGCTACCACTAATAGTCCCCGCCGTAGCAGCCACATAATTATACCATGCTCCATAAGTAGCAGAGCATTTCATACGAGGGTTATCGTAGTCATCACAACCCGATGTGCTACTAGTAGTACAGTTAGTGGTACCATCATTCGCATCTAGACTATAGGCAGTACTAGTGGACCAATCGGTAGAAACATTTGAATTAGAAGCGGTGAGAGTCACAGTACTTCTGTTGTTCCCACTACAACCAATGGCTAAGTTCTTGGTCATCCAAACGTTGCCGTCTCCCAGTTTGGCCACGGTATATTCTTGGTTGTCGCGGGTATCCTTGAGTGTAGTAGCGGATTCTT
>JAUNRI010000051.1 GCA_030535695.1 Candidatus Saccharimonadota bacterium | reverse complement strand
TGCGCGATTTACTCTGAAAGCCAAAATCAAAAGCGCAATTTCTAGAACCCACATCGTAGCAAGCACCGCAAACGCTACCCAATAAAGTCCAGCATTAAAGAAAATCGGCGTCCAGATAAAATTAAACAAAAGCTGCACACTATAAATTATCAGCGCCACCATCCCCATTTTATGAACACTTTTCTTGGCTTTCATAGTAGTAGCACAAAGCAAATACGACGCCACGCCCATCAAAACATAAAGAATCGTCCAAGCCACCGGAAACAGCCAAGCTGGTGGTGCCAAAACAGGTTGCTTCAGCATCCCAAACTGCCCCATTGCATTTCTAGTTAGAAGTGATATCAAAAGTCCCCCACCAAGCGGTGCGGCAATACAAAGCGCCACCCGCCAAATTTTTCCAAATCTAGTTATCTTCTTTTTGCTCATACTTAAATTATAGCACAAACCAAAAAAACCAAAAAACCAAAACCCTAAAGCCCTTTAATCTTCGAAAAATCTACGTCCAAAGCTGCAGTGCGCAATTTTTCAGCAGAGCCATAATGGGTATGATTCCCTGGCGAATCCGAAAGCATATGCTGCGCAAACGGAAAACTCGCTGCCATGTCCAAAACTCCACCAATATCTGCATTATCACTTACTTTTACATTTCTAACATCAGACAGTGGCACAAAAAGCGCTTGTTTCATTTCTTCCGGGAAAAACGTCAAAGAAAATAAATCGCCATCTGCTTCTCCAGCTAATCTACCATAAGCAATCGAAGTATTACCCTCAATCCAAAATCTTGGATCCAGCTTTTGCATTTTTGCATTAAGAAGCGACATTTCGCATTTCACAAATTTTCGCTTGTCCAAAGTTTCCATATCGCACACAAAATCTCCCTCACAAGTTGTCGTCATCACAGCCTTCGACACATCCGGCGCTTTCAAACCACTTTTTTCATCATAAGAAATTGTGTCACTTATATAATCCATCATAATCCAAGAAAGAAGTCCGGTTTTAGAATTTTCTGCCATCAAATATAGTTCCGCACGTGAACCCCAAAACACACTAGTATGAATCCTAAACATACTCACCACGCCATAATATTTTTCTGGCCCACCTTCAAAAACTGAAGCCTTAGCCGGCACAAAATCATTCGGTAAATATTTTTGGATTTTTGATGGCTCTTTTAATTCATAAAAAAGAAACGAACAATAAGGCTCTACCACAAATGGCATTTTGTCAGATTTTTTGGCAGCTGAAAGCACCATTTTTTTACCCAACCACTTTGGGATATAGCGCATCCGCGGCTGAAGCGACAATGTCTTCCCCACTCGCATCGGATTAACCATCCGTTCTACGCCTTTAGCATAATCTAGTATATTCATACCCCCATTATAGCACAAGCTAAACGCCCAAAATTTTGCGTGGGTTCTTTTCTAAAATATCTTCTAATTCAAAAGTTCCATAAAACTTAGACAAACGTTTAATGGCAGTAGGCATAAATTTATCCCCACGCGGATGATGAATATCCGTAGCCACCGCAAAAATCATATCGTTTTTGGCCAGCTTTTCAGCAATCTTACGCGAATGTTTACCATAATGCCCAACAAAACTGCCAAGATTGCATTGCAACAAAACTCCCATATCATACAGCTCACGAATCGAATCAAAATCTTTGAAAAACGCCGTATATCTTTCTGGGTGCGCTAGCACAACAAAATACCCCGCACGCTGAAGTTCCATAAATACGTCCATATAGCCCGGGTATTCCCCACTCATCGGCAGTTCCACCGAAAGATATTTAGAACTACCTAGCGCCGAAATTTCACCCGCCTTCAAAAGCTCCAAAATCCTAGGCCCAATATAAATCTCATTACCAAGATAAAGTTCTACATTAATCTTCTCTTTTTTAAGACGCGTTCTCAGCTTTTTCAAAAGTTTAGTATTTGCCGCAACTTTAGAAACATAGCTAGTTTCATCTACATAATGTGGCGTTGCTACAATGTCCGTCACACCATTATCAACAAGTTCACGAATCAAAACCATCGATGCATCAATATCAGCTGCCCCATCATCCACTCCAGGTAAAATGTGTGAATGAATGTCAATCATAAGCTCTCTTATTTTTTGTGATGAGCGCCCGGCTGCTCACCATAATAGTAATAATTATTGTAGTATTTAGAAGATTTACGATTCACCATATTAAATACCACGCCAGCTACTTTTGCGCCAACTTTTGAAAGCTCATTTTTAGCATTCATGAGATCATTCTTAGAAGTTGCACCGTCTTTTACTACGATAATTGTTTCGTCCATCAAAGATGCCAAAATCACCGAGTCTGCGAGACCACCAATTGGCGCGCCATCAAAGATGATAATGTCATAACGATGGCGAAGTGATGCGAGTAAACGTTTGTTCTTTTTAGATGCAAGAAGCTCAGAAGGATTTGGTGGATAAGTCCCGCAAGTAATAATATCAAGATTATTAATGCCCGTATTATGAATATAATGTGGGATGTTCTCAAGCTCATCAGTCAAAAGATTAGAAAGACCATCAGTATTTGGCACATCAAATAATCTATGCACGCGACCTTTTCTAAGATCACAGTCTACCAAAAGTACCTTTTTCTCTGCTTGCGCAAATGAAATTGCAAGGTTTGCCGACACAAAGCTCTTACCTTCGCTTGCATTTGTAGAAGTCACCAAAATCGTTTTGAGGTTGTTGTCGATTGCAGTAAATTGCAAATTGGTTCTCAGGCTCTTAATGTTTTCACTCACAATTGCCTTCGGGTATTTTTCTACTACAAGTTCAGAAACTGGTGTGCCTTTTTTAGCTGGTTTAGAATCACTTTTAGAAATTCTACCAGTCATTGGCAGCCCATAAATCTTCTCTACTTCATCACTATGTTTTACGGTATCGTCTAAATAAAATCTAAGGAATGCAAAACCACCAACTACTGCAATTGCTCCAAAGAATGCCAAAATTACATCGCGAACAAGTGTATTATTAGCCGGAGCGTCCGGCACTTTCGCTACCGAAAGTTGGCTGACGTTATCAAGTTTGTAAATCTTAGAAACTTCTTTAGAAAACACGTCGGCAATTTCATTTGCAATTCTAGAAGCTTGCCACGCATCCAAATCCTTCACTGTCACCGAAAGAATTGAAGTATCTTCCACCGGCTTTACGGTCAAATTTTTACCTAGCTCTTTTGCAGTCATTGGCAAATTCAAATTAGAAACCACTTTATTTAAAACTAGCTCACTTTTGGCGATTTCGCCATAGGTCGTCGCCAATTTTTGGGAAGCGTTTACATC
>JAUNRI010000015.1 GCA_030535695.1 Candidatus Saccharimonadota bacterium | reverse complement strand
CTCCTACTACCACAGAAACCTTACTAGACAACCAAACTACTGCTACTACCCAGAATTATACTATTGATGTAGGAGCTAGAGTAGATTACACTAAGCCCATTGGAACTTATACTAATACTTATTCACTAATTACTGTAGCTAATCCGGTGGCGTATGCGATAGAATATTGGGATGTAACTGAAACGTATGATGCCACTACCAAGAAAATGATCTTTCAGCAGGTAGCCACTCCACAAGCTAGCGCTACTAATACCACGTCTTCAGTTGTGCTCAATCCTGATAATACTCCCACCAGAAATACCTATACCTTTGCTGGCTGGTGCTATAATCCCAATCATACCGTAGACCCTTCCGTAAATGACATGGTAGTCTTTCAAAATAATCAATATTACAATCCAGGCATGCTTTGTGCTGACGGCACTATCTACCATGCCGGAGACACTTTATTAATAGACCCAACTGTAGATAATACCAATATCAAGCTTTATGCCATGTGGACTCCCACCACCTTTGACCAGGCTTTTGCTGCAGCCGGTAAAAGCAAAGCTACAGAAAGCGGACTTCAATATTATAAAATGCAAGATATCACCTCTGCTATTTGTAGTGCCGTTTCTTATAACCAGACAACTATTCTGGTAGATTATAGGATTAATATCCAAAATGCTGGTACTACCACCAGTGGCCAAAAAGCTGGTACGGCTTATCATGTGGGTAGGTTACAAGATGGCGAATGCTGGATGTTAGACAATCTAGACCTTAATCTCAACAACCAAAATGTTGTGAATGCTCTTACTACTTCCAACACTCACGTCAATTCTGCTTCAATTACAGCTCTTAAAAACGGTGGTGGTACAGATTCCAATGGGCGGGCGCAAGGTGCGCTTACTTATACCAACTGGGATACTAGCCATAATTATTCTAAACCGCTTGTTAATCGCAGTGGAACTTGTAACACTACCACTACTACTACCGCTTCTCCATGTACTTATAGTGGTAACTATACTAATACCACGGTACTTTCTACTAAAACTGGCGTCGTCACACAAGGTGTAGGGGATGGCAAAATCGGTAGTTATTATAATTATTGTGCTGCTTCGGCTGGTTCTTATTGTTATTCATCTAGTGCTGGTACAGGTGATGCAACTTACGATATATGCCCATATAGGTGGAAATTACCAAAAGGCGGGCCCAATACTGGGGCTGATTCTGTCGCTGGTCTTATTAACGCCATCACGACAATATCTACTACTCCGCAAGACTCAACTAAGGCGGTAAGCGTACAAGGGATGCTTTCTATGCCATTTTCAGGCTCCTTTGTAGATGCTGAGGGGCTAGAACAGGGTAATGCGGGGCGCTTTTGGACGTCTTCAATAACCGATCAAACTAGTGGTATGTACGCTGCGCGTATAACCGCCGCTGTAGCAGGCACCCCAAGACAAACTCGTACTCATGGCTATACTCTACGTTGCATTGCCCAATAATTTCCAAAAACCAAAATAGCCTCAGGTATGGGTGGGCACTACCTGAGGCTATTTTGGCCCTCTAACGCTTCTCACTATACCGGGAGAACCCCGGAAGCGCGACCCACCTCACACAAATTGGGGCCCGCCGGTTAGAGGGATTGCTATGCCTTCGAAATGCTCCCTTTCAAAGTGGAGGTAATACTTATAACTTAAAACCTTAAAGAAATTCTAAGCCAGAAAGGGTTTCAAAAGCACGCAATTTCTGGTATACTTAAATAAGTATAGCTGAAATTATAACTTATTTAGGTGCGGTATAGGGACTTTTTTGCCCCTAACTGCTTTCATTATATCACACAGGAGATAATATGTCAACACTTTTTACACACTTTTTTAATAAAATCAATACAATTTCACCCCTAGAGCATAATTTTACAGAGGGGTTAAGCTCTATTGCGCTTATGCCTAAAATATTGTATTTTCGTGGTAAAATGCCCGAAAATGTGGCAAAAAATAGGCCCCCAGTAGTGGCTATCGTGGGCTCTCGCCACAACACCAGATATGGTGAGGAAATTGCCTACAAACTCGCCTACGAACTAGGTAAACGCGGTGTAATCGTGGTTTCTGGGCTAGCCTACGGTATAGATAGTATTGGCCATAAGGGGTGTTTGGATGCCGGTGGCACCACGGTGGCGGTGCTTGGTACCCCTATAGACGAAATTTACCCCAGAGAGCACATAAATTTAGCCAAGGAAATTGTTGAAAAAAGCGGAGCGATCATCTCTGAATATGCTCCAGGAGCCAAAGTTTACCCTAAAGTTAGCTTTCTGGAGCGAAATCGCATTATCTCTGGTCTATCAGATATCGTAGTGGTGGTAGAGGCGGCTGAGCGCTCTGGTTCCCTCAACACCGCCACCCACGCCCTAGCGCAAGGCAAAGAGGTGTTTGCCGTCCCTGGCAACATCACCAGCCCTTATTCCCAGGGGTGTAACAAATTAATCCAACAGGGTGCTACCCCTTATACAGAACCAGACGATATTTTACGCATATTATTTCCCGAAGAATACCTCAAACACCGCAAAAACGCCCAAAAACAGGGGTTAATCGGTGATAACGACGTCGAAACCGCTATCCTACAAGCCCTAGGAGAAGGCCTTAGAAACGGCGAAGACATCATGAAAGTCAAAAAACTCCCACCAGAGGTGTTTAACCAATCTATCACCATGCTAGAAATCAAAGGCAAAGTCCGCACCCTCGGTATGAATAACTGGGGGCTGTGCTAAGAAGCGATAAATTCGTCAATTTTGTCTGAGACTTCCGAGAGAATCTGGGGTAATTTCTCTTTTTCTTTAGGGGTGAATTTAGAAAGCACAAAATCTACGGCGCCAATCTTATTTTTGAGCTCTTCGTTTCCTGTTCCTAAGCGAAGCCGCGGGTAATCAGAGGTACCAAGCTCTTTATCTACAGATTTCAGCCCGTTATTACCACCAGCCACCCCAGATGAACGATAGCGAATTTTACCAAATTCCAGGTCAAAATTATCGCAAATCACCAAAATATCAGAGGTCGGTATCTTATAATATCTAGCCCACGCTGCCACAGCCTGCCCTGAGAGATTGTAAAAATCTTGGGGTTTAATGAATAAAACATCGCCTTCTCGGGCATTTAAAGCCCCTAGGCGTGGCTTTTCGCTCCAACTAATATGCTTACGCTTAAAATAAAAATCCAGCGCTAAAAAGCCAAAATTATGGCGTGTAAAGTTAAAATTTGCCCCAGGGTTTCCTAAACCTACGATCAGTTTCATATCTCTATTATACCACTATCTATGATGGACCTTGATACCGGTAGTTTTGGACTTTTTGGCCACTACTTCTATTCTCATTTTTTGCCTTTCTGCCCATCTTTATCATCACTTCTAAACGAAAACATTATTGGCGTCCCCACCATTGGGTATTTTTCCCTGATTTTACGCTCCAGAAAGCGCTTCCAAGACCAGTGTAAAAGCCCCAACGAGTGCCCATGTAAGACAAACCAAGGTGGGCAGGTATCTGTTTGTACTAAATATTTTGGCTTTGGCCGGGTATTTTTAAGACCCGCTGGAATATGATCGGTTACTGCTTCAGCTAAAATTTTATTGAGTTCAGAGGTGGGAATTTCGGTGTGTCTAGCCTCGTCTATTTCTAGCGCCAACTCAAAAATCTGGGTCACGTTAGCGCCCGTTTCCGAAGAAGTCAAAATCACCGGAGCATATGGCAAAAAATCAAAATCTCGTTCCAAAGCGTCTAGCAAAAAGTCCGCCGCCGTGCGATTTTTGATATTTTCTTCACCAAAATAATTAGTCGGCTCGGCATTTTCTAGTAAATCGGCTTTAGTTACCACCATCATAATCCCCTTGCCAGATTCTACAATTTGCCCTGCCAAAGTCTGGTCTAATTTGACGTGTGGCTCGGTGGAATCAATGAGAAGGCAACAAATATCAGCCTCTTCAATCGCTGCAAGAGTTCTAATCGCGGAGAATTTTTCAATTCCTACTTCTCTTTTGCCCGGGCGCCGAAGCCCCGCCGTATCCAAAATCTCAATTTCTCTACCTTTATATTTAATAGAAACGCGATTCACATCTCTAGTCGTTCCCTGACGAGAGCTTACAATCGCCTGCTGTTTCTTTCCCAAGGTATTAAACAGCGACGACTTCCCCACATTCGGCCGCCCAATTAGGGCAATGGTGAGTGGGGCTTTGGAATTGCCCTTCTGGGGGCTTTCGGAGGTTACGACCGAGAATGAGCGCGCTCCGCCCGTGACGCTCGCCCCTTGGGACGCGAATTGCCGAAGGCAAACGGGCCGGAGCGACGCGTCCCCCAGGAGGGCCGATTCCAAAGCCCCCATCCCCTGTCCTGTGGTGGCGGACACATAAAAAGTCTTCTCCGGTGCAACCCCTAGTGCTCTAAACTCCGTCAACGGTAGCGACTCAGAAAGATCACATTTATTCAGCACCAAAAATACTTCTTTTCCAGATTTAAGAGCATCTTTGGTAATTTTGGCATCCCGATGGTCAAAATACTTTGAAGAATCTAACACCACCAAAATCGCATCCGCGGAATCTATCGCATCTGCGATTTGGTCTTGTATCGAGGCTTCAAAGTCATCATTCGGGTCCTTCAAGCCTGCAGTATCTACCAAAATAAACGAATTATCAATCGTAGCCATCACGTTATCACGCGTGGTACCTTCTTCACGGGCCACAATCGCGATATTTTTATGTGCCATCCTATTTAAAATGCTGGACTTGCCAGCATTTGTTTGACCAATCAGTGCTACAATAGGTAATCTCTTCATAAACTCACTCCACGCTACTTGGTAGTCGCGGCGGGATTCGACTCGAGTGAAACGAGAGCGAATCCATTATTTTTGTGCGCGCTCGCCAAAGCGCGTGGTAGTCGCGGCGGGATTCGAACCCGCGATTACCTGGATGAGAACCAGGCGTCCTAGACCACTAGACGACGCGACCACTAATTTATATTATAGCACAAAAGTTTCTAATAGTCCACCGAGCCATACTGAGGCACCGCCTCCACAAACGTCTGTCCTGGTGCCAAAGCAATCTCCATCCCCCCATCATCATAGAACTTAATTTGTTCTGCATCAGAATCTTTCTTCCAGGTACCCTTGATAGCTATACCATTTTGGAATACATACGCCTCCCCACTACCTAGAACCGTAATATCTTCGTGATAATTATCTGATGCTCGCTTTTCCGATACCATCATTACCGCTACTACAGATGGTGCTAGTTGAGTTAAATTACAAACTTTTTCCGGGTCTTTTTCGCCTAAATCTTCTTCTGGACAGGTATAAATATCGTGCGACATTCCGCTAGCATAACTTCTAGCATAAGTATTGGTGTCTACATTGTAGTTATATCGTACGTTAAAATTCGCTAGCCCGCCAAAATTAATCCCAATTGCCAAAGTTTTGCCGCTGAGTACAGAAGTTTTGCCTGTAGAAGGCTCTAAAATGTTTAATTTTTCTTCCGCCAAATTATCCACGCGTGATTTCAAAGATTCTTCCGGTGTCATCCGAGTAAAGCCTTTGATATCAGAACCACCATATCCTCTGTCAGCGTTCATTTTAGCCAAAAGCCCAGAGGTGGTGAAGAGATTATTCCACCGCCTTGTACCAGAAGTCCCGCGGTACATATAAGTGTAATTTTCGGTCAAATCTTTATATCCACCCCGAGAAACTGCTTGAATTGCATCCGGTGCCCCACCAGCATGCACAATTGTACAATCAAATGGTGTATCCCACTTAAGATAATACATTCTAAGTGAACGAATCGGCCCAATCACTGCTGAGGTGGGATTTTGATAGATTGCTGCAAACCGGGTAATGCCAGCTTCGGCAATCGCCTCAAATACTACGCCGGCCTGGTTTAACCCTACTTGTGGGCGTGCCCCATCCATCCCATTTGGTGTCTGGATACAATAAGCCGGCGCCTTGAGTTCTTCCGCACTCCCAACCACCAAGCCAGTTAAATTACTGTAAATTTCTTCCCCGTTCTTCTTAGACGGTATCTCTGGGAAAGCGGCTTCAAAACCAGTGCTTTGTGGTAGTAAAAATGCCGCTACAACTGATCCTACGCCACCTAAGAAACTTAAAATCCCCAAAATTATCAAAACCTTGCCAAGCTTTTTCTTGGAGTTTTCCACAGGCTTTTTATGGGGTAGATTGGTTTTTTTTGCTTTCATTTTTTGCTCCACTTAAAAATTCTTATATTAATTTTAACATATTTTTTAAAGCTTGTGCTATAATTATTGTATGGTCAGGTCATTACATAAAACAAAAATATTGTTTGTTGTGGCATTAATCTTAGCAGCACCAGCAGTAATTTTGTCGTCAGCCAAAGCTGCCAACCCAGAAAATTTAGACCTTCAAGTTAATATTGCTGAAGCACTCGAGATTACTGTTACTAATCCTACTTCTTGGGCTAAAGGCGGCCTCACCTACAATTCTACTAGTGGTAATTACGAGAGCGATTTTCTAAGAAACAAAGTTAGCGTATCTGCCAAAACTAACAGCCCTAAGGGCATGACTGTTTCTATGTACACCAAGAACGATACCGATCTTAGAAACACTGTTAGTTATAATTCCTCTAGTGCCAATACGTATATTCCTACACTCGCTTCTTCATCTACCGTTTCAGCATTTCCTGTCAACTATTGGGGTTATTCTACTGCTCATATTGATCCTGTAGCCGGTACTACCGATACTACTCACGATAATGATGCGGGACTCACTACCGCTGTTTATAATCCGCTTTCTACTTCCGCAATTCAACTATTTAAAACTACTGGAGCCAGCAACGATGACATCGGTGAAGATGTCTATTTTGGCGCTAAAGCCGACAATACCAAAGATTCTGGTACTTACGCTCGCACCGTCTACTTTGCTGTAGTCACCAATAACCCAGATGGTTCTACCCCTACCATTCCACCTACCAATCCATCTACTCCGGACCCAGTTAATGAATATGCTCATTACAATTCTACCACCGGTAGTACCACCTATACTAGCCGCACCACCTCCGGTTCCGGCACTGATTCGGTTACCGGCGAGATGGAAAACACCACTACCGAGGTCACCGCAGGTGACATCACTACTACTTATGCTCAAGCTTACGGTGTAACTAGCTCATCTACTGGTTCCGCCCTTGCCACCGCCTTTGCTGTCGCCGCCGGTGTCTCCGCAGTATCTGGATTTGCCTTCTTTGTCGCTGCCAAGCGCAAAAAAGATGACGACGATGAAGAAGGAAGCTAAATAGCAAATAAAAACAAAATAATAAACCGGGGCTGATCACCCGGTTTATTTTCTTGGGTAAGTTAAATGCTTCGAGCTACTTCATTTAATCTTGCCAAAGAAACTTCCTTCCCTAACACATTTAAAGTAAGATTGAGTGCCGGGCTAAACGGTGCAAAACTCACCGCAATTCTAATCAAAGAAAATAGCTCTGCGGGTTTTTTACCAGTTTCCACTAATAGCCCATTCAAAGCTTCTTGCAAATT
Organism: Candidatus Saccharimonadota bacterium; assembly: GCA_030535695.1. Classification (GTDB taxonomy): domain Bacteria; phylum Patescibacteriota; class Saccharimonadia; order Saccharimonadales; family Saccharimonadaceae; genus Nanosyncoccus. Next base: position 7,279 of record JAUNRI010000015.1, on the reverse strand, counting down.
ATCTTCATTCCAGTCATCAATTTCAGAAAGTCTAAAAATGCTCTTTTTCAGTAAATCTTCTAACTCCGCTTCAGACAATTTCTTTAAAAACTTGTTGTTTTTGAGCATATCTATATCAATCATAGGATCAGCAAAGAAATATCCCGTCATTTCTTTAAGGTCGTTCAAAGTTTTCAACCTGTCATAAATAATTGATAAAACTTGCAGACGGTATTTTTCCGGATAAGTTCCTGCCGTATCTGGCCAAAAGTCTATACTTCTATCATAGAGTGCCCGAGCCCCTTCAGTGTCAAAAATCCTTCTAATCCATTGTCCATTCATCCAGTAGAGTTTAGTTTCGTCGTACCGAGCCCCAGAAGTTTGAATCCTATCCAGAGAAAATCGCCCGACTAACTCCTCTTTTGTATAAATTTCTTGTTCGGTGCCGTCATTCCAACCCAGACATGCTAGGTAATTCAACATCGCTTCAGGAAGAACTCCATCTTCCCTGTATTCAGTGACAGATTTAGCACCGTCACGCTTACCGAGTTTTTTGTTCCCTGTCGGTGCCAAAATATGTGGTAAAGATACCAACACCGGCACATCTAATCCAAATGCTTCATAAAGAGCCAAATAATTTGGCGTAGAGGACAAATATTCCACTCCGCGCATTACGTGAGTTACCCCCATCAAGGCGTCATCTACAATATGCGCAAAATTATAGGTAGGATAGCCATCTTTTTTAATCAAGATAATGTCATCTTGGGTTTCCGGCCCAGCGTGCATTGGACCCATTACGGCATCGGTCCAATCGTACTCTTTGGGCTCCGCTTTAAATCTAATCGGCACCCCTTCTTTAAATTCAAAATCAAGCTCAGCCGGTCTATAATTACGATATAAAAACGGCTTTTTTAAAGTACTGCACTGTTTGCGGTATTCGTCAATTTTTTCTGGTGGAGTATCGTCGGAATAAGCCCGCCCAGCTGCCAGTAACTTTCTCGCCCATTCGTGATAAATTTCTAGCCTTTCACTCTGAAAATACGGACCATTATCACCCCCTACCACAGGACCTTCGTCCCATTCCAAGCCTAACCACTTCAAAGTATCCTCAATCAACTCCGTAGCACCTTCTACATAGCGTTCTCTATCGGTATCCTCAATCCTCAAAATAAATTTGCCACCAGTTTGGCGTGCTATTAAATAAGGGTAAATTGCACTTCTTACATTACCAATATGAATATAGCCAGTTGGGCTTGGTGCAAATCTAGTGACAGCTTCCATAGCCTTTATTATATCATATTAAAGTGAGGTGGCGATGGATTTCATCTGTTTTTTGGTTAACGAGCCATTTTCGATCGTCAATTTATATAAAATTCCACCATTCACCCACGCTTCCCAGTTATTCCCCATATAAAGCGTTAAACCTTGCTCACGCACCACGCTGTAATCATTGCCATAGGTTGATTTAATATAATTATTTAGTAAAGCTTCAGAATCCCAGTTAGAAACTTCTTCGGTGATGCCAAATTCTTCATCTCCGTTTTTAAAATGCATACTTACTTTGCCGCTACCAGAAGTTACATCAGACAAACTAAACCCGCGTGGGACATAAGACGGGTAAGCTGCATCAATCCCAGATTGCATCGCCGCTACTTTAAGCGACATATCAGTAGAAGTTAGGTTTACAAAATATACTACTGCAAAAATTGCTGTTGCCACGCAGGCTGTAGCTAAAATTACTCTCTTTAGACCAAAATCACCAAATATGCTCCGTTTTTGCCGCCTAGTATTAGTTGACGGCAGTTTGGTGGCATTCTTAATGGCATTTGCAATCTCGCGGTCTTTAATCTGTTTAGCCGTGGGCTTTGATGCTGGTGCTACTTGGGCAATCGGTTGGGATTTTTCTGCTGGTTTTGGAGCTGGCTTAATGGTTTTGATTGGCTCAATTGGCTGTTCTCTCGCTACATCTCTTAAAATAATTTTAGAATCTAACTTTTCAGCCTTTCCTAGCTTTAGGGTTTCAAATTCAGAAAAATTAGAACTGGTCTCCGGTGTTCTCTTTGCTTCTTTTTTAACAGAAGTCTTTTTTGATGTAGTCTTTGCTGCTGCATTTTTGCTAAAACTTGCCGGTTTTTTCTTGGTTACGGTTGTCTTTTTTGCGGCCGGTTTTTCCCCAGCTACAACTTTTGCGGTTGCGTTTTTGGTCTTTGTAGTCGCAGCTTTCTTCGTTGTTTTTTTGGACGCTACTGTCTTGTTCTTGCCACTGTTGGCCATATTACCTCACTTAAAGTTTCTATATATAATCATACTAGTTTTACTTAAAAAAAACAAGAGCGAAATAACGGCTTGTGCTATAATAACAGTATGGATGCAGAAAAACGCGCGCGTCGTCAGAGTCGCCGGGTAATCATCTCAGAGATTTTAATGGTTTTGACAGTAATCGCCACTGTCTCTATCTTGGCTTTTGTGGTATCTGGCTACTGGGTTGGCTCAGATTTTAAAATTGAGCGCCAGGGTTTACTACAGATTTATTCCATTCCTACCGGTGCGGATGTGGATATAGACGGCAATCCGTCTTCTTGGCTCCAGCGCACCAATACTTCCAAGACCCTTGCCGCCGGCGAACACACCATCAAACTTACTAAAGAGGGCTATGACTCTTGGTCACGCACCATTAATATTACCGAAGGGCTCTTGTATCGCCTTCATTACCCCCGTTTGTTCCTCCAAAATCGTACCATAGAGAGCGCCCTTGAAACTTCCGCAAATTTTGCCACCGTCAGCCCAGATCGGAACACCATGCTCCTAGCTAACAATACCACTAGCTGGCAAGTAATCAATTTAGATACGGATAAAATCAAACCTACCGATTTAGATCTATCCAACATTTTGCCATTTACCAGTCGTGCAGACGGTGCTTCGGTGGGGCTCTTTTCTGGCAGTATTAAATCCGCCAAGTGGGCCAACGACAACGAACATTTACTCCTTAAAATTGAACAAAACGGCGTGGTAAATTGGCTGCTTCTAAATGTTAAAACCCCTGCTAATTCACTCAATCTTTCCAAAGAGTTTAACGCCAATTTTAGCAAAATCCAAATTTTGGATCAATCTGCCAATAATTTACTAGTGATTTTGGACGGTAATTTGCACCGTATTGACACGAGTGCTAAACAGATTTCTGCGATTCTAGTTTCTGGGGTTAATTCCTTTGACTATTACGAACAAACTCTAGTCTTCTCAGCCAAAAAAACCAATGGCAACGGCTATTTTATCGGTCTTTCCAAGATTGGTAGCGAATCAATTGAAAATCTCAAAGACATAGATGCCCCCGAGGAAGTAATTATTACTAAGTTTTACGACGATGAATATATCGGAATAATTGACGGCGCCTCCATCACGCTTTATAACAAGAAAGATTTCACCGAAACTGCTAAATACAACCTATCTTTTATCCCCGACCGCATCAAGGTCGGCGCCTCTGGCGAGGCCATTGTAATGTCTGCCGGCGGCAGCATCGCTACTATCGATATGGAAGCTCAGGAGCTCTTTGAATGGAACACAGGTACTTCTAGCTATGACTGGTTAGATAGCAACATGATTTATGCCGTCAAAGACAGCGCGCTTCATGTCTACGACTTTAACGGCCTTAATCCCCGGGTTCTTTCTTCTAATGCCTCTTCTCACTTCCCTGTCACTATCACCGCCGACAAATACCTCTATTACTTCCGCGACGGCAGCCTCATCCGCGAATATCTCTTTGAGAAATAATAATCAAAAAATAGCCCTTCTGGTGGGCGAAGAGGGACTTGAACCCTCACGGTATTGCTACCACAAGATTTTGAGTCTAGCGCGTCTACCAGTTCCGCCATTCGCCCAGAGTGGGCTATATTCCAATTTTAACACATTTAAGAGAATTATGCTATAATGATTTTATGGACTCAGATACTAGTGGGCAGTTTTCTGGTAGTGCCGCTCAGAGAAGAGCCGCGGTTGATTTGGCTAGAAAAAAAGTTCTAGCCGCCTATGATTCTAGTGCTTACCCAAAAAGGGCCATTTATAGTGGCCATAATCTTGATGACAATCCTAAAAGTACTTATCCCATCAATAATATCACCACCCACTACAAAGATACACCGGCGCCAGCTCAACCAAATTCCGAATCGTGGAAGACTTATCATTCTGCTTGGCAAAATTACTACCAAAAATACTACAGCGAATATTATTCCAATGCCGCTAGAAATTATATCGCCAAAGAGCAACTAAAGGCCGCTCGTGAAAAAGCCGAAGAAGAAGAAATCGCCTCTGCTCTCAAGGGTCTGGGCAATCTTGCCAGCAAATCTACCGACAAAAAAGCCGGTTTATCTATTGAAGGGGGCGCCCTTGATTCTTCCGCACCTCTGGACGAAAATGCCGGTATCAAAGATAGATTAAGACAAGAAATTAGGAAAAAGGCTACCGATTCTGCCAAAAAATCCCGTCGCCATCGCCATCTTATCCCGATTATCGCTGGTGTTGTGGTAGTCCTGCTGATTCTCTTTTTGCAATACAACCGCCTGATTTTTGCTCCTATCATGGCTTATGTCTCCCCTGGCAACGCTCCCGCCACCGAAATTGAGGCTCTAGATCCCACCATCACTCAAACCGTTTCTGCCGATCCGCGCCTGATTATCCCTAAATTAAATATTGATGTCCCCATCAATTTTGATATTCCTCTTTCTGATGTAATGTCCGCCATGAATCATGGCGTAGCACACTATCGTATCTCTGGTGCCAGTGCCTATCCTGGCGAAATCGGTAATTTTATCATCACGGGTCATTCTGCCGGCGATGTTTATAGTTCCAATCCGTATAAATATATCTTTTCCGGCCTTGAGCGCCTAGAAGACGGCGATTTAATTTATGTTAATTACAATTCTGTCCGCTACACTTATAAAGTAGTCTCTAAGCAAGTAATTGAGCCAACCAATGTCTCCGCCCTAGTTGTTCAGACTGACAAACCTTTGATTACTTTGGTTACTTGCACCCCGCTCGGCACTTCTCGCTACCGCCTACTCGTCACTGGCGAACAAATTTCCCCAAGTTACGAAAACGCTTCCCAATCCGAAACTCCCACCGTCACCGTAGATGAGGCCGAAGTGCTCCCCGCCAACGAACCTTCCTTCTTTGAGGGTATCTGGAACTGGCTCACCGGTAAATAATAATCGATAAATAACCACTACCACTACCTTTTCTCCCCCACTAGCGGTATAATTGTCTTATGAAAATTGCGATTTTCTCAGATTGTTTCTTGGATCTCACCGGCGGTATCGTCACTACCATCACCGCCCAGAAAAAAGAGTTAGAAAAACGCGGCCACACGGTTTATGTTTTTTCGAGCAGCTTTAAAAAATCCCAAAAACAACTAGAAAAGTTAGCCAAGGACAATATTTTCCCTGTCAAATCTTGTAAAATCTGGGGTAAAGGTCTCACCCCCATCGCCAGAAAACCTCAAATTATCGAAGAACAGATTCTAAACGAACATCCAGAAATCAAAACTTTTGATTGTTTCTATATCCATTACGAAGCTGGCTGTTCTATCGCCGGCCTGAGGCTTGGTAAGAAGTTAGGAATCAAAACTATTCAAGTGATGCATGGCCGCGAAGATATCGGCGAGCAAAATCTTATTCCTAAAGGTTTCAAAACTATCGTCGCCACTCTTCTCAACTGGTTCCATTCCTGGTATCTTCCTCACTCTATCACGATTGATCAGGATGATTATCTCGCTACTACTAAAGCCGCCGCCAAAATGTGGACTTTAATGGTTAATCATGCCAACGCCGCAGATTTAGTGCTTACCCCGTCCAACCATTTCCAGAGGAAGCTCGCTCATTATGGCGTCACTAAACCTATCAAAGTTCTGCCAAATGGCGTAGCGGACGAATTTTTTGTCAAAAACTTAAAACCCAGAACTCTCTCTCCCAAAGAACCGCTAAAAATCATCTGGCATTCTCGCGTCTCCAAAGAAAAACGCATCATGCCCTTTTTAGAGGCTTTAACCAAAATCAAAGGCAAATATATTCTCAATGTTTATGGTGATGGTAACGATCTAAAAAATGCCAAAAAATACGCCAAAAAGTACCAATTAAACGTTAATTTTCATGGCCCTAAGCCTTTCAAAGAAATTTATCCAGAAATCATCAAAAGTCACCTAGATGTCTTAAATTCCTACAATTTTGATACTTTTGGTATGACTTTGATTGAGGCCGAATCTGCCGGCACACCGGTTTTATACGTTGATCCAGACCTAAGAGAAATCACCATAGATGAAGGCTCCATTTTGGCTAAATCACCCAACCCAGTAGATATTGCCACCGCTATCAACGAGCTCATCAAAAATCCCGCCAAAATTGAAAAAATGTCCAAAGCCATGTTAAAACATAGAGGCGAAGTCAAAGTTTCCAAAGTGGTTGATAAACTAGAAAAATATATTACAATAAAAGCATGAGATATTTAGCAGATATTTTAACTTTTTCTCGGATTATTTTAGCCATCGCGCTGACTATCATGAGTTTTTGCTCGGCTCCACTTCACGCCGCTTTTATTATTTATATGCTCGGTGAAATCACTGATGCTTTGGACGGCACCTGTGCGAGTAGGTGGCCTTTCCCCAAAAATAAAACTCCCAAATACAGAAAATACGCCGCCAAATACGATATGTTTGCGGATGGTTTTATTGCTCTGGCTATGGTTTTGTTCTTCTCGCTCCGGGTTAATTTAATTGCGGGGCTCTCAATGCTAATTCCATATTTAATCATCGGTCTAATTATTGAATTCACAGTTTATGGCAAGTTTTTGGGCCACCCAGACGATTGCACCAAAAATTGTCTGATGAAAAGAAATTTCAAATTAGCCAAAACGATAATTTTGGCTCGCCGCAATGTGTATTTGGCGATTTTATTCACCATGGCAGTCTGGACTCTGTACGCTTCGGAATGGCCGCTGCTTACCAAAAATATCATTATGGGTATCGGCCTTTTAGGTTCGCTTTTCTTCTGGATTTTCCTTTCCCAACGTCGCCACAACATTTCCCGCGATGCCGTAGAGATTGAAAAAAATCTCAGCAAAAAACAGAATTAAATTTTCTTGTTGCATTTTTGATTTTTGTGTTATAATGAAAATATGCTTAAGGTTGTGCAGAATTTCAAAATAACATTTGCTGTTCTTGGCTCCGCCTTATTCTTTTCCCTACCCTTCACTCCCTTAATGGGGGGGGGGCGCAACCGCATTAACTGGTGCCACCTTTGATACAGACGTCAGAGTC
>JAUNRI010000050.1 GCA_030535695.1 Candidatus Saccharimonadota bacterium | reverse complement strand
GTGTTGCCACCACTAGCACCTGAAGCTAGCGCGTCTACCAATTCCGCCAAGCGAGCATATATATTATATATATTATAACATATGGTATAATAATAGATATGATAGAAGTGAATTTTAGTCCGAAAGTTGACGAAAATAAACTGGGGGAAATCTTGGGGGAAATTAAAGAAGATGCGATGAGCGGCTGGGTGGAATTGCCTTTGAAAATTAGCACAGAGGAAATTAAAAAGATTCGTGAAACTGCCGAAAAAATTCAGAATGATTCGGAGGTTTTGGTGTGTATTGGTATTGGCGGCTCGTATCTTGGACATAGAGCGATAATCGAAGCTTTGAGACCTAAAAATGGTATAGAAGTTGTATATGCAGGAAATTCTTTATCTAAGCGGGAATTAGATTTTGCATTAAGGAAAGTAGGCGACAGAGATTTTTCGGTATTAGTAATTTCTAAATCTGGTACGACTTTGGAACCGGCTGAGGCATTTGAAGCATTTAAAAAGAAATTGGCTGAAAGATATGGTGTAGTGGGGGCGATTAAAAGAATCTATGCAATTACGGACGCACATTTCGGCACATTGTATGAAGAAGCAAAGCGAGATAATTATACTAGATTTGTGATTCCGAATAATGTAGGTGGGAGGTACTCAGTTTTATCGGCAGTAGGCCTGCTCCCTATGGCGGTGGCAGGAGTGGACATTGATGCACTGTTGGCTGGGGCGGCGACGGTGGCAGAAGAATTTGTGGAAGAGAAAAAGGACGAGGAGAAAAAGGAAATTTCTTCCGCGGTAAAATATGCTTTTATGCGTAACTTGCTGTATTCCAAGGGTTTCGATACGGAAGTGTTTGCAACTTTTGAGCCTTCTACGATGTATGTTAATGAGTGGATTAAACAATTATTTGGTGAGAGTGAAGGCAAAGAAAAACGGGGGATTTTTCCGGCTTCCGTAATTTATTCCACAGACCTTCATTCACTTGGGCAGTTTATGCAGGATGGGCGAAGAAATTTGTGGGAGACCGTAATTAACTATCCAACGGATGATCTGAACGCAAAAGTTGTAGAAGCTGTTATAACTGCTCACACGGCAGGCAGGATTCCAGTTTTGAAATTAGACTTACCTTCTTATGACGAAAAAGGTTTTGGTGAATTGATTTATTTCTTTGAGATGGCTTGTGCAATTTATTGTAAATTAGTGGGGGTAAATCCGTTTGACCAACCTGGCGTAGAAGAATATAAGGCCGAACTTAAAAAACTTATGGTATAATTGGTGGCATAATGGAAACAATTAAAAGGTCAAGAACTGGTTTAAGTTTAAAAATATTTAAGAATCTTGGAGTCACGATTGGTGTTTTGGTGGTGGCTGCAACGATATTAGTGTTGACGATAGTGGCAGTAATAATAAACAAAAACCAAGAAGATGGAGCGATTGCAATGGGCTCTGGAGTTACTGTGCGAATTGGCAATACGATGATGTTTATTCCGGAGTCATATAAATATAAACTTGAACAAGATGATTCAATAACTGTGACTGACGATCCACAAATTTGGTCTGCAAATATATCGTATAAGGGTGATATTATGTATGGTAATTTTGAAAATAATTTTGATAAAGTAGTGGATGCTTACAAATCTAATCCGAAGATAGAAATGCTGTGGGATAGTGGAATAATTACTATCGATGATAGAAATTATTTTTACATTGATGTAGTTGGTAAAGAAGGAAGTTTGAGTGGAAGTTATCTTTATACCATAATGGATAATGATAATGTTTTTGAAATAATTTTTGAAAATCCGAATGTTGATTTTAATCACGAATTATTTAATAAATTAACTACTATTGTTAATGGTATGCAACCGATCCGTGGTATTGAAAATAGTTTTGCGGATCCTACGAGAAATAGAGTGAGAATAGATTTGGCTGCAGCGTTGGCTTCAGCTAAAGAGGAAAAATAAATATGAAAAAAAGAATTGTGCTGGCATTAGGCGGAAACGCATTACAAAAAAATGGTGAAGTGTCGGCGGAGGCACAGAAAAAAATTGCAAATGAAGTGGGGGAAGCAATTTATGAACTATCTTCTAAATATGAAATTGTGATTGCACATGGTAATGGTCCACAAGTGGGGAATATTTTGATTCATGAGGAAGCTGGTGATTCGGATAAGGCGCCGGCAATGCCGTTAGAAACTGCGGTGGCGATGAGTCAAGGGCAAATTGGTTATTGGTTGACTCAAGCAATTAATAATGCATTTATTAAAAATGGGAAGCAGGCCAAAGTTGCGACGGTAGTTTCGCAGGTGGTAGTTTCTAAGTCTGATCCGGCATTTAAAAATCCAACTAAACCAATCGGGCAATTTTATACAGAAAAAGAAGCTAAAATTTTGGCAAAAGAAAAAGGCTGGAAGGTAAAAGAAGATGCAGGAAGAGGCTGGCGCCGTGTAGTGGCAAGTCCTCGGCCAATTGATATTATAGAAAAGAAAACCATCATAGAATTAATTGAAGATGGCGTGATTGTAATTGCTGCTGGTGGCGGTGGGATTCCAGTCTACAGGACTAAAGTGCTTCGTAGAATCAAAGGCGTAGATGCTGTGATTGATAAAGATTTTGCAGGCGAAAAATTAGCCGAACTTGTAAAGGCGGATATATTTGTAAGCGTGACGGCGGTTCCGAATGCGTGTGTGAATTTTGGCACGCCAGAAGAAGAAAAGTTGGGTGAAATTTCGGTTTCTGAAATTTCTAAATATTTGCCAGAATTTAAAGCTGGTTCGATGCTACCAAAAGTGCAGGCTGCAATGGCATTTGCTGAGAAAAATAAAGTTGGCATTATCACCGATATTGAGCATCTTAAAGAAGCACTTGATGGCAAAGCTGGGACAATAATTACAAAATAGGAAATTAAAATGAAAATATCTATTCCAGAATCGGATGATCCAGTTATCAAAGCGGCGGCGGATGCGTTTGATGATGTAGCGTTAGTACCGGCAAAAGATTTGAATGAAGCTGCTCATTTGGTAAATGCAGGAGTGGTTGATACTATGATTTCTGGTTTTAATTATTCTACGCGGGATGTGATACTTTGTTTTAAAGAAAACTTTCCGATGACTTCCGAGTATTTTTCTAGTTGTTTTATTTGTAGCAAAAATGGTCAGAATTTGGCGATTGCAGATGGCGGTGTAAATAAAGATCCCACAAAGGAACAATTGTATTGCATTGTGGAAGATACAGCAAAAACTTTTCAGACTTTTTTCAATATAAAACCAAGAATTGCAATGCTTTCGTATTCTACAAATGGTTCGGGCGGCAAAAACCCAGATCTTGAAAAGATTTATTTTGTGATCTCTA
>JAUNRI010000049.1 GCA_030535695.1 Candidatus Saccharimonadota bacterium | reverse complement strand
TAGAGGGCTTGAACCTCTGACCTCAGCAATGTGAATGCTGCGCTCTAGCCAACTGAGCTAATGATCCATCAAATGTGATATAATTATATCATGGATTTATCAAAAATCAAAACTGAAGCCGAGGAAATTGAGCAATTTTTGGCTACACCAGACGCCTACTCAAAACCCGATTTTGCCGCCAAGGCCAAACGCGCCAATATCTTGAAAGAAATCTTGGAATTAGACGAAAAAATCCAAAGAGATACCAAAAGTCTAGAAGAAGCCAAGTCCCTTATAAATGACCCCGAGTTAGGCGAAATGGCAAGAGATGACGTCAAAAATTACGAAGCTTCCCTAGAGCAAGACCAAGCCAAGTTAGAAGAATTACTGATTCCGCGCGACCCTACCGATGATAAGCCGGCTATTATCGAAATCAGGGCTGGCGCTGGCGGCGACGAAGCTTCGCTCTTTGCTGGCGAACTATTTAGAATGTATCAACATTATGCCGAAAAACATGACCTAAAGATAGAACTAATCTCCAAAAACGAAAATGACACCGGTGGTATGAAAGAAGTGATTTTCAAAGTATCTGGTGATAACGCCTACGGACAGCTCAAATTTGAAGGTGGCGTCCACCGGGTCCAACGCGTCCCCGTTACCGAATCTCAGGGCCGCATTCACACCTCTACCGCCACGGTAGCTGTGCTTCCAGAGGCGTCAGAAGAAGACCTCGAGATCAAACAAGAAGATTTACGTATTGATATTTACCGTTCTGGCGGGCACGGTGGGCAAGGTGTCAATACCACCGATTCAGCCGTGCGTATTACCCATATACCTTCTGGCATCGTTGTGGCGATGCAAGATGAACGTTCTCAGCAGCAAAACCGCGTCAAAGCCATGAATATCTTACGTTCCAGATTGTTAGAAAAAAAGAAGGAAGAAGACCTAAAAAATGCTTCCGAAGCCAGAAAATCCCTGATTGGCACCGGCGACCGCTCAGAGAAAATCCGCACTTACAACTTCCCCCAAGACCGCATCACTGACCACCGCATCCACTACAACCGCAGCAATATCAACGCCGCCATGGATGGTGATATTGACGATATTATCACCGAATTAACCAAACATGAAAGAAGCCTCGCTAAGTAATACTGCCAATTTTTATGGGCGAGATTTTTTTGTGAACCAAGATGTGCTCACCCCTCGTCCGGAGACCGAGCAACTCATCGACACCGCATTATCTTTATGTGGCAAACCGATTCTTCCAGGGGTGAAACCAGAAAAAACCACTATAAATCCCCAGAATCTCACCATTCTAGATGTTGGCACCGGCTCCGGCTGTATCGCCATCACCTTGAAATTAGAATTACCAGAAGCCAAACTCTATGCCTCTGATATCTCTAAAAAAGCCCTAAAAATAGCCCAAAAGAACGCCAAAAATCTCGGTACCAAAATTGATTTTATTACCTCAAATTTATTAAAAAATATCGATTTCACCCCAGATATCACCGTTGCCAATCTCCCCTATGTTGACAAAAACTGGGATTGGTTAGACCAAGAATCGCTCAAAAATGACCCTGATATCGCACTCTACACCAACGACCACGGCCTCGAATTAATCAAAAAACTCATCGACACTAACAAATCTAAGTATCTAATCCTCGAAGCCGACCCATCCCAACACCAAATAATCATCAACTATGCCAAAAATTATCAACTTCTAAAACAGGCCGGCTATATCCTGAGTTTTAGTAAATATTAAACGCTGGTCTTGAAAAGAAAATCACAATAATACCAATCAGAAGCACCGCAAAGATAATTGGGCCCACAATATCTTTAAACCGAAAATCTTCCCGATATCGCACCATCGCCTGGCGCGCATAATTATAAACAAACGCAAAAATCGTTAAAATAATTGCACATTGCGGAATCCTAATCCCCGAATCACCAAAACTATAAATAATTTCCCAAGAGTGCGAGAGCCATGCCACCTCCGCAAATACCAAGCCACATACCAGAGTGGTTAGACCAAAGTTTTCTTCTTCCGTTTGGACCAACACGTGCCGACAGGCCGCATAGCCCACCAAGAAAGCTAAAAACACACTCACAATCGGATCCAGTGTTGCCGAAATTAAGATAGAAGCCGATACTCCCAAAAACACTGCAATCAGAGATTGAACCAAATTCGCCTTCTCTGAAGACATCGGTTTAATAAATAGTAGCCACACGATATAAATTGCCATATACACCCCCATATAAACAAAATCCAGTGGCTGGTCAAAAGTCCGAGCGATACTAGAATAATAAGTTAGCATCACAATAGAAAGCCCCACAATAATATCTACTAGGTTTGACTTGATATTAATCAAAAGATACCGGCTCCGTACTGCAAACACCCGCCATTTAGACATCAATACCAAGATAATCCCAAGTGCTGGATTACCACTAAATACCGTCAAAAGCACCGCGCCCATCCCCAGAAGTATGTTGAGGAGCACATGCACCGCCGAAGACGCTATATTCCGTGATTTTCTTGCAAGTACATAGTCTGCCATACTTATATATTATATCAAAAAAATCGTGATATAATATATAAATATGAATCTAAACTTATTAAAACCAAAGTTTTTTGAGAAGCACCCGATCGCCAAGGATATTTTGAGTTTAGCCGGTTTTGTCGTCGCAATTGTGCTATGCACCATGTTTCTCAACACCTACGTTTATCGCTCTTACAATGTAGTAGGCTCTAGTATGGAAAACACTTTACAAAACGATGATCGTGTGGTGGTAAACCGTGCTGCCGTCTCTTGGGCCCACTTTTTGGGGCAAGATTATGTCCCTGAACGTGGCCAAATCGTGGTATTCATGAACGAAGACGAGCAAAAAGTCAAAGAATACAAGGCCGAAGGTGTAGAAAACCCCATGACTTGCACCGTGCCGGGAAATGTATCAGACCAATATATCATCAAACGTGCCATCGCCTTCCCTGGCGAACGTGTAGTGGTAAAGGATGGCATCATGACTATTTATAATAATGAGCACCCAGAAGGCTTTGTCTATGACACCGAGTGGCGCAAATCTTCTACCGATGGACCGAAAGATTACACTTCGGGCGAAGTCGATACTATCGTCCCAGAAGGCGAATTGTTCGTGTCCGGCGACAACCGCGAAGGCTCCAATTCTTGGGATTCCAGAAACGGGCTTGGTACCATTCCTTATTGCCGTATCATTGGCCCGGTAATTTTCCGCCTCTTCCCATTCGATAAAATGCGGACATTCTAAACTAGTTAAGCTAATTTTGCGCTATACAGCGCACAGAGCGGCCATAGTGACGACTGTTGTAATTCTGCGGATTCACTGCCGTACCACTAACGAGCATGAAGTACATATAGGAAGTACTATTAAACGTAGAGGACCAGAAGCTGCCGTAAGTACCCTGCCTGCCCGCAGTACCACTGCGGTAGGCCCCGGAGACCGGCGTAGAAAGCATAGTCTGAAGAGCTAGTAAGTTAGTAGCAGAGTTCGGTGCGGTAGTAATACCAGTAGCAGGGTTAGTCCCATCCCCG
>JAUNRI010000014.1:10043-15904 GCA_030535695.1 Candidatus Saccharimonadota bacterium | reverse complement strand
TACTAACAAAAGAGCAAGCGTCTTTGACGGTTCTACCATCCCTAATATACATAAGAACTTTCGCCCTAGTATGGCTGTTGTATTTTGTGGCATTCACACTCTGATTGTAGCATTAGTTCTAGCCCAGTTTTTTCAACAAAAAAGTCGGCTAGTTGCCAACTTGTAAGAGGGCGGTGTCCCGCATATTACACTGCAGGTCCTGCCCTCATTACCTATGATTATACTCCAATTATTTCTCAAAATCAAGGGTTTTGCCGCTTTTTGTGATGACCTTCAGGCGTTCTATGCCTTTCTTGCTTAGGAACTGCTTTTCAAGTTCTCTTAAACACTTTGTCTGGTGTCTTTTTGTATGCCTGAGATCAACAATGATATTCTGCGACTGTTTCAAGGCTCTCTGGATGGTGTTTTCCATCAGTTGATTACCCTCGCCAAGAGGGGCTTTCATCTCCCACTTTAGTCCGTTCATCTTAATATCAGGCGTGTGCACGCCCTCTATGTTGCTCGTAGGGATGAGTTCCACGTCAAAACCTTGCTCGGTCAGAAAAACTGCAGTAGCGTTCTCGTGAGTCTTTAAGACTACACCGTTAGGAGTGATTTTACCTTTTTTCTTCATTACCCCTATTATATCACTTATCACCCCTTATAACCAGCCAGATTTTGAGTTGTTAGCGAGAGAAGGTCGTTTCAAAAGCACCTCATCCTAGCAACCCCACCCCTGATTAGTTTTACAGGGGTGAACAAAAAAGTCAGAAAAATCCCAGAAATAAAAAACATCTCCAAAATGTGTGCTACTATAGGGGTAGAGGGCGAGCCGCCAGCCGCAAAACTGGACTCGCCGCAACTTAAAAACTCCCGTCCGTGTGTCGTCAGCAGCACTTGCTACAGACTCACAGAGACTCATCCACGTTCTTGTGTTAGTGTGTCGTGACATCAGCCTCCTCCCTCCTCCTCTTCCTCTTTACTACTGGATTTGGACTTGTGCGGTTTCTCGTGTCTCTCCCCCTTCGCTTGATGATGTGAACAGTCCCTCGTGTTGGTCTTCTCCCGCATCCGCTCCTGCCCGTTCGCATAGAAGATACCAGTTCCACGGGAGTAGGGGATATGTCTCGTAAGTGTTGACTCCTCTAGAAGGCTTTGCCAGCGTAATAACTCCTTATAGATTACGTTCCAACTCGATAGTGGTAGGGGCACCACGTTCAGAACAGAGGCCTATGGCGTCTGATTTTTTGTGCCTTTATTCACGGCCCAGTTTTGTACGTCTAATAGTCTATCGAGCGCAGTTACTAAGACATTATTTTCGTTGTAGGTTTGTACGTTTTTATTATATATATAGGTCATATTGGCTTGGTAGAGCCCAATTGCTGGCACATCCGTGGCCCAATATTCCAAAAACTTCTCGTATTTTCGCATTCTCAAAGTTTCGTCCATTGTACCTCTAGCCCCCACCAAAAGATCATCCACTAAAGTATTACGATAATTAGATAAATTTAAGCCTGAAGATTTAGCTTGTGATGAGTGATAATATGGCAACGGATCCGGATCCGAGCCTAGTTCAATTTCATAAACCAAAATGTCGTAATTGCGTTTGGAAATTACATTTGCTACGAACTCTTGGCTTTCGGCATATGGAATTACTGTGCACTCAATACCGAGCTCCCGCAAATTTTCCGCCAATTTTTCTGCCACTGCCGGCAAGTATCCAGAATCTACTGTGGCGATTTCTAACTTCGCTTGCTCGCCACCCGAAAGCTCCGCAATCTTTGCTTTGGCTTCTTCCGGATTATCTGTAGGGATATTAGGATAGTATTCTAGCTCAATTTGCGATTTTAGAATTGGGAAATTCAGGGCCGTAGTCCCCGGTGCCGCCGAGCGAATTTCGGACATTTTGAGTCCCTGCCGAATCGCCCGTCTAAAATCTGCACTAGCAAGTAGCCCCCTAGAATT
Organism: Candidatus Saccharimonadota bacterium; assembly: GCA_030535695.1. GTDB lineage: Bacteria > Patescibacteriota > Saccharimonadia > Saccharimonadales > Saccharimonadaceae > Nanosyncoccus. The sequence continues at coordinate 13,960 of JAUNRI010000014.1, read as the reverse complement.
ATTCAAAAATGCAAAAGCTCCAGCATCCACCCCAGATAATCGTTTATAATAAGTTCCTGATATTTTTTCTACATCTTCACCAGCAAGCTCTGCCGTGGCTGTAGCCGAACCAGCGTTTAAGGCATCAATAATCGCATCTTTGTCATTATAAACATGTATTGCAAAACTACTCACCATTGGTTTGCCAAGATAATAATTGGGATTAGCATTAAGATAAATAGTTTTTTCATCATCCGAAGAATTAGTATCCTGAGCCGCGTTAAAATTAAACGGCCCGCTCGTCACTGGCGATTTAGAAAAGTCTGCTTCTACCAAAGTTTTGATCGGAACATTTTCTAGAATATGTTTTGGTACAATCGGGATATTGAGAGCCGACACAAAGTCTGCATAAGCCGATGGTAAAACAAAGACGATATAACCATTTTCATCCTCTGCTACTTTCACATTTTCTAGATTGGCCGTAAAAATCGTACTAACTAGTGGATTTTGGATTAACCCCATTGTAAATAGTACATCTTCGTTGGTAATCGGTTCTCCATCAGACCAGACTAAACCATCTCTAAGCTTGATTCGCCAAACTTTCCCATCATCAGAATAAGTTACACTGCTAGCTAACCCTGGCCCTGGTTGCCCCGAAAAATCATTATAAGTAAGTGTCGCGAACATCAATTTGCTCAAAATTTTTTCGGAAGTAGTAGTGGCAAATAGCGGGTTCATCGAATTAACCCGTCCTACTGTCGCTTCGATATAGGTACCACCATCTATATAGGCATCTGTAGCATAAGATTCTCCAAACCAAAATGCCTGCGAAACCGCCAATAGAATTAAAGCAATCACAAGAAGCACCCATTCTAACACCAATAAGCGGATATTCTTAATATGAGAAAGGCGTTTCAAAAAATTCTCTTTGATGTGCTCTTTTCCTTCTTCGCTAGCTTTAATTGAGGCTCGCGAAAACTTTCGCACAAACTTTTGCCCACGCTTTTTGAGACCTTCTGCCATTTTACTCCATCGGAATTAATAGTAAACCTAAAATTGACAACACAAAAATTACCGTAAATACAATCGTGGCTATAAATAGGGATTTTTCTAGCCCACGCCTAGTAGTGTATAATTCCCCAGAGCTACCAAACCCAGCGCCAAGCGACGCCCCACGCTGTTGTAACAATATCAAAAGCACTGTCAGAATTGCCGAAACTAGTGTAGTTACCTGTAAAAAACTTCCTATCTGCATAAATAACTCCTATGAAACTATTTTAGCATAGATTTCCGTTTTAGCAAAGTGTGGTAGGTAATCGCAAACCGGTGTGCTTCCTCGTCAATTCTCGCAATCAATCTTGCAATGTGCGAAGTTTTATCTAATTTGATTAATTTGTTATTAAAAACAATCTTCACTTCGGCCGATTTCGAATGATCGCCCGATTTATCCCGCCCAATCACTGGTATCCCCAATGGCTCTAAAAGCGGCAAAACCGCATTTACCTGGGTAATTCCCCCATCTAAAATTATCAAATCAGGATATCCCCACTCTTGATGCTTTAGCCGCCTGGAAATCACTTCCACCATGCTTTTAAGATCGTCTGAACCTTTGCCCCGCAGTTTGAATTTACGATATTTATCTCTGGCCGAAGCTCCGTTTACAAATACCACCATGCTACCCACTGCATTAGTTCCAGATTGATGTGAAATATCATAACCTTCGATTCTTCTAGGCGGCTGTGATAGTCCTAGTAATTTTTGTAAATCCGCGAGCGCCTGGTCCGAAGAAATATCTAAAAATTCTTTATCCGAAAACACAATTTTTTTCTTCAGTTCGTTAAGACCAAACAATTGGTCTCTTGCCTCCGCTGCCAATTCATAATTCCCCTCTCTAGATGCCTTTTCCATGGTTTTTTCAAGATCGTGAATTAATCCCCTCCGGTCTCCCCACATCAAACGAATCAATTTTCTCAGATTCTTTTTATATTCTGCCGGTGTGCATTTACCGATTTCTATCCCCGGTGTTAAACCCAGGTCGGTATCCAAAGTTTTTCGGCCGGTGTAAGGCTTAGTATAATACGGAAAAATCCGCCGAAGGCTCCGAAGAGCTTTTTCTAGAGCGACTTTACCATAAAACGGCCCAATATATTCCGCGCCATCATCCATTGGTATACGCGTAAAGGTTATATATGGCACCTCATCCTTCACAGTGATTTTGATATAAGTTACAGTTTTGTTATCACGTAGTAAAATATTCCATTTGGGCATATATTGTTTGATTTTCTCGGATTCCAAAAATAGTGCATCCATTTCGGTATCTACTGTAATCCATTCTGTATCGGCAATTTCCGAAACTAGAGCCTCGGTCTTGGGGTCTTTTTTGGAATTTTGAAAATATTGCCTCACCCGGTTTTTTAAGACGGCGGCTTTCCCTACATAAATTACTTCCCCATCAGAATTTAAGTGAAAATAAACCCCCGGCGAAACCGGGAGTTTACTGAGTTTTTGTTTTAACTTCGCGTTCATAATACCATTATACCACACTTATCGAGAAATGTCAATACCTAGCTAGTTTTAACAGAGAAAGTGTTGGTTAACAATTGGTTAACAAAGACTGACATATCAAGATAATCGTCTGGTTCGGCAATTTCGAGTTTGTTGGGGTAAGTCAAACTCAAATCGGCGGTTATCGTCATAGGGCTAATCCCTACTCCACCGCAGTCGCATGGTGCTGTTACACACTGGCAATCTTCTACTACGTCGCCACCATTAGTTGCTGCTTTGAAATAGACGCGAGTAAAGTTGTATTCATCGTCGACTTCTACATAGATAGTCGGGAAATTGACAAAAATTCCCGCAATCATATTAGCATTTACATCGTCATTAGTTGCAGTGTTCCCAACGCAAGCGTTTAATTCATTAATAAAACCGTTATTAGATAGGCTATTAATAAACGCGGTTAGTTTATTGTCGTCAAATCCAATTTTAAACAATTCATTTTTCTTTTTGGAGATTTCTAATTTATCTGTAGAATAAGTAATAAATGGGTTGGCTTCATATTTTTTAGCCAAATCTTTACTATAATTTGGTAAAGTCAAAAGTGCATTGGTAAGACAAGCACTAGAATTATCGAATAGTCCCAAATCTGCCATGGTGTCGCCAAAATCATCGGAAATCAAGAACCATTGGTTGTTAGCCACATCTGCCAAGCCGCTAGAGTCTGAATTTTCTTCATATAAAGAATCTAGCCCGCGGACTTTAATAAATACTTCTTGGTCTTCATTCTGGAGCTCATCCACTCCGATAGAAATTCTATTGCCATTAGCAAGCTCAGTATTAATTTTTGCTGAGACTGTGTTTATCCCAGATTTCATATCAAAAGTACCATTAAAATCTAAACTAAAATCACCTAGCTCAGAATCATCAGTACTCGGAAGAGCATCAATAGTACCGTTTACCGTGATAATACTGGAGGTTTCCCCATTCAAAAGCCTCGTGATAGCTTTGCCTACGCGATCATCATTACTCTTGCCTACTAACATAATTGCCGCCGCTGCTGCACCGCAAATAATTGCAATCATCAGAAGCACAATTGCACCAATAGTTAAGATTCTTTTTTTGCTATCGCTACCGGTTGGTTCCACAATGGAATCTTTGGCCACTAATTCTGGAGCGTCATTCATTGGTGTAGGACTGGTGGCTGTGGCTTCAGTCACGGTAACTTCTTCCACTACTGGAGATTCGTTGTCGGCCGTGTCTTCCATACTTAAAGTATCAAAATTATTGTGCGAAACCGGACGCATCACCGGATCGGCCATTTCGTGAGAAGTTGATTCAGTTGTTTCAACTGGCTCAATCGGTTCAGCTGGTTCAGCTGGCTCGGTTGGCTCAACTGGCTCAGTTTCTTCTACCGCCACCACCCCAGCCGCTTCCGAGAA
>JAUNRI010000014.1:0-10014 GCA_030535695.1 Candidatus Saccharimonadota bacterium | reverse complement strand
GAGCTGGTTCTGGCTCTGGAGTTGGTTCCGGCTCCTCCATTATCTCTGACACATTCGCTGTTTCCACAAATTCCAGCGGCCCTGTGCCCGCCGCCAATTCCTCACCTGTATCTGGTGCAGGGTTAAGGGGATTTGGCGTCCCTTCAGGGTTTTCGTTCATTTAAAAAACCTCCATTAAATGTTGTTGATATAATTTTAGCATAAGTTTTTTAAATTTGCCATGATTTTTTGCTATAATAGTGGCATGGATAAATTTATAATTTCTGATATTAAAGCTCGACAAATTTTAGATTCCCGGGGAAATCCCACAGTAGAAGCCGAAGTTTATTTAAAAAATGGTGGTTTTGGCCGCGCTGCTGTGCCATCTGGAGCATCTACCGGTGTTTCCGAAGCCTTAGAACTTCGCGACGGCGACAAAACTAGATTTAATGGCAAAAGTGTTGAAAAAGCCGTTTGGAATGTTAATCACAAAATCAGAGATGTTTTAATAGATAATTCTTCTAACCAAAAGCAAGTAGACGAAATGATGCTAGAATTAGACGGCACCGATAATAAATCTACTCTTGGCGCTAACGCCATTTTAGCAGTATCTCTCGCTAACGCCAAAGCCAATGCTGATGCTCTTAAAATCCCGCTTTATCAACATGTTGCTAAACTCGCCGGCCCCACCACCAAAATGTCTATTCCTATGCCCATGATGAATGTGATGAATGGCGGTGAACATGCATCCTGGTCCACTGACTTTCAGGAATATATGATTATCCCAGCCACGGCTGGTACGATTGAAGAAGCTGTCCGGATGGGTGCCGAGATTTTTCATATTTTGAAAGATATTCTAAAAGAAAGAGATTACCCTACTACCGTTGGTGATGAAGGCGGTTTTGCCCCCCAAGTTAGAGATGGTGATAACGAACCTCTCGATCTAATCAAAGCAGCAGTCGAAAAATCAAATTATCAATTTGGCAAAGATATTTTAATTGCCATGGATATTGCCGCGAGCGAATTTTATACCGATGAGCCGGCAGACTATCCATACGAAAACGGCCGCTACGAATTAAAAACTAATGGCGATTGGAAAACCGCCGACGATATGATCAACTGGTATGAATACTTGGTTGATAATTATCATGTAGTATCTATTGAAGATGGTTTATCCGAAAGTGACTGGGCCAACTGGCAAATTCTAACCAAGCGTTTAGGCAAAAAAATCCAACTCGTTGGTGATGATTTGTTTGTCACTAATACCAAATTATTAAAACGCGGCATCGAAGAAAATGCCGCAAACGCCATCTTAATTAAACCAAACCAAATTGGCAGTTTGACCGAAACCATCAATGCCGTCAAAATGGCTAAAAAAGCCGGCTTTAACACCATCATGTCGCACCGTTCCGGCGAGACCGAAGATATCACTATCGCTCATCTTGCCGTTGGTCTTGGCACCGATCAAATCAAAACCGGCTCTTTATCTAGAACCGATCGCATCGCCAAGTATAACGAACTCATTCGTATTGCTGATACAAATTCTAAGCTGAAGCTGGCGCGTCCGTTTTAGTTTCGTCTGCTTCGGCGATTGCGCGTGCTTCCTTAAACCCGTCATAGAAGTTCTCGGAAATTTTTGGATGTCCAATTTTATTAGCAGCATCTACGACTTTTTGGATATCGTCGGTAATTTCAAAAATCCTGGCATCCGGTTCCGCTACTAATTTTAACTCAATCATTTTTTGGATCACTGAGTCAAACGCGGACCAATAATCTGCCCCAATCAAAAATACTGGCATTTTGGGCATTTTATTTTCTTGCATCAAACACAAAATCTCGGAAAGCTCATCCATGGTGCCAAACCCACCTGGGAAAAAGACGAATACCTTGGCTGACATCGCGAGCGAAACTTTCCTAGCAAAGAAATATTCAAAAGTGTAAGTCTCCGAAAGATATGGATTGGGAAATTGTTCATGCGCCAAAGTAATATTAAAACCAACCGAACGCCCGCCAATCTCAAAACATCCCCTTGAAGCTGCCTCCATAATGCCAGGGCCACCACCGGTAATTACTGCGTGACCATTTTTGGCCAGTTCCGCGCCAAGGTTTGCCGCCATTTCACAATATTTATTATCTTGCGGTAGTCTCGCGGAACCAAAAATCGTTACTCCCTGTGGAAACGAGCGCACCATTTTGAGCCCGGCGGCTAAATCTTTGGAGTAGGCATTAATTCTCTCCAAATCTTCAATTGACATTTTTTTAATTAAATCTTCTTCTGTTGGCAGCATATTTTCTCCATATATATTATATATAGTACAATTATACTATAATTTTTGAATCGGCATCGGATGTAAATCTTCTTTGCCGCAAAGAATTCCTTTATTTGCCCCGATTTTTTGAACCACGGAAGTAGAGTTAGCCGAAGCAAACACCAAAGAGCGACGGAAACTTTTACCCGATGCAATCGCAGCGAGATATCCCGAACCAAATGCATCCCCCGCACCCGTGGCGTCTTTCATTTTGACATCTTCATAAATCCCAAATCGATAAATTTCTTCCCCACTTGTCGCAATTCCGCCCATTGACGCGTCCGTAATAATTACGGTATCAGAATAATTCTTGAGGTGATAAAGCAGTTCTTCCAAATTTGTGCCTGGCACCAATTCACTCGCTTCATGTTTATTCACAATCAGAATACTTACATATTTCAAAAGTTTCAAAATTTCAGACGGGCGTTCTAATTCTTTTACACCCGGATTAAGCATCACTTTGCTCCCGATTTCATGGGCTTTTTCTAAAAATTTAGTCAAAGTTTTAATATCACCACGAAGCGTCGTTATATAAATATAATCCGGCTGAATTAAATCTAAAACCGAAGCATCAAAATCGTCAAATTTGGTGCTGGCTCCACGATAAGTCAAAATCGTTCGTTCGCCTTTTTTGGAATCGAGCAGAACCACCGAACTGCCGGTAGATTTGGCGGAAGTATATTTGATATAACTAGTATCAACCCCCTCTTTGTCTAAAGTTTTTAAAATTGCATCACCTGCCGAATCATGCGAAATATTTGCCATCAAAATAGCCTCATGCCCGTGCCGTGCAAACGAAATGGCAGAATTTACGCCACCCCCACCCACTTCGTAGCTAAGCTTATCAATATCAACTTTGCTCCCCACCAAAATTTTACCAAAAATTGATTCTTCGCCAATAGCGGTAGGTTCAAGATCATCATGATCAATTAGATAAATATCTTGGAGAGCCGAGCCAAGCGATAAAATTCGAGCCATTAAAGCAGCACTCCGTTTTTATCAATTTCCGAAACTAATTCATGATAAACTTCGGCTGGATTTTCTACTTTTGAAAGAGCCGAGCCAACATTAATTACATCAAGATCTGCATGAGCTAAGGCCCTCATCGTGGCCATGTTAGCTCCACCATCCCAGCCAATTTCTACTTCGGGGCGCATACTTCTTACAATTGCAATTTTTTCCATTTGCATCATGTCGGCCGGGCTACCTTGTACACCTAGTTGACCTGCAAAAATTAACACATGATCTACCGCGTCGATATATTGTTTAACCAAACCCGGATAAGTAGATGGCAAAATTGCCACACCAGTTCTGATTTCATTTTGTTTGAGAGTAGCAAAAATCGGGAGCAAATCTTCTTGGGCCTCCGCGTGCAAAATTACTAACGATGGTTTTAATTTGAGAATAATATCTAGTTGCTCAGAAGGTTTGGTTGCCATCAAATGCATATCGGCTTTCCACTCCTTGGGCCACCACACATTAGAAACATCAAGCGTAGTAGCAGGTGCAAATGCTCCGTCCGATACATCAATATGCACCCGTCTTGCAAAAGTATTAACGCGTTCAATTTGTTTTCTGTATTCGATTTTATTTTCTGCTAAAATGGCCGGTACCACCGTTACGGTCCTAATCATAATCTTCCCTTTCGTCTAAACGATTTATGCGCCTTACTCGGCGTTCAAGACTTTCAAATTTTGTTTCAAGAAATGTCTTTACGATTTCTTGCATTAATTTTTCATCTATAAAATGCGCCGACATTGTAAGAATGTTAGCATCATCATGTTCTCTTGCTAGTTTGGCGGACTCAACGAATGCACAGTTGGCCGCCCGTATACCTTTAAAACGGTTGGCTTGCATCGTGACTCCGTGAGCCGAATCGCAAATTAAAATTCCCATCGAGCCCGGATTTTCGCGAACTTTTTTAGCTACCTTAATTGCTGGATCGTTAAAATCATCACCTTCATTATATTCATAATCACCCAAATCTTCTACCTGGTAGCCATTATCAATCAAAAACGGAATCAATTGATTTTTTCTCTCCAGTCCGCGATAATCTGCTCCAACGAAAACTTGCATCTTAGTCCTTTCCAAAATCCACCGCCAGTTCTACTAAGCGGTTAGAATAACCCCACTCGTTATCGTACCACGCCACCACCTTAATCATATTACCACAAACTACATCAGTCAAAGGTAAGTCTACGATACAAGAATGTGGATCGCCTACAAAATCTTTAGAGACCAGCTCTTCTTCGGTTATGCCAATCACGCCCTGGTATCTTTTATCGGCCGCGGCTTTTTTGAAGACTTCGTTAATTTCTTCTTTTGTGGTATCTTTCTTAATAATTGCGGTAATATCAGACAAAGAAACTACCGGAGTCGGAACGCGAATAGACAAACCATTAAACTTGCCTTGTAATGCCGGTACAGTTAATGCTGCAGCTTTTGATGCACCCGTAGTAGTAGGCACAATGTTCTCAGCCGCTGACCTTGCTTCTCTTAAATCCTTGGCCGGCGCATCCAAAATCTTTTGCGAACCGGTATAAGAATGCACGGTAGTCATCATGGCTTTTTCAATACCAAAATTGTCTTCCAAAACTTTCATCACCGGTGCAATACAGTTAGTGGTACAAGATGCATTAGACAAAATCTCATCCCCAGGTTCTACAATTTCGTCATTTACGCCAATTACAATAGTCTTAGCTCCTTCGCCTTTGGCTGGCGCCGAGATAATTACGCGCTTTGCTCCAGCCTCAATATGTTTTTTGGCGTCTTCTGGCTTAGTGAAAAATCCGGTAGATTCTATCACTACATCTACGCCTAAATCTTTCCACGGCAAATTAGCCGGCTCTTTTTCGGCCAAAATCTTAATTTTTTTACCGTCAACCACAATTTCATTTTCGGTAAAATTTACTTCATGATTATAAGTGCCATAGGAAGAATCGTGTTTCAAAAGATGTGCCAAAGTTTTGGCGTCAGTTAAATCATTAATGGCAACCACTTCTGCATCATTTCTTTCCGACAAAATCTTGAAAGCGTTTCTGCCAATCCGCCCAAAACCATTAATTGCTACTTTAATCATTTTACCTCCTAACTACTTATGTATATTATACCACGAATTTGAAGATTCGCGAGATAAAAAGTTTTTTGAAACATAAATGAGATTTAGACCAGATTTGTGAGTGCTATTTTTACAACCTAACAACGAAAAAATGTCCCAAATATAAGGACATTTTTTCTTGACTTTATGTTGTAAAAAATAGCAACGAACAAGTCCAAGTTTCAAAAAACTTTTTATCTCGCAAAGTGAGCGAAAGCTCTGTTTGCCTCTGCCATTCTGTGACAATCTTCCTTCTTCTTGAAGGCTGCACCTTGCTCATTGTAGGCATCTACAATCTCGGCTTCCAAACGCTTAGCATATGGCATGCCAGAGCGTGCGCGAGCCGATTGTACTAGCCAAGAGAAAGCAAAGTGAAGTTGCCGGTGCCCAGAGATTGGGAATGGAATTTGGTAGTTTGCACCACCAACCCGACGAGACTTTACTTCAAAATCTGGCGAAACATTAGCAATCGCTTTCTCGAGAACTTCTACCGGATTTTCGGATTTAAGTTTTTTGGCAGCACCTTCAATAGCAGCATAAACTGCCCGCTCGGCTACCTGCTTTTTGCCATCGAGCATCGACTTATTGATAAGTCTTTGCACCAAGATGGATTGATATTTGCGATCTGGAGAAACTTTGCGTTGCAAAGCTTTGGTAGTTTTCCTAGGCATTACTTATCCTCCTTTTTGGCACCGTATTTAGAACGACCTTGCTTGCGACCTTGCACACCTTGAAGATCCAAAGTACCTCTAACCACATGGTAACGCACACCTGGAAGATCTGGTACACGGCCACCTCTAACCAATACCACTGCGTGCTCCTGCAAGTTATGCCCCTCTCCACCAATGTAGGCCCAAACTTCTTGGCCATTAGTTAAACGCACACGCGCAACTTTACGCATAGCGGAGTTTGGCTTCTTTGGAGTTTTGGTAGTAACTTTAATACAAACACCACGCTTTAATGGTGCTGCTTTCTCGTAACGCTTGGTTTTTAGAGTATTCACAATAGAACCAAGAGCTGGAGATTTAGATTTCTTTGCCGCCTTTTTACGAGGCTTTCTAATCAACTGATTAATAGTTGGCATTAAAATTTCCTTACATTAAAATTATTATTGTTGCCTTGTTTACAGTACAGCAATAGTAAACAAGATGAAACTCTTTATATAATTATACCACTAACTGTTTATTTTTACAAGATAATCTAAGACTTTTTCTATAGTTAAACGATTTTTGATATCCATTTTCACATTAGGATCTTTAAGACTCTTTACTGCCTCCGGAGAATTTTTATAGACATCTTTAAGTTCGGCGATTTTAGCATTCACTTCTTCGTCAGTTGCGGTGATTTTTTCTTTAAGCGCCAAATTTTGGAGTGCCATCGACGCCTTTACCCGAGTTTCTGCCACTTTTCTGGCTTCTTTTTCCCAATTTTCCATGGTTTCACCAGATTTTTCAACAAATTCTTCTAGCGATGAAAGCCCGCGCGACATCGCGTTTCTAGTCATGTCATCGCGAATTACTTTCATTTGGTCTTCAATCAAAATATCTGGAGCAGGAATATTAGAAACTTTGATTAGTTCATTAATCAAATCATCTTTGAATTTTTCATTTAAGCGGTGCTCATCTTGCATTTCTAGGTTTTTCTTGATGTCAGCTTTAAGGTCTTTTAAGGTCTTAAATTCTGGTGCGATTTTCTTAGCCAATTTATCATCAAGGGCCGGTTTTTTAACTTCATTAACCTGTTTTAGCAAAGTTTCAAATACCACTTTGGCCCCAGCCAAATCTTTTACACCATAATCCTTAGGAAATGTCAATTTAAGATCAAATTTATCACCCGGTTCATGTCCGACAATTCCGTCTTCAAAACCCGGGATAAAAGTCTTAGAACCAAGCACTAATTTGTAATCTTTGGCGGTCCCGCCATCAAAGGCTTTGCCGTCTTTTTTACCGATAAAATCAATCACTACCTCGTCCGTTAGTTTAGCCTTGCGCTTAACGGCTTTTTTCTCAGCAAAAGAATTAGTCAAATTTTCTAAAACTTCGTTAACTTGGGCATCAGAAATGTTAGCCTTCTCTTTTTTAACTTTTAATTTTTTGTAATCACCGAGTTTAACGTCTGGGATAATATCAGCGGTAGCGATGTATTCGGCCATCTCGCCCGGCACATATTTGGTAACATTAACATTTGGCACTACGAGAGGCATTTTTTCGTGTTCACGAAATGCCGGAATTACGCTAGCCCTAATTGCCAGGTCAATTGTCTCGGCATTCAAATCGTTCTCCGGAATGAATTTTTTGGCCACATCCGCTGGGGCTTTGCCTTTTCTAAAACCTTCTACTCGCACTTCCTTGGCAAGTTTTTCGAGGGCTTTTTTCTCGGACTCCGCCAAATCTTTTTTGTCTAAAGTAACGGTGATTTCTACGCGGGTATCAGAAATCTTCTTAAATTTAGTTTTCATAAAAACTCCTATATATTAGCTATATTATATCACAACTTTAGATGAACCAGTAGTTCTAAAATGTGTAATAGTAAATCTAGAATCAGCCCCCAATTTTACGGCCGGGTTCATAATGTCGTAGCGGTCAAAAATTTGTTTCACGGTAGAATACAGGCCTTTCTCACTTTCACTCATAGATTCGTTGGTGACGATAGCTTTGACTCGGCCTTCTGGCGAACCACCAGTGATAGAGCCACCTTCGTGTTTAATAATGTAAGCACCGGCCCTAAGAAAAGAAACCGCCTTTCTACTAAATTCCGGGTCTTCCACTTTGAATTTTGGCCGTAGATGGTAATTTGACGCCGAATAAGACCCATACAGTGCCAAATCCAATTTTAGACTCTTTTCTAGTATTTTCAAATCTTCTACAAATTTAGTGAGATTCCCGGCCGGCAAGTAAAAATCTGTCACTAACGGCACTCTTTCACCGGTTCTGGTGCTATTCAGGAAAATAATCAAGGAATTTTCAAATTCGTTAATTTTGGCTTCGGTCTTGGGTGATTCTACAATTAGTTGGCTAGACTTTGGCAAAACTTTTCTAATACTCTGGACTTTTCGAAGGCAAGAACCGTTGCGACTATCAAATTTGGCAAACACTACATAGCCTTTGTCCATTTTGCGAGTGATTTCACTGAGTCTTTTTCCGGATTCTTCGGCTATTTTGGTAATTTTGATATCATAAACATTAAGTTCCTTTGGTTTCATGGCGTTAACCATATCCAAGAATTTTTGGGCTACATCAAAATCTTCAAAAGTCGCCACTACGCGTTTGATTTGAGCTTTGATTGGTACAGCTCTCAAAATCACTTCCGTAATTATTCCAAGTGTACCTTGAGCACCAAAGAATAACGGTGCAAGATCTAGTGTGCTACCGCGCCGGGCTTGGGCCACGGTTGGATAGCCTGCCGAGCCGGTATTGGTCTTGTAAATCTCTTTGATTAAACCTTCGTTAGCCTTCAACACCTCTACCAGTTTTTTGTAAACGGTGCCTTCCAAATTTCTTTCCTTAGATTTTCGCGAAACTCCCCGGCCATTTACTCTGTTGGTTTGCAAAACATCACCGTTTGGCAAAACTACTTCAATACGCTCCACATAATTCATAATGCCACCGTATTTACCAGAATAAGAATCACTTGGACAGTTAGAAATTAGCCCGCCAATCGTTTCATTTTCGTGCCCACCAATCGGAATGGTGAGAGCGTGAATCGAAAGTGCGGTGTTTAATTCTTTCAAAGTAATACCAGCTTGTACGCGCACCAATCTTTCGCGCTTGTCAGATTCTAGAAGTCTATCTAGTTTTTCGGTAGAAATTACCAAGCCATTAGTAAGATCTGCACCCATTTCATCAAGGCCAGAGCCACGCACGGTGACGGGGATTTTAATTCCCTTACCGGCCAGTTGGTAACAAAAACGCATAATCTTGCGAATGTCTTCCGTAGACTCTGGCAGCGCCACTAATTTTGGTTTAACTTTAAGTGCAGAACAATCATTGGCGTATGCTTCCAAAACATCTGGTGAATCGAAAACATTACCAATAGTTAACTGATTCAAATACTTTGCGACCTTGCCCATCCTGCTAATGATTATAACACACCAAAATTCAAAATGCCAATAGTTTTTATGCTATTCTACGTAATTTCCCATATCATCAAAGGTGATTTCTTCGGTATTGCTATAAGGGCCGCCATAAGCTTTGGAAAGCGCCACGATAAAATCTATCAAATACCAAATTCCGAGTGTGGCCCAGCCAAATAACAGTTTGCATATACCAACCGCAATCTGGCCACGCAGAAATCTATCCACACCAAACCCACCAGCTACAAAAGTTCCAACCCACACAAACAAGTGTTTATTGATTTTTCTGTAACCTTTTGAATCTATTTCAAAAATCCCATCCATGGAGGCAGAACTACTCGCTTTTGACACGATGTATCTTTTGCCATCCTTGTAGAGTTTGACTTTGTCGCCCTCTTGGGGATCAGCATAATTAACATCTTTAATATCTACAGTAATAACCTTACCGTCGTCATCGCCGATTTTAACTTTATTACCATCAATTTTAAGTATTTCTGCCATTATTCCTTCTTTCTTAATAAAGTGGTGCCCGCGACTGGACTCGAACCAGCATGCTT
>JAUNRI010000048.1 GCA_030535695.1 Candidatus Saccharimonadota bacterium | reverse complement strand
TTCCGCCACCTCTGTTTTTACTAAATCTTCTGCACCAAGCGCAGTTTTGTGAATTTCTTTATCTAGTTTTTCCCGAAGATGCGGCAAAAGCTTAGGATCGTGAATTCTTGGCGTATAACCAGACAAAATTACAGATGAAACCCCGAAACCTTCCGCCGTTCTCAGAATCGCCCCCACATTATAACAAGACCGAATATTGTGTAAAATTAAAACGACTTCCATTATATTACTAAGTTTACCAGTTTGGCTTTTTTCACAAAAATCTGCTTTTTGATGCCATTTTCGGTGTATTTTTGGACTTTTTTGTCTGCCAAAACTTTTTCCATCACCTTTTCTTCATCTTCCAAATCAGAAGCGTCCATCTCTAATTTGGCTCGAAGTTTGCCGTTAATCTGTACCACTACTGTTGCAGTGTCAGAAACGAGGTATTTTTCGTCCCAAACCGGCCATTCATCGTCAGAATCTAGCCTCTCTAGCATCTCCGAACCAAGATGTGGCGCAAATGGCTTGAGAAGCTTCGCCAAAGTTACCAAATCCTCTTTCGAAGCTCCCGATTTATAAAGCTCGTTCACATATTCCATCAACGCCGCCACCGCCGTATTGAAGTTATACTTATGAATATCTTCTGTCACCTTTTTAATGGTCTTATTTCTGATAGTAGAATTATCAACCTTGTTATTAATTTTATCTAGCAAATTGTAACTTCTGTTCAAAAACCTGTAGACACCACCAACACTTCTTGGATCCCACGCCGCATCTAAATCATACGGCCCGATAAACATTTCGTAAGTTCTAAGCGTATCCGCCCCATATCCATCATTAATCACATCTAGAGGATCAATTACATTTCCCTTAGACTTACTCATTTTCTTGCCATCTGGTGCATTGATATAGCCATTATAAAGAAGTCTCTTAATCGGCTCTCTAAACGGCAAATACCCCTGGTCCGCAAAGAATTTACACCAAAAACGGATATACAGAAGGTGTGCCACCGCGTGGTCTGCCCCCACATAATAATCTACCGGTTCCCAATATTTGATGGCTTCTGGATCCCAAGCCGCCTTCTTATCATGCGGTGAAGCATAGCGCCACAAATACCAAGAAGAACAAGCGTAGCCATCTAGGGTATCGGTCTCCCTAGTCATTTCTTCACCGTTAATCTCTACTTTGAGCCAATCTTTGGCCTTGGCAAGTGCCGACCGCCCCGAATCATCCGGCTGATAATCTTTTACTTCTGGAATCAAAACTGGCAATTGATCTTCTGGAATCGGGTGCGGATTGCCTTCCTTATCATAAGCAATCGGAATCGGGCAGCCCCAATAACGTTGCCGAGAAATTAACCAATCACGCATCTTATAGGTAGTTTTCGGCGTGCCATAAAGGTCTCTATCCACCAATTCGGTTTCTACTATTGGAAGATCAAATTTCTCCGCAAATTCGTGGTCTCTTTCATCCATAGAAGGCACCGCCATAATTGCCCCGGTGCCATAACCAGCCAAAACATAGTCCGCCACCCAAATCGGGATTTTTTCTTTGGTAGCTGGGTTAATCGCATAAACACCCGTAAATACCCCAGTTTTTTCCTTATTTTCTTGGCGTTCTACCTCAGATTTTTTGAGCGCCTTGGCCTTATAATCCGCCACTTTATCCTTACAGTCATCCGAAACAATAGAATCCAACCCCTGATATTCCGGTGCCAATACCAAAAACGTCGCACCCATGATTGTATCGGGCCGCGTGGTAAAGACAGTAATTTTAGTATTATCTTCAGTTTTGAAATCGATTTCAGCACCACTAGAACGACCAATCCAATTTTTCTGCATGGTTTTGATTTTCTCTGGCCACTCCAAATTGTCAATTTCATCAAGAAGTTCATCTGCATATTCGGTGATTTTGAAAAACCACTGTTTCATCTTTTTCTTTTCTACTTCATGCCCACAACGCCAACATTTGCCATTTTCTACCTGCTCGTTAGCAAGCACGGTTTTATCTTCTGGGCACCACCACTGGTAAGATTCCTTTTGGTAAGCCAAGCCTTTTTTATAAAGCTGCAAAAAGCACCATTGAGTCCATTTGTAATACTCAGGTGAAGACGTATTAATTTCACGCGACCAATCAATAGCAAAACCTAGTCTCTTAGCCTGTTTTCTAAAATTATCAATATTAGTTTTGGTGACTTCCTGTGGAGCAGTACCAGTTTTAATCGCATAGTTCTCTGCTGGAAGGCCAAAAGTATCATAACCAAATGGACGCATCACATTTAAGCGTTGTTGCTGATAAAACCGCGTGAGAACATCCACAATGGTAAAGTTGCGAACATGCCCTACATGAAGACCAGCGCCGGACGGATATGGGAACATTTCAGCTAGCATCATCTTAGGCTTGCCCTTTTCTTCAGAAACTTTAAAAGCCTCTGTTTCTTCCCAAATCTTTTGCCATTTTTCTTCAATTTTTAGCGGTTCATATCTATCCATATCTGTAATTATACCATATTTTATAGATTGACAAAAGCCATTTTGCTTGATATAATAAAAGTATATTCGGGAATACCCGTCGTCCCCCTTCCGTAAGGCAGGGGCACATTTTTTATTCCGGTATTTCTATTAATAATTTAACTATTCTACTTCTTATAAGTTCTAAATCTGAGTTTGGAACTTGCCCTATCTTGTCATACAATCTAGAAACGTCCATATTCCGCATCTGATGAACAGCTGCTACTTCTAGTCTGTTTCTGAATTCAAAAGGCACGTACCAGCTACCGTCGTGCTCTTTGGTGGTTAGCGGCACGCCCCAAAAACTATAACGCCCAAACTTTTTTACTACCAACACCGGACGAGAAAATCTATCGCTCTTGCCGTTTATTTCAGTTTGTATGTTTTCTCCAGTCGCACACCACCAGACATCACCTTCGCTAATATCAATCGGGTGCCCCAAATAATGTAATTTTGTTTTCAATTTCAGCCACCCTTTAAAATCTTTGTTGCCATTCTTATCCACAACGCGCTCCTTTTCGTTAAGTTTTGGAAAATACCCTAACATACTAGGGTGGAAAAATCAACCCCCCACCCCTGGCTTATGGTTAAAACCGAAAATGGTTGAGCTTAGTGAACAATAAAAAAATACCCCTAGAATTAAATCTAGAGGTATGTGAGTCACCATATTTTGCTACGGTTGTGTCTGCGCACAATACAAATATAGACCGTCATAACAAAAACTGTAATTATTCGAATATAACGGCTGGCAACCGGATAAGCACTACAAAACACTTCCATGCAACTATAACCATATCCAAGGAAGCACACTACAGTAATCAGTATTTGTAAAACATACACTGATATTTCTTTCACGCGTCTTTCAACATCTCTGTCCATTTCCACCCTCCTTATCTGGTAAAAACTCACACCTTAAACAACTTTTGGCAACCAAAATGCCAAACTTACCTTTATTATATCATACCATAACAATTTTGTCAAGATAGCACCCCTAGAATCATAATCAAAAACAAAGTCAGGACATATGCCTGACTTTGTTTTTATACTGGTTTCTTTTGCTGGGGTTTTCTTTCCTAAAGAAAAGCCCAAACAATTACCACACGCGAATCAAGATTTCGCCACCAAGATGGTTTTTCTTGGCATCCTTA
>JAUNRI010000013.1 GCA_030535695.1 Candidatus Saccharimonadota bacterium | reverse complement strand
CATATTGATACTTTTGCCGATTCGGATTTTACGTGGGATAAATTTGAAGAAGCTTACAATAATGAGCTTGCGAACGATCTTGGTAATTTGGTGCAGAGACTAAGTGTGATGTGCAAGAAAAATAATTTTAAATTTGAAATTCCAGAAATTACACTTCCAGAAAAATATCAAGATTTGATGAACGAATTTAGATTTAAAGAAGCGTTTGATTATACATGGGAAAAAGTGCAAGCCATTAATAAAAAGATTGATAATGAAAAACCGTGGGCTTTGGCTAAAGAAGGAAAAGTAGAAAAATTGAATCAAGTATTTTCTGATTTAGTGCTGGCACTTGTGGAAGTTTCGGAACTTCTGAAGCCATTCTTGCCAGAAACTGCCAGTAAAATTAGAGATATTTTTGACGGACAAATTGAGCCACCAACAGAACCACTGTTCCCAAAAAAATAAGGCAACTAAAGTTGCCTTATTTTTAACGTATCTATTAATCTTCGCTAGATAGTTTGCCGGCGAAGTCGGATAGATAGAAACCGAGGACGCCACCAATTGCAGGAAGAAGAACATAGATAGAAAGAGCTTGGCAGATGCCGCCGAAGATTTCGCCGAAGTTCTCACCCGCAGATGGGAAGATTTGGAACATTAAAGCTGCTGCTGGGTTAACAATAAAGTTGCTGTTGACGCCCAAGAAAGCTGCAGAAATTACGTATGATACTACCATTACAAATGCGAAACCACCTGCTACAACTGCAGCAAAGGTAAATACGCTTTTCTTGTATTTGAGTGCACGTGCGTAGAAGAAGGCTACGATGATAGCAGCAATCATTTCGATCATTGCTATTACAAAGAATTGGCCTTCGGCTACTTCTGCCATAGCAGGAACTGCGTAAGCGGTGTCACCACCGGCGAGATGGAACGAGTTGAAAATCAACCAGCCGAGCCAAGCGCCGACGATTTCTGCTAGGATATACATCACGCCACGAATTACGGACATGCGACGAGTGGCCATCATGCCTACAGTGATGATTGGGTTGAGGCAAGCACCAGAAAATGCATAAATGCCCACAAAAATTGCGATTACAGCAAATGAGTAGGTAGCAATGCTGGACAAGCCCATCAATGACAATGCAAACAATAATAATGTAACGAGCAAAGTCCCGATGATTTCACCGAGCAATGCGCCGTAAAATTTGTGATTTTTGAAGATAGTGAGAATACTCTCTTTTTCTTCATATTTTTTGGAGAAGAAACCGGCAAAACAGGATTTACATTCAGTCTTGCTTGCGATCACTTCTGCTTTCTCCACCTTTTTGGTTTCCTTTGGTTTGGTCGTTCTAGTTGTCTTAGACTTTGCAGACGACTTTGGCTTTTTGGTTGCCATATTCCTCCTTTAAATAATATTTAGCTTTATTATATCACAAAATGTGTGCTATAATTGAAAAATAACTTATTTAGGAAATAAAATTATGGGTATTATAGTAAATAAAGAAGATAATAAAAATGAAGATTTGGAACGTCGGATTTCGGCAGACTTACGGGCAAAAGCAGTAGAAACATTTGACGACGGTGAAGTGACGGATTTTGCGGATGGCTCTGAATATATAAAAGAAACTGCTAAGACTGGACGCTTTGCGTGGGTGTGGATTGTCTTAATAGTTTTAGCAATTATATCTTTGGTGATTATATTTACGCCAGCGTCGAGAGGCTAAGTTTCGATTTTTTAGCATAAGTGCTATAATATATATTATATATGGTTGATAATTTAGGCACTAGCTTGTATGGTGGTGATACTCCGGGTGAGAGTATTAAGCCTGATTTTGAGAAATCTGGTGGTGCAGCTGATAAATTGTCTAAGGCTGAGAACGCGGCGGCTGGTGTAGCCAAGGCGGCATTGGCGGCAAAAGGTGGGGGAGCCGGAGCAGCAGGCGGTGTTGGTGGAGCCGGTGGCGCTGTTGGTGCTGGCGGTGCGAAAAATGCGGCCAAAGATGGCCTAAAATCCGGTGCTGAAAAAGCCGAAGCGAATGAGCAAAATCCTAAAGGGCTTTATAATAAGGATGGGGGGAAACAATCTGAAAATGAAGACGACAAAAGCTTGAAGATGTCGAAGGGCATGAAAAATGTAATGAAGGCCGCGGCACCAATGTTGATTCTGGGGTTGTTTATGCTGATAGTGCCGTTAATTTTAATTGGTATGCCAATTTTGATTATTGGGACAATTGATTATAATTTAATGAAAATTTTAGGCTATATTGACATACTTGGGATTTTGGAAGAAGAAGGAACCCATATAACGGCAGAATTTATGACGGATGGTGAATTCCCAAGTGAATATGCTTCGGCTTTGGCAAATAATGGGATTGATGTGGGGCAAGTTTTGGCCAATGGTGATTTTGTGAGGACTAATTCTTACATTGCGGATGCTGGCACGAGGGATGATTTGGTGGCAGCAGCTAGTGGATTTTCTTATATTTCTGATGATGAAGGGGAACTCGCAATGCTATATAATGGTAATATTATTCATGCGGATGAATTTGTGGTGGCGGTAGAATCTGACCCAGTTTTATACGCAGCTTATTCTGGAGCTGCGGATCTTGATACTAAGTATTATTATGGTGATGATGTAAATAGTGTTTATAAAGAGTTTAATCTTTCGCGTGGGAATTTTAACAATTGGGAATCTACAGGTGATTATACAAAAGATGCAGAAAATTATAACAGCATCGTGAAAGATATTTTGGGCAGTAGTTCGGCAGTAGAAGTAGGAGGAGTCTTAGACAATGCTGGCGGAATAGGTAATGATGAGGATGGTGGAACATTCCTAGAAAACGTGCCGGAAAGTGCGATTGATTTTATAAATGTCGTAGCAGATAACACGAAAGAGTATATTTCTAAGTGGGAGAATGTTGTGTGTGGGGCCGCAGGCTCATTCTTCAAGAAACTAGGAGATTTATGTTACAATATCGCAAGTACTAGCGCGGATATTGCTGATAGTGCTGCCCAAAGGGGTACGCAATTAATTAATAATGTAGTTTCTGCGGTGGAAGCGTTTAAATCTGCAGTGGCCTTTATCGCAATAGAAGAGCCAATTCAGCGGGCGAGAGTAGATGGAGATGGTCCAATTCACCACGCCATGGATTCTTTGACGCATGGAAAAGAAGTCTCCTATCAAGATGTGAATAGTGGGGAGACCAAAACTACAGATTTGTCGATTTTGGAAACGAAGAACTTTAAGGCTACGGTGGGTGATAGTGATTACGATTTAGCGGAAGCTCAGAATTTTGGGCGCGATCGGGTAATGAAGGTAACTGGTAATAATAGCCAGAAGGCAATCAACGGCACCACTATTGCCACCAACGGGCAAAGAAATTCTTCTCCGGTAGTAAGAAATGGCGACCTAGATGCTTCTGATACAGATTCTTTATATGCGGCTGAAGAAACTCTTTCTTTAACGCTTGACAAAGATGATGCGGAACTATTCCAATCGGTAGTGGGCGGCAATAGAGCGATTGAGGGTGGATCGTTTTTGTCTAATTCGATTAATTTGCAAGTAGTAGGAGCCTTACCATCAGATGATGGTGCGATTCAGGCTTATAATAAGGAAGTAGAAAAAACTACGGCTAGAAGAGAAGAGGCCGAAAGGGCTACCAAGAGCCCATTTGATATTTCTTCTCCGAATACTTTCTTTGGCTCGATTGTGCACAATATTGGTATGGCGGTGATTAGAAATTATGGTTCCGGAATGACGGCGCTTTCGACAGCGACTTCGGCTGGCGATATGACAAGTAGGGCGGTGGCGAATCTAACTGGTTCGGCGACCGCGCTCAATAGTGATGACAAATTTACCACCATGAATGGTCTTGGTTGCGATACTATAGGAACTGTAGGGGTGAAAGGTGACCTCTATTGTAATTCGCATAATACACCAAGTACAGAATATATTCACTACACCTTTGACGATTTTAAAAATTCGGAAATTGGTGAGGATATAAATGACGACGGGACCATCAAAGACAATACAGAATTTAGCTTATTTTGGGCTACAGGAATGGATAGGTACTCCACGGTAGGTATAAAAAATACTGATGTTTGCGAAAAATATAATGATTATTTGGAGCAAACGGATACCAGTCTGCTGTCAAAATTGAAACGAACTATCGGTAAAATAGTAAACTGGTTTGGGAGTGCTACTGAGATTTATGACCCTTGTAGAGTTGAGGAAGATGATGAGGGCAATATTAAAAATGAGACAGAACAAAAGAAACTGGATATTTATACTGGTAAAACTTTTACTTTTAGCAGCGAATTAAGCGATGAACAGTTGGAAAAGAACAAACTTTATTCTGGGTATATGTTATATAACGAGGTAAAATCGCTGCTTTCTGGCGAAAAAAGTGCAGTTTCGGCAATTCGAGAGGATTACTACGCTAAGCATCCTAAGGATAACTCTGCTGCTGGGATAATTGCTCGACATGCTGGCGTAAGCAAAGAGGAAGCGGAGATTGCTTTGGCTTATATAGATTATCAAACGATGATTGCAAATTACAATCCAGCGGGTCGGTTTGATTTTACAGCGCCGGTGGTCTTGGTAGAGAAACCGATTTTAGAGAA
The DNA here is from genome assembly GCA_030535695.1 of Candidatus Saccharimonadota bacterium. Lineage (GTDB taxonomy): Bacteria > Patescibacteriota > Saccharimonadia > Saccharimonadales > Saccharimonadaceae > Nanosyncoccus. The sequence continues at coordinate 11,900 of JAUNRI010000013.1, read as the reverse complement.
ACAAAGCGATGATGTGGCGCTGAATCTTTATGCTTGGTATTCTAAGGAAACCGAATATAGCGATCTTCGTACCCGCAATTTTGTGGTATAATAATATATAGTATGGATGAAGTAGAGAAACTCAAAAAAGAGTTAAAAGATTTGAACGCGGAATATGCGAAAATTAAAGATGTCGCGCCAGAAGAGCGGGGCAAGTTTGGTAGAGAATTAAACGCCAAGAAAATGGCGCTTCTTGATAAAATTATGAAAGCGGAAGCGGCGCGGACGGATGCGGAGGTGGATGCAATCGATATTACGGCACCGTGTGCGGCGAACGAAAAGCTGCCAGAATTATATTCAGTACTACAAGGCTCCCAGCATCCTTTGATGGCGGAATTAGACCGCGTGTGTGAGATTTATCAGCTGATGGGATTTGATGTGGTGGAGAGCCGGCAGCTAGACGACGAGTATCATATGTTTGACTCACTTAACTTTGCCAAAGAGCACCCAGCACGGGATGGTTATGATACCTTCCGCACGGAGGAAGGTCTAATTCCGCCAGCTCATACTTCTACTATGCAAAACCGAGTTTTGAGACAATTCAAACATAAATTAGACGAAGGCAAAGAAATTGCAGTAGTAGTGCCAGGCCGAGTCTATCGCAATGAAGATGTAGATGCCACACACGAACATACTTTTTATCAGTGTGAGGGTGTGTATGTTTCACCTAATTGTACGATGGGGCAGATGCTAGGAATTCTACGCGAGTTTTTTGAAAAATACTACGAGCAAAAGTTAAATATTAGAACCCAGCCGGGGTATTTCCCGTTTACGGAGCCAAGCTTAGAGTTTATGATTGAAAAACCCAAGACTCTTGGTGGCAAGAAAGGCGATTTCCTAGAAATGCTAGGCTGTGGGATGATTCATCCAAATGTTCTCAAAATGGCAGGGATTGATCCAGCCAAATACCACGGTTTTGCCTGGGGTGGCGGGATCGACCGTTTGGTGATGCTACGTTATGGTTTACAAGACGTTCGCCATTTTGAATCGGCCAATTTAAACTTTTTAAGGAATTTTAAGTAGGAGCCAAAAATATGAAAATTTCTTTAAATTGGATTAAAAAATATGTCAAAGTAGGGATTTCGGATGAGGAATTGATCCGCTTGATTGGCGCGAGATTAGTAGAAGTAGAAGGGGTGATTGATGAAACCGAAAAGTATAATAATATATATGTAGCCAAAGTAATTTCCGCTTCTAAAATTCCTGACACACATTTGACACTTTGTCAAATAGATGTTGGTGCTATGGGGAAGTTCCAGGTAGTTTGTGGAGCGCCAAATGTGAGAGAAGGGATGCTCGCGGCTTGGATTGCACCGGGTGCGGTGGTACCAGCATCGGTTCATGAAGACTCGCCATTTGTAATTGGTAAGCGCAAGATGCTAAACAAATACGATTCTGATGGCATGCTCGCTGGTGCAGACGAACTAGATTTTGGTGATGATCATTCGGGAATTGTAGAAATCGATCCAAATGATGCGCGCCCGGGCGATCTTTTAAAAGATGTGTTTGAGCTAGAAGATAAGGTGTTAGAAATTGAAAATAAATCTCTGACTCACCGGCCAGACACTTTTGGGATTATCGGGTTTTCCCGTGAAGTGGCGGGAATTTTGGGTGAAAGTTTTGATTTTGAATATCAAGATACTACTCTCAAGCCTGGTAAAGATTTGAGCGTAAAAATCTTAAATGATGGAATTTGCGCAAGATATACCGCGGTAGTTTTAGAAAAACACGGCGAAATTAAGAAGAAATATCTCTCCATGATGGATACGATTTTGTCTAAGTCGGGCATGAAACCAATTTCGCCAATTGTGGACGTCACGAATTATTTGATGCTTTTAACTGGCCAGCCACTACATGCGTTTGATTATGATAAATTTGTGGCTGTGGGTGGTTTGAATGAGCCGGAAATCGTGGTGAGACTGGCTTCAAAGGGCGAGAAACTGGTGCTATTAGATGATACGGAAGTGATCTTAAATGATAGTGATATTGTGATTTGTAGTGGTACCAAGCCGGTGGCGCTCGCGGGTGCGATGGGCGGAAAATCCACTATGATTGATGAAAATACGCGGAATATTATTATTGAGTCGGCGACTTTTAGTCTTTATAATCTTCGCAAAACGCAAATGGCACACGGAATTTTCTCGGAGGCGATTACCAGATTTACCAAAGGGCAACCGCCATATCAGTGCCTGAGAGTGGCAGAGGCGGCAGCGGAAATGCTAAAAGAAGGTTACAAGGTGGCGACGGTGGCAGATACGATGACTAGCCCGGAAAGGCCAATTAGCGTAAAAGTCTCACTTGATGAAATTAATGGACTACTTGGTACTGATTATAGTGAAAAATTGGTGATTAAAACTTTGACCAATGTAGGGTTTGTGATAAGACCGGGTTTTTATGTGACGGTGCCACTTTGGCGGACGGATATTCATATTAAGGAAGATATTATTGAGGAAGTGGGGAGGTTGCTCGGGTACGATAATATTGCGCCAGTTTTGCCGCTACATGGCACAGCAGAGAAAAATCCGAATTTGGCACTTAAGACTAAAGTGCGGGACACTTTGGCATCATTTGGCGGTAATGAAGTTCTGACTTATAGTTTTGTGAGTGGAAAATTGCTCGAAAAAGCCGGCTTAGATACTAAAAATTCGTATAAAATTGTCAATTCAATTTCGCCGGAACTGCAATATATTCGCCAGACGATTGTGCCAAGTTTACTAGAGAAGGCGTATGTCAATCAAAAATTGCCGGTAGAGAAATTTGCGATGTTTGAAATTAACAAAGTTTATCGTAAATCTGAAGGGATGAATTCTGAAAATGTGCCAAAAGAGGAAATGAAATTGGGCTTGGTACTCGCGGAGCGCAAAAATCAAGGCACGGCATACTATGCAGCCAAAAAATATGTAGAAGAATTATTAAAAGTATTAAATATTAAGTTTGAACTTTTGCCACTTAAAAATACTGCACCGGAAGCTTTACCGTTTGAGAAAAAACGCAGTGCGGAAATTTTGGTGAATGGTGAGGTGATTGGTGCGGTAGGTGAATTTAAAAATTCGGTGAAGAAAAACTTCAAACTCCTAGATTATTTAGCCGGGTTTGAGCTAGATTTTCTAAAATTAGTAGAGTTATACCAGCCTAATGCAAAAGTAGATGTGTCGCCAGTGATAGAAAAGCGAGATTTAACAGTAGAAACTAATAAGACTTACGGCGAAATTGTCGCAAAAATTCAGGCAATTCTTGATAAAAATAACTTGGTAGCAGAGATTTCACCACTCGCGATTTATCAGCCAGAAGAAATCAAACACATTTCGGTGCATTTGGAATTTAAGCAAAAACCAGACGATGCTCTAATGGCAGAATTGGAAAAAATTAATTAAGTTTGCATTTTATCACGTTTATGGTAAAATGGAACTATGATTTTGCTTGATTCGGTTACGAAAAAGTACCCCGGAGATGCTGAGCCGGCGCTTGATAATGTGTCGCTCCACATCGAGCCAAATGAATTTGTCTTTTTGGTGGGAAAATCCGGTGCAGGTAAATCTACTTTAATTAAAATGCTAACCAAGGAAGAAATTCCGGATTCTGGTAAGATTATTGTAGGTGGTATCGATCTTGATTATGTGAAAAAACGCCATATTCCGGGCTATCGTAGAAGGCTTGGCGTGGTGTTCCAAGATTTTAAACTATTGCCTCGGCGCACCGTTTATGAAAACGTAGCTTTTGCACTAGAAATTATCGGTATGAGCTCTAAAGATATTAGAAAAACCGTGCCAAAAGTTTTGGAGTTAGTAGATTTGCTCCCACAAGCTAACAAATTCCCTGGGCAACTTAGTGGTGGACAGCAGCAGAGAGTTTCGATTGCGCGCTCGGTAGCAAGGCAACCAAAAATTTTGATTGCGGATGAGCCTACTGGCCAGCTAGATAAGCTCACCACTAGCGAGATTATCGATCTTCTTAGAAAAATTAACGATTTTGGTACGACAATTTTGGTGACTACCCACAATGAAAATATCGTGAATAATCTTGGTAAGCGCGTAGTGACGCTCAAAAAAGGTAAAATTGTGGATGACCAAAAGAACCATGGTATTTATAAATTGGATGAAACGCCGCTTGATGTTTCGATGACTTTGACTGGCAAGATTTTGCAAGCACCGGGGCATGCTTTGAATCCACAAATGGCTAGAAAGTTGACAGTAAAGCCGTCTTCAAGACTGGCTCCAAAACCAGTGGCAAAAACAAAAACTCCGGTCACTAAGAACGTGGTTAGACCGGACGAAAAAATGGTCGCGAGAAAAGAGGCTTTATCTAGAACTAAGACTAAAACTATGCCAAAGATTACAGCAAAACCGGTTGCGATCAAAAAACCTAGAATAACAAAAAGTAATGTAATTTAAGGAAAAAGATGGGCAGTCAAAAAACAGACAAGGAATTAAAACAAGCCACCAAGAGTGGGCTTAAGGCGATACATAAAAACAAAGGTCGCCATCCGGTAAGAAAAGAAGGTCGGATTGTAAAATATGGCACCAAGGGATTTTTTAGGAATATTTGGTTATCTTCTGCTTCTACGATTGTAATGGCAATTACCATGATTATTCTTTTTGTGACGATTGTGGCAAGTGTGATTCTCACTAACACCGCTGAGATGATGAAGGACAAAATCGATATTACGATTTTCTTAAAGCCAAACACTTCGGATGAAACTTTGCAAGAATTAAATACAGTGATTTCGGTTGATAAAAATATCAAAAGTGTAGTAGTGTCTAACTCTGAGCAAGAATATGAAAAATTCCGTGCCGAGAAAGAAGGTGACGAGGATATTACGAATATTCTTGACGAAGACATGAAAAAGTTGATGATTTCTAGAAAGCAAGCGACGATGCGAATTAAGGTTTATAATATTGATGACATCGAAAGTATTAAGACGATTGTGAAGGAAGATCCGCTATTTATAAACAATTTGGATGATGAATTTGAACCAACTTATGACGTAAATCAAAAAGAGATTGATACAATTACTTCTTGGGCAAGAATCGCCAGGACTGGTGGGATTGTGCTCGCGGTAGTGTTTTTGGTAATTTCGATTTTGATTATCTTTTCTACAATTAGAATGGCGATTTTCTCGCGGCGAGAAGAAATTTATATGATGAAATTGGTGGGGGCAGATAAAAGGTTTATTCGTGGGCCGTTTTTGATAGAGGCAGAAATTTGCGGGCTAATTGCCGGAGTGATTGCGGCGACGGTGAGCTATTTTGGATTTATGTTTTTAGCACCGAAACTTTCTGGTTATGGTATTGATGTATCTTCTATCACTAATATTTTGCAGTCAAATCAATTGATTTTAGTATTCTTAGTATTTATCGCGGTGGGCGTGGTGATTGGGCGGATTTCCTCAATGCTTGCAGTGTCCAAATACTTGCACAAGATGTAGTTAATTGGACTTTCTTTTAAAAAAGAAAGTCCAGAAAAGAAAAACAGTAAGAAAATCAAATCAGAAATGAATTCCGATTTGATTTTTGATTATTATATGGTACAATTAAAATATGGTAATGCTTAAAGATAGAAACTTAATACTGAAAAGAGTGTTTCTTTATAGTTTTGTGTTTTCTTTTCTGGTTTTGGCTGCGGTGTTGGCGGTAAAAACTAGCGCTAGATCTTATACTTGTATGGTGGGGGATGCCAATTATGAAGCCTGTATGAATGCTAAGGATGAAATGAACGGCTATAAGGCGGTGGCTACTGCCAATGCTAACGAGTCCAAAACTGTAGCAGAAGAAATTAATAGAATAGGCCAAGAGATTAACCAGATTAATGCGGAGATTGCTGCTAACGAAGCCAAGATTGTAGAGACTAATCAAAAAATAGCAGAAAACGAGAAAAAATTAAACGATCATCAAGTTGCTCTAGCAGAAATGTTGATTGATATGCACTTTACCCCTGGAACAGAGCCGATTTCGCTTTTGGCTGGGAGTGAATCGATTTCTGATTATGTAGAAAAACAAGCTCGTGAAGACGCAGCGCAAGAAGAAGTGATTGAAATTTCCAAGGAAATCAAGAAACTAAAAGAAGAACTAGAAAAAGAGAAGCAAGAGGCGGAACGGCGGATTCAGGCTAACCAAAGCGCTAGGGAAGAAGCAAACCAGAAAAGGGCTAAGCAAAATGAATTGAAGGCTGAGTATGATAAAAATGCCAACGATGCAACGGTTTTGGCAAGTTATTGGGAAGATATATTGGAAGATTTGGCTTGGAAACCAGCGGTAACTGTCGGGGCTGGTGGTAAATGGGCTGGTAGAGGTAACACTTATCCATATCAAAACAACTGCCCACGGGATAATAATAGATACACCGCTTATAATGGTAATGTTTGTCAATGTACAAGCTATGCTTCCTGGAAGGCTTATGAAAAATGGGGTGTAACTGCTAAAATGGGTGGCCATGCTCGCTCGTATGTTAATGCAGAAGTACATGTACCGACTACTGGGATAACTACTTATGTTGATAATGTTCCGGCGCCATATACGATTGCCGTACAAACTGGTGGGGCTTATGGGCACGTAATGTGGGTGGAAAGCGTTAATAGTAATGGCACCATCAATGTGACTGAATATAACGTGAGCTGGGCTTCGATTGGTTGTTATGCTGGTGATTTCTGTTCTCGTCAAGGTGTGGGTACGGCAAATACTTGGTTTATACATTTTGAATAAAATAAACTAAAGTGGTAAAATAGACACATGGGCAAAAAAACTGCGAAAAAAACTGATTATCCGGAATGGAAAGAGAAAAAAGTATCGCTTGGCAACGCGATTATCATTGGTGCAGTGTTAGCGGTAATTGGTGGCTTTGTTGGGGCTAATTTTCACCATTTGTTTGGGGGCCTTAGTACTTATTTTGGTAATTCAAAAAATGCGGAACTGGGTGATTCTGGCTTGGACGAGCTTTATAACAAATTGGCTACTTCCTATAATGGTGATGTAGATAAAAACAAGCTATTAGAAGGTGCCAAAAAAGGTATGGCCGAGGCGGTGGGAGATGTTTATACGGAATACATGGATGCGGAAGAGGCTGATAATTATACCAATGGAGTTTTGCATGGTAATGTGGGAGCAGGAATTGGCGTGGAAATGGGGCTAAGAGATGGCTATGTCAAGGTACTTCGGGTATTGCCAGACAATCCAGCTTTGAAGGCGGGTATTGAAATTGGCGATATTTTTTACAAAATTGACGGGGAGGAAGTTTATGCTCTGTCAACTTCGGAAATTGCTAAAAAACTGAGAGGTGAGGCGGGTACGGAAGTGACTGTGGTGATGGCCCGAGATGGTAAAGAACTCGAATTTAAGATGAAACGTGAAGAAATTAATAATGTCTCGGAATATGTAACTTATGATGGCGATACAGCGATTATTACAATAACGCGGTTTGATAATAACACCGGTACAGAAGTACAAAAAGAAGCGGCAAAATTCAAGGAAAAAGGTATTTCTAAAGTAATTTTGGATCTTCGAGGTAATGGCGGTGGGTATGTGTCGGCGGCGCAGGATTTGCTTTCTTTGTGGCTAGATGGTCAGCCAATATTAACGCAAAAATCGGTGCATTTTGGGACGGAAAAGATAAATACTTCCTCTGGTAAGGCTATTTTAAAGGGTATGAAAACTATAGTTTTGGTGAACGGTTCTACGGCGTCGGCGTCGGAAATTACAGCGGCGGCTTTAAAGGAATATGGCAAGGCAACTATTGTCGGGACTAAGACTTATGGTAAGGGCGTAGTGCAAAAAATGTATAATCTCTCTGGCGGAGGGATTTTGAAAGTGACGGTGGCGGAGTGGCTAACGCCAAAGAATAACTCGATTGATGGTGAAGGAGTAACTCCAGATGTAGAAGTAGAAAGAACTGCCGAAGATATTAATAAAATGCGAGATCCGCAACTAGATAAGGCCAAAAGTTTATGAAAATTGCTATAGCCACACCAGTGTTTTATCCAATGATTAACGGAGTGGCGATGTTTTCTTATAATCTGGCTTGCGGTTTGGTAAAACGTGGGCATGAAGTGCTGGTGCTAACCCCGAGCCAGAACAAAACTTGGCATACGGATACGGTAAATGGGGTACAAGTAGTTTATCTAAGCTCTACGGATTTAAAGGTTTATCCAGATCAGATTCATGATGTGCCTAAAAAGAAATTATTTTATAAAAATGGGCTTAAGGCGTCTTTACTCCCGGCGGGGCAAATTAAAAGAGCCCTAGATACCTTTCGTCCAGATGTGGTGCACGTGCAAGGCTCGGATCCGGTGGGTGTGGCTACAGTAAAATACGCTAGGAAAAATCGGATTCCGGTGGTAACGACAGAGCACAATCAGCCAGAGGTTTTGACTCAATCTCTTAAGATGCCGGGGCTAGCGAGAAAGCCGGTAAATAATATGTTGTCCGGTTATTTTGTAAAACGACAGATGAAAAGTGATTATGTAACGATGCCAACTAAACTCGCGATTAAGAATTTGCTAGGTAATAAAAAGTTGGGTGTACCGGTGGAAGCAGTGAGTAATGGAGTGGACCTCTCGGCTTTCAAACCGGGGAGGGTAGATGAAAAAATTTATCAGAAATATAAGATTCCGGACGACGTAAAGATAGTATTATATATAGGTAGAGTAGATCCAGAGAAAAAGGTGGGGACGGTGATGAGGGCCTTTGCAGATTTTCTTTATCGTGCTAAAAGTAATAAACTTGACAGCTTGTCAAAAACATTGTTTGTTGTGGTGGGGGATGGAGTGGACCGGCCAAGGCTTGAAATGGAGGCCGAGAAGATGGGAATTTTGCCATCTGTAAGATTTCTTGGTAGAGTAACTGGGCCAGATTTGGCGGAATTATATCGGATAGGCGATATTTTTGTGACGGCTTCAGAAATAGAGACTCAAGGGATAGTTTTGATTGAGGCGGCAGCTTCGGGGCTTCCTTTGGTGGCGGTGGATGCTGGGGCAGTGGCAGAAGTTTGTAAAAATGGTAAAAACGGATACTTAATTAGGCCGGGTGATGTGGCCTCGATGTCTTTGGCAATTGATAAAATTTTAACAGATAGAAAATTAAGAAAACAGATGTCTGAAGAGTCGATTGAAATAGCCAAAGAACACTCACTTGATAATACAATAGATAAATTCTTGGAAATTTATCAAAAAGTATGCTACAATAAAAGATAGTAGTTGTAGAGGTTGTATGCATTTCAAGACAATTTTCAAGAGTTTCAAAAATAAAGATATGCTAAAGAGGATTTTTATCATCCTTGGTATTATTGTGGCCTATAGATTGTTGGCGCAGATTCCGGTGCCAATGGGTGATGCTTCTACTTTTAAGGAGGCGGTGTCTAATTTACTAGAGAAATCAGACTTTTCGAATTTCTTGAATTTAATTTCTGGTGGCGGGCTGGCCTCCTTTAGTATTATTTTAGTAGGGCTTTCACCATATATTACTGGTTCAATTGTGATGCAGCTTTTGTCAAAGGCAATTCCTAGGTTAGAGGAACTTTCTAATGATGGGGAGACTGGTCGTAGAAAGATTAATCAATGGACTAGAATGCTTACAGTGCCTCTAGCAATTATTCAATCCATAGCCTACATTTTTATTCTGTATCAATCTACAATTTCGGCTAATATTTCGACAGACTTTGTGCCTACAGTGGGAGATTGGGTACTATCGGTGACGGCGATGACGGCCGGTTCGGTAATTTTGATGTGGATGGGTGAGTTGATCACTGAGCAGGGGATTGGCAACGGTATTTCTACATTGATTTTTGCTTCGATTATTTCGCAACTTCCACACACGATGGCACAACTAGGCTCGGCTTTGTTTGATACATCTAATGGTTCTTTGCAGTTATTTGGTGGCTTGGAACTTCCAGTGAACCCGCAGGTGTTTTGGATTATCTTTGGTTTTGCAATTGCGATGTTGATAGTAATATATCTGTTGGTAAAGCTAAACGAAGCTCAGAGAATAATTACGATTAACTACGCGAAGCGGGTGCGTGGTAATTCGATGTATGGTGGCATTAAATCAATTTTGCCAATTAAATTGATTGCGGCTGGCGTGGTACCGGTGATTTTTGCGACGGCGTTTTTGTCTTTGCCGGCGTTGGTGGGGCAAGTGATTACCTCGTTTGACTCTGGGAACGAAGTGGGGGCGTGGCTAACTACGGTATTTTCGGCGCCGTCGGCATCTAACTTTGCCACGATGTATCCTGATGGCATTACTGGGCAGTGGTTTGTGTACCCGATTATGTATTTCCTGTTAGTATTTATGTTTACGTATTTTTATACTTCGATTATCTTTAATACTAAAGAAATTGCCGACAACTTACAAAAACAAGGTGGGTTTATTGAGGGAGTGCGTCCGGGTGGCAAAACTGCAGAATATTTGAATAAAGTAGTTCGGCGTTTGGATTTGTTTGGGGCGTTGGCACTAGGTTTAATTGCGATGCTACCATTTGCAACTGATTATGTATTTATTTTGACAACTGGGGCACCTTTGGGGCTTTCTATCTCTGGTACGGGGCTCCTGATTGTAGTGACGGTGGCATTGGAGAATCTCAGGTCGGTGGATTCTAGGGCACTAATGATAACATACGACGATTTTTCAAATGAGTCTCAGGATTAGCAACGGGCGGACTATAGCTAAATGGGTAATTATCGGGATTTTGGCGATTTTGTTCTTGGTGTTTTTCCTAAAAGTGGCGATTTGGGAGAATATCTATTACAACGAAAAAGAGGGAAGCGCCAGAGCAATCGCTTTAGATTTTGAGGAAGATTTGGTGGAAGTGCCACCTTCTGATACAGAGGTAAGTGAATATACGGTAGCGCCAGATCGGCCAAGATATCTCTCAATTGAACGGTTGGAAATTAACAAGGCGCGGATTTTGCCGATGGGAATCAACGAAAAAGGTGAACTTTCGACGCCAAACAATATTTTTGACGTGGGTTGGTACTATAATTCTTCTAAACCAGGTAAAGGCGGAACGCTTCTTATTGATGGGCACAATGGCGGTCCGCATGTGCAAGGGGTATTTAAGGCTTTGCCGAGTTTATCTGAAGGTGACATTATCGTGATTGAGCGGGGAGACGGGACGATTTTTAAATATTCGGTAGTGGAGAATATTTCAGTGCCACTTTCTGAGGCGAACGATTATATGGGGGTAGCGATTAGAACTCCATTAAACGGCAAAGAATCAGTGACTTTGATTTCTTGTTCTGGCGAGTGGTCACAAGCTCAGAGAACTTACCTCTCCCGCCAGTTTGTGAGAGCAATTTTGGTAAATTAAAAGGCTTGTATTTTGTTTTTAGCTGTGCTATAATAATATATGTAATTTATGGCTAGTCAAAAGGAAGTGATTAAACTCACGGGTATTGTCGTTGAGGCACTGCCTAATACCCAATTTCGGGTTGAGCTCGAGAATGGTCATATTATTGTTGCCCACATGAGCGGCAAGATGCGAAAAAACTATATTCGCCTTGTGCCGGGTGACAGAGTCGAGGTAGAGTTAACCCCTTACGATCTTACAAAGGGCAGAATCTCCTTTAGACTCAAAGATTAATATTAATCGTTGTATCTCTTTGTCGTGTGGAGTTGCAACATAATAGGAAAGGATATTTTGACACTATGAAAGTACGTGCAAGTGTTAAAAAGATTTCCCCTGATGACATAATTGTCCGCCGTAAAGGTGTACTTAGAGTCATCAATAAGAAAAAACCTAAGAATAAGCAAAGGCAGGGTTAAGATATATGGCTAGAATAGCTAGTGTGGTAATTCCTTCCGATAAACAGGTGTGGATTGGTCTCACTTATGTTTATGGGATTGGTAGAACCACTTCAAAGAAAATCCTTGCGGAGG
>JAUNRI010000012.1 GCA_030535695.1 Candidatus Saccharimonadota bacterium | reverse complement strand
TATTGCCAGTAGCAGAGGTGATAGTAATAGTGGGGACTTCTTCTACACCGGGGGTGGCCTCGGCTGATTCTTCGTGATTTACGATTGGAAAGACTGAAAGAATAGCTAGTAGAATAAATGCAGAAGAAGTGACAAAGCCAACCACACGAATAAATTTATTCTTATTAATATAGTAATTTAAAAAGGTGCCGCTACACCGTGGTATAACTCCATGGGAGATGTTGGTAACCCTTGGAATTAGTTTAAATAAAAACAGGTCTTTGGAAATAACTTCCAGACCACGGTGTAGCACTAAATGAATAAATGATTGTATGACCTTAGACATTGTCTCTCCTTTTTATGTCTTTGGGCCATTTTATTAAAAATGGCACCACGATGGGTGCAATAGTCTGATATTCTTGCAGGTAGTACCATACAAAACGTATCTGACACCATCATGATGCCATTTTTACATTTTGTAATAGTACTGATATAAAATATCACTACCCTTTTGTAAAAATATCAAACTATTGCACTTTTATTGTAACATGGTTATTTTGGTTATGTCAAGAAAAATGTGGAGATTTTGCTTTACCCCTGTTCTGGCACTATTGACACACGAGTGCTAGTTTGCTATAATTAGAGGTAGATTAGCACTCGGGCTTGATGAGTGCTAGATAAAGAAAAGGAGATAATATGAGTAAAATAATTGGAATTGACCTAGGGACTACCAACTCGGCATTTGCCTATATGGTGGCAGGCAAGCCAGAGGTGATTACTAACGCTGAAGGTGATAGAACTACCCCTTCGGTGGTGGCGGTGACCAAAAAAGGTGATAGATTGGTAGGCAAAGTGGCGCAACGTCAACGCGTGACCAACCCAAAAAACACCATTTATGGGGTGAAGCGTTTGATTGGGCGTAAATTTGCGGACAAAGAAGTGCAACACGATCTTGAAATTAGCCCATATAAAATCGTGAAAAAAGGTACTGGTGTAGCAGTAGAGATGGATGGCAAAGAATATACGCCAGAAGAAATTTCGGCGATGGTGCTATCTAAAATTAAGGCTGATGCGGAGGCTTTTCTCGGTGAAAAAGTAACCGAAGCGATTATTACCGTGCCGGCTTACTTTGATGATTCGCAACGTCAGGCTACCAAGGATGCTGGTAAAATTGCGGGGCTTGAGGTTAAAAGAATTATCAATGAGCCAACAGCAGCGGCTCTAGCCTATGGGCTTGAGAGTAAAAAAGATGAGAAAATCGCGGTATTTGACCTTGGTGGTGGTACCTTTGATGTCTCCATTCTTGAACTTGGCGATGGGGTGTTTGAAGTGATGTCTACCAATGGTGATACTCATCTTGGTGGTGAAGATTTTGATAATATCTTGGTGAATTTCCTCGTTGATGAATTTAAGAAAGAGTCTGGCATTGATATTAAGAAAGATGCGGCAGCGATGCAACGGATTAAGGATGAAGCGGAGAAAGCTAAAAAGGAGCTATCTAGTTCTACTTCAACTGATATCAATTTGCCATTCTTATCTGCAGATGATGAGGGGCCAAAACATTTTGAATATACTTTGACCCGCGCTAAATTAGAAGAATTGGTACAGCCTTTGCTTGACAGATTGGCGGAGCCGGTAGAAAAGGCTCTTAAAGATGCCAAGCTCAAAACTTCTGACATTAACGAAGTAGTGATGGTTGGTGGTATGACTAGAATGCCGGCGGTGATTGAAAAAGTCAAATCTATCTTTGGCAAAGACCCAATGCAGGGCGTGAACCCAGATGAGGTAGTAGCCGTGGGTGCTGCAATCCAAGGTGGAGTTTTGCAAGGTGATGTAAAGGATGTTTTGCTTCTTGATGTGACTCCACTTACCCTTGGTATCGAAACTATGGGTGGCGTGAGAACTCCGTTGATTGATAGAAATACTACTATTCCTACTTCTAAGTCGGAGATTTTCTCTACGGCTTCAGACAATCAGCCACAAGTAGAAATTCACGTGCTTCAGGGTGAGCGCGAATTTGCAGCTGACAACAAATCTCTCGGTAGATTTATTCTTGATGGTATTGCTCCTGCTCCTCGTGGCGTGCCGCAGATTGAAGTGACCTTTAACTTGGACGCTAACGGTATTTTGAATGTAACTGCCAAAGATAAAGGTACTGGTAAAGAGCAATCTATTACTATCCAAAACTCTGGTAATATGAGTAAGGAAGATATTGAAAAGGCGCAAAAAGAAGCTGAAATGCACGCCGAGGAAGACAAGAAGAAAAAAGATGTGATTGAGGTAAAGAACCGTCTTGAAAATGCGATTTATCAGGCGGAAAAGATGCCAGATGAATACAAAGATAAGATTTCTGATGAAGATAAAGAGACGATCAAGTCTGCGGTAGAAGAGGCAAAGAAAGTCTTGAATGATGCGGATGCTGATAAGGACGCTCTTGAGGCTGCTGCGAAAGAACTTTCGGATAAAATTATGCCAATTGGGGCAAAGATGTATCAGGAAGCATCGAAGGATGCTGGTACTTCTGAAGGCGATGCAGATAAGTCTGCGGACAAATCTTCTGATGACGAGCCAGTTGAGGGTGAAGTAGTAGACAAATAATTTTCTATAAAAAATGGTGACCCGGGTGCGAGTCGAACGCACAACCTTCTCCTTAGGACGGAGCTGCTCTATCCATTGAGCTACCGGGCCAGGTATGATATACTATATATATTATACCATGAAATTACTATCTAAAAAAGAGAAGAAGACTGAGCAAGAGAAGGTTGACGAGCGTCGCGAAGAGGTTTTGGCGACTGGCCGGAAGTTTAAATATCCTTTGCAATGGACTAAACATCGAATTGTGGTGAGCACGGTCTTGATTGCAGTAGTGGTGATTGCAATTATTATTACTGGTGGGTGGTTGGCACTTTATCGGTTTAATATGACTGATGATATGCTGTTTAGAATTACTAAGATTATACCGATTTCGGTGGCAGTAGTGGATGATGAGACGGTGAGATTTTCGGATTATTTGATGCTTTATCGGAGCAGTATTACTTCGATTGAGCGCCAATCTGGGCAGGTGGATAATGATGCCTCGATTGAGGCTCTTCGGGCACAGTATCGGCGGGCGGCTCTGACTGAGGCGGAGAAATATACCTATGCAGTGAAGTTGGCCCACGAAAACGATATTACAGTTTCTGATGAAGATGTGGAGGCGGAATTTGAGCGCCATCTTAATCTTGGCGGAACCGAGCGAAGTGAAGAAAGTTTTGTAAAAATTGTAGAAGATAATTTTGGGCTGTCTAAAACTGAATATAAAAGGATGTTGGAATTGAGTTTGCTTAAAGCCAAGGTGGAGGAGAAGATTGATAAGAAGGCCTCTGAACTGGCTAGCAAAGTGGAGAAAATGCTAACTGAAAATGGGGGAAATTACACTGCGGTAGCGGAGGCGTTGGGAGATCAGATTACTTACGAGGAAACTGGTGGATTTGTGTCGGCGCAAAATATTGATGGTGGTAGGGCTTCGGAGGCAATTAAATTGGAGCCGGGTCAGCAATCTGGCAAGATTGTGTCTATCAACGGCGACGGCTATTATTTTGTAAAATTGATTGCTAAGACTGATACGGAAGTGAACTTTGTGTCCATTAAAGTGCCATTTACGGAATTTGCGGAGCAGTTTGAGAAGTTAAGAGAAGATGGTAAGATCACTGAGTTTGTAGAACTTTCGGAAGAATAAAAAAATGGTGCGGGTAGACGGGGACGATCCGTCGTCTTATCCTTGGGAAGGATACATAATAGCCGTTATACGATACCCGCTGGCCTTTCTTATTATATCATATAATCTGTAAATATGCTATAATGTATGTATGCAAGAACTGCGAGAAATTCTTAAAAAAGTTATTTTGGAAAGTTTTGGGATTGATTTTGAACCGGAAATTACACCGGCGCCAGAAAATATTGATGCAGATTATTCGTCTAACGTAGCTTTGAAATTGGCTAAAGATTTACATAAAAATCCAATGGAAATCGCAGAGGAGTTATCAGAACATTTTGTTCGCCGCTTCGCTCGCTCCCATCGTTATGGGGCTCGCTCGCTAGAAGCTCCCCGTTGGTCGCAATGCTCACAAAATGTCCTGATAACTCCACCGGGTTTTATTAATTTTAAATTATCGGATGAGATTTTGAACGAGAAGATTTCGGGGCTTTCGGAGAATTTTGAAATTTCGTCTGATGAATTTAGTGGCAAGACGGTGGTTTGTGAATTTTCGGATCCGAACCCGTTTAAGGTGCTACATGTGGGGCATCTTTATACTTCCGTAGTTGGCGATTCTATTTCTAGGCTGTTTGAATATGCGGGAGCCAAAGTGGTGCGGGCGAATTTTGGTGGCGATGTGGGACTTCATGTTGCTAAAACGATGTATATTTTGAAGCAGAAAAATCCGGCTGAACTTACGATTGAAGACATTGCGAGATGCTATGTGGAAGGTACCGCGGTTTATGAAGATGACGAAGGTGCTAAGGCCGAAATTACCGAGTTAAACAAGGAAATTTATAAAATTAATGCGGAAAATATTCACGGAACTTTAATTTCGGATCTTTATTGGAAGGGGCGGGAACTCTCTTACGAATATTTTAAAGATTTTTATGCGCGGATTGGAGTAGAGTTTGACAAGTTTTATCCGGAATCTACAGTAGCGGGGTTGGGACTTTCAAAAGTTTTGGAAGAACTTGAAAAAGGGGTTTATGAAAAATCCGAAGGCGCGGTGATTTTTGATGGTGAAAAATATGGACTTCATACGAGAGTGTTTATCAATAAAGAAGGTGTGCCAACTTACGAAGCCAAAGATGTGGGATTGATTTTTAAGAAATATGATGATTATCATTTTGATAAATCGGTGGTGATTACGGGTTCCGAACAATTAGAATATATGAAAGTGGTGTTGAAATCGGTGGAGCAATATGCACCGGAGCTGGTTTCGAAAACTTCGCATTTGACGCACGGTTTAGTGAAATTGCCGGGTAATGTGAAGATGTCTTCTAGGAAAGGGAATTTCTTGAAGGCGGTGGATGTTTTGGAAATGGTGGCGGATGAACTTAAAAATGAATATAATTCGGAAGATACCAAAGTTTCTTTGGCGGCCACAAAGTATGCATTTCTTAAATATAAAATGGGTGGCGATATTATCTTTGATGTAAAAGAGTCGGTAAAAATGACGGGGTGCTCTGGACCGTATTTGTTGTATTCTGCCGTTCGCGCAAAAAAGATTTTAAATAATTTTAATAATGAAAAAAATATAGAAAACTATGCATATAATATATATGAAAGAAATTTAATTAAAAAAATATTAGAATATAAAAATGTTTTGGATGAGGCGGTGGTAGAAATGGCGCCGCATAAATTGGCGAATTATCTTTATGAAGTGTCGCAGGAGTTTTCGCGGTTTTATGAAAATTGTCCGGTAGTGGGCTCTAATGAGGAAGCTGAGCGGGTGAAATTAGTGAAAGTTTATTATAATGTGATGGAACACGGTCTTAATATTTTGGGGATTGAAATCCCGGAGGAGATGTAATGGCAAAGGCAAAACTTTTGTGGATTGATTTAGAAATGACAGGGCTTGATCCTTTAAAGGACAAGATTTTGGAAGTGGCAGCGATTGCTACTAACATGAGTTTAAAAGAGGTGGCGAGATATGAAGCGGTGGTGAAAGTGCCAGAAAAATTGATGAAGGAAAGAATGGTGGGAGAGTTTTGGGAGAAAAATTCGGTATCGCGTGATGGGTTGATGGAGCAAAATAAAGATGGTAAGCCGGTAAAAGAAGTAGAAAAAGAACTGCTAGAATTTTTGGATAAAAATTTTGGAAAAGAAATATACTTGGCTGGAAATTCGATTCATCAAGACCGGAAGTTTATTGAAAAAGAAATGCCGGAATTAAATCAGCGTTTGCATTATCGGATGTTGGATGTGTCGGCATGGAAGATTTATTTTGAAAATGGGTTGGGGCGGAAATTTGTGAAGCCTGAAAATCATCGCGCGCTTGATGATATAGAAGGTTCAATAGAGGAGTTAAAATGGTATTTGACATTTCTAAAGTAAGTGGAATCGGCGAATATACTTTTAAAACCGAAACGGTGGATGAAAAGGAACGGACTTTGTATTTTAAGAATGATAAAGCATTTTTGGTGGTAAATAAAAATACGATTGAAGTGAGGACGGATGAGGAGCTGAGAAAATTGCTGGTGGAAAAATATGAGTCGGTGATGGAATCAAGATATTTTGGTAAAGGTGGAATAGAAATCGTGTTAGCTGGTAAACAATTTAGTGTAGAAGAATTGGACGATTTGGTACGGCTAAGTTACAACCTATCTTAGTATGCTATAATAGAGGTATGGCAGTAGAGAGAATGGTGGAGCCGAATTTGGCACCAGATGATAAAGAAGAAGAGCGGATTGAAAAGTCGCTTAGGCCTTTGACATTTTCTGAATATATCGGGCAAGAGCATCTCAAAAATAATTTGAAACTGGCGATTGATGCAGTGAAAAAACGGGGGAAGGGTGCGGTTTTGGACCATGTGCTTTTATATGGGCCGCCGGGACTTGGTAAAACTACTATGGCTGGAGTGATTGCGCATGAACTTGGTGCGTCACTTAGAGTGACGAGCGGCCCGGCGATTGAACGAGCGGGGGATTTGGCATCGATTTTGACGAATCTTAAAGATGGAGATGTGCTATTTATTGATGAAATTCATAGATTGCGTAGAGCGGTGGAAGAGGTTTTGTATTCGGCGATGGAAGATTACAAATTGGACATCGTGATAGGGAAAGGGCCGGCGGCGCGTTCTATGAGATTGGATTTGCCAAAGATTACGGTGATTGGGGCGACGACGAGAACGGGGGCTTTGGCGGGGCCTTTAAGAGATAGGTTTGGGATTGTGCATAGGCTTGAATATTACAAAGAGCCGGAAATTGAGCAGATTATTAAGCGGACTTCGGGGATTTTGGGGACGGAAATTAAGCCGGAAGCATTGAAACTTCTTGCGACTAGATCGCGGCTTACACCAAGAATTGCGAATAGACTTTTTAGAAGGGTGCGGGATTATGCTGATGTAAATGGTGACGGGATTGTGGATACGGTAGTGGCGGAAAAGGCACTTGATTTGATGGAAATTGATTATTTGGGTTTGGACCCGGCGGATAGAAATATGCTTTCTTTGATTTGGGAAAATTATGGCGATAAGCCGGTGGGGCTTACGACAATTGCGGCGCTGACTGGTGATGAAGCGAGCACGATTGAAGATTTTTATGAACCATATCTTCTTCAAATGGGGCTGCTTACTCGGACGCCCAAAGGGAGAGTAATCACGGAAAAGGGTAGAAAGCATTTGCAAAAATTATAATAGTGTGATATAATAATATAAAGGAGTTGCCATATGGATGAAGGTTTGGTAAAAATCCGGCACGAAAGAAGCGTAAAAGATTTCCCGTTTTTGAAGTTAGAAGATAACGAATATGTGGAATTTGCTTTTAAGAGAGCGAGAATTTGGTTGAATTTGATCTTGGGCAGTTTAGCGGCTGGCCTTATTTTAATCTTACTCGCATTTCTTTTGGTTTTGATGGGGCAAAGTTCGATTGATTCAACTGGTGTAAGTTTTCTTTGGATTATTTTGGGGGCACTTCTTGCGGCGGTGCTTCTGGCTGGGCTTTTTACGATAATAGTTTATCGTGGTAATAAACTTTTTGTGACAAATAAGCATGTGATTCAGATGACTATGGTTTCACCGCTGGCGAATTCTCTTAATATGATTGATTTGGCATCAATTGAAGATACAAGTTTTTCGCAAAATGGAATTATGCAAAAGATTTTTGGATATGGGACTTTTAGGCTTTCTACGGTTGGTGAAGAAACGACTTATACTTTTAAGAATTCGGATATTACTCAGGAAGAATTAAGAGCGGTATCAAAATTAGTGACGCTTGCCAAAACTGCTGATGACAAAGACAATGTGATTATCGTAAGTTAGTTTTTGCTAGTTTTTACGGTTGGTTTTGATGTAGTCGGTTTCTTTTTCGAGTTTGGCTTTTAAGATGTATTCTTTGCATTTGCCATTGTCACAGTTGGCGGGTTGATAGGAATAGGAACTTTGGGGATCGCCGAGATTGTGACCGTCTGGGTCAGTCCAGAGGGCGGGGTCGATTACTTTGATGTTCTCTTCGGAAATGGTTTCGGGGTAGTATTGGTGGTTTTTGTAAAAACTTTCTTCTAGAGCATAATACATGGCGTTGATGGCGGTTTTTCTAGTTTCGTCGCGATCAAAAGCATCTAGGTTGGCTTTTTGAACGAAGAAAAGTAAGAATAAAAGCCCGGCGAAAGTGGCGACGATGACGAGTTCTAAAATAGTGAAGCCTTTTCTCATATCTTTTATTATAACACATTTTGTGATATAATATATCAAATGGTACTGTAGCTCAGTTGGTTAGAGCGTGGGACTCATAAGCCCGAGGTCGGTGGTTCAAACCCACCCAGTACCACCAGGGAGCTGGGCTTTTCTTTAAAAAAGAAAAGTCCCAACGAAAAGAAAGTAGTATGAAAAATGAGTTGAAAGTGAATTCCAACTCATTTTTTGATTATTATCTTAGGAAGCCGTTGATGATTTTTGCTTCGGATTCGGCTCTGGTGAGGCCGAGAGTCATAAGTTTGTTGATTTCGGTGCCGGCGATTTTGCCAATGGCGGCTTCATGAATTAATTCGGCATTAAGACTTTCAGCATCAAGGGAAGGGGTAGCAACAACTTTAGCATCGTCCATAATAATGGCGTCACATTCAGAATGCCCACGGCAAGTAGTTTTGCCGACGATGTGGAGTTTGAAATCTTGTTTTGAAATATCGCGAGCGACCGAACGAGAAATAATATCGGCAGTAGAATTTTCACCTTCTAAAATTACTTCAATATTGCTTTTGGCAGTTTGCCGGCCGTGAGTTAAAAGTTTTTCTACAATTTCAATTTTGGCATCATTTTTTAGTTCGGCCTTAGTTAAACGTTTGGTAGAATCTACGCCGGCAATTTGTTCGAGTTCTAATTCTACGTAAGATGATTCGTCTAAATAAAGTTCGGTAGTAGGGTTTAAAATTTTTCCTTTGGATGGGCCGGTGCCATAATGTTTTTCGATGTATTTAACTTTGCAATTTTTACCAACATGAAAAACATGCACGCCATCATGAATGGAATTATTAACGCCACAATTATAAATACCACAACCGGCCACAATGGTAACTTCGGAATTGTCGCCAATATAAAAATCATTATAAACAGTTTCTTTGTGGCCGCTTTTACTTAAAATTACTGGAATATGAACGACATCTTTTTTGGTGCCAGCTTTGACAAATACATCAATGCCGCTTTTTTGGGCCTTGGACTTGATGTCGATATTTACGGTGGTGTTCCTACTGATAGACTTGCCATTGACGCGAAAATTGTAAGCGCCTTTTGGTACGCCAGAAATATCAGCAACTTCTTTTAATAAATCGCGCTCAATTTCATCGAGGTCCATCATAGACTGCCTTTCTTTAAAATTATCACGCGGTCGGCAATTTCTAAAATTGGTTTTTGATGCGAAATAATAATAATGATGCCGTCTTTATTTTCTTTTTTGAGTTTTTTGAAAACTTTAATAAGGTTGTCAAAACTCCAAATATCAATGCCGGCTTCGGGTTCGTCAAAGATCATAATTTTGGAATTTCTAGCAAGAACGGTAGCAATTTCGATACGTTTGAGTTCGCCGCCAGATAAGGTTTTATTGACTTCACGATCTAAATATTCTGATTTTTCTAGACCAACAATTTCTAGCTCTTTGAAATCTTTATTTTTTGGTTTGGCGATTTCTAGTAAATCTCTAACTGTAACGCCTTTAAAACAAATTGGTTGCTGAAAAGCATAAGAAATACCGAGTTTAGCGCGCTCGGTGATAGTTTTGGTGGTGATGTCTTCATGATTTAAAATGATTTGACCATTCTTTGGTTTTTTGATGCCCATGATAATTTCGGCAAGTGTAGATTTGCCACTACCATTTGGACCGGTCAAAACTACTAGTTCGCCAGGTTTGAATTTAAGCGATACGTCATTCAAAATGTGGCGAGTTTTTTCGCTATCTTTGACTTCAAATGTGATGTTTTTTAACTCTAACATATCTTGAATGGTACCTCCGATAGGATTCGAACCTACGACCCCTTGTTCCGAAGACAAGTGCTCTAATCCACTGAGCTACGGAGGCTTGTTTGGTACGCCCGGCACGATTTGAACGTGTGACCTTCAGTTCCGGAAACTGACGCTCTATCCAGCTGAGCTACGGGCGCATATATTATATATTATACCATTTTATGGTGCTTTTTAAAGCATAAGCCAGGGGTGGAGGGTTGAAATTTTTGGCAGAATGTGATTTAAATTCACCATGCTGAAAATTGGGAAGAATTTGCATCAATCGTGGGGTGTGGTAGCACTTTCGGTGGGGATTATTTTGGGGGCGATTTTGGGAATTATTTTTAGAATTAACTATTTTGGTTCGCCGATTTGGATTGTGCTAGTGGTTTTGATTTTTGTGTTTATGTATTTTAGACCGAATTATTTAACGGTGGGGCTGTGCTTAATTGTGGGGATGGTGTTGGTGTTTTTTCGGGTGGCGATGGTGTTATCAAATGATACTGGAACGCAAAACCAAGAAATGAGTGGAACGGAAAGCCTGGTAATTTCTGCTCGTGATTTTCTAGCGGAAAGAATTGAGAACCAACTTCCGGAAAGGGAAGCAAAGTTGGGAATGTCGTATCTTCTTGGCATGAAATCGGGGCTGGATAAAAAACTTTCTGAAGATCTAAAAACCGTGGGACTAACTCATATTGTGGTAGCGAGTGGCGCGCATCTTTCAATTCTGGTAGAAATTGCGAGGAAAATTTTTGGACGTTTGTCTAGATTTTCGGGGCTTTTGTTTTCAGTTTTGTTTATTTTATTTTTTATGTGTATGGTGGGGTGGACGCCTTCGATTTTGCGCGCTGGCGTGATGGCGATTCTGACTTTGACGTCTTGGTATGTGGGAAGAAAAATTGCGCCACTTAGATTAATTTTAATAGTGATGGCATTTACGCTGATGCTAAATCCAATGTTTTTGACAAGTCTTGGTTGGCTTTTGTCGTTTGCCAGTTATGCTGGAATTATGCTACTTGGGCCTTCGATTTCTAAATTCTTTCATGGTGATAAAAAGCCTGGCTTTATTGCTAGCGTGATTTTAACAACGATTGCTGCAACTTTAATGACGCTTCCGATTACGCTTTATTATTTTGGACAAGTGTCTATAATTTCTTTGGTTGCGAATTTGGTGATTTTGCCGACGCTGCCGTATGCGATGGGTTTGACATTTTTTGCGGGAATTTTTGCGGGAGTGCCGGCCGTGGAGATGGTGTTTTCATTTTTGGCAGAAAAAATTTTAAGTTTCCATATTGCGACGGTAGAATTTTTTGGAAGTATGGAGCAATTTTTGATAAAAATTGAGCCGTATAATCCATGGGTGTTTCTTTTGTATTTGATAATTTTGGCGCCGTTTTTGTATAAGTTTTTCAGATGGACAATAGATAGAAAAAATGGTAAAATAAAAATAAGTAAAAATATTAATTTTTTGGAGTGAAATATGTCTGGACATAGTAAATGGGCAACGACCAAAAGACAAAAAGCTGTCGTAGACGCTAAGCGTGGCGCGCTTTTTACTAAAATTGGAAATCAAATTGCGATTGCAGCAAGAGCGGGGACGGATCCAAATATGAACCCTTCACTTGCAATGGTTCTAGAAAAAGCACGTTTGGCAAATATGCCAAAGGCCAATATTGAAAGAGCAATTGCTCGTGTGGCAGATAAATCTGCGGCGGCTCTGATTGAAGAAGTTTATGAAGCCTATGGTCCTGGTGGAGTTGGTATCGTGATTGAAGTTGCAACTGATAACAAAAATCGCACGATGCCAGAAGTTAGACACACGCTTGATAAAAATGGTGGCCGAATGGCAGATCCAGGCTCAGTGATGTTTCAATTTGAGAGAAAAGGTGTGATTGAAATTTCGGAAAAAGGTGATGATGCGATGATGGTAGCACTTGATGCTGGGGCTTTGGACGTAGTTGAAGAAGACGAGTATACAGTAATTTACACAGATGCTTCCGACTTAATGAAAGTGCGTCAGGCTTTGGTAGATGCTGGAATGAATGTAACTTCGGCTGAGCTTCAATATGTGCCAAATTCTTATGTGCCGATTGAGGGTGAAAATGCTGAAAAGCTAGAAAAATTGCTCGGTGCGATTGATGAGCTTGATGACGTAACTAACGTTTATACAAACGCAGAATAAAAAAATAAAAAACGCCCCGCCTAAATTGCAGGCGGGGCTAAGGTACGGCTCTAGTAATCTACGACGATTACTAGGCATCCATTGGATGTAACATTATACAACCACTTGGCATCTGCGACATTAAGGCGTACGCAACCAAGTGAAGCGGAAGTGCCGATGGCGGCAGTTTCTTCTGGGATTGGTTCAATATCTTCGGCGGTGGCGTAACAAACGGTGTGAAACATAAATCCACCTTTTTTGAAACGTAAGCAATAACGTGCATAGGTGCCATCTTCCATGAGATGATAATCGCCATCATTAACATGCTCGTAGATTTGATAAACTCCCAGAGGGGTTTCGTGACCGGGTCTGCCAGTAGAAACAGGTAAAGTTTTGATAAGCTGATGCTCTTTGTTGTAGACTTTGCAGATGTTGGATCTGCGGTATACCATGATTTTGGTAGGTTGCTTACTAGCTGTTTTGGCTTGAGCTGGCAATGGTACCGATAAAACTACTAAAAATATCAGTAAAAAACTTAGAAATTTTCTCATTTCTCCCCTCCTCATTGCAAATGCCTGTAAAGGTACTATTTATATATTATACCACAGATTTGGATTTTTTGCAAAAATGGCTAGATGTGATATAATAATATACGGAAGGGTGGCCGAGTGGTTTAAGGCACTGGTCTTGAAAACCAGCATACGAAAGTATCGCAAGTTCGAATCTTGTCCCTTCCGCCATGTTCCTAGCGGAACACTTCAAAAAGCAAGATATCGTTCTCGCGCTTCGCGCTCGAATCGAATCTTGTCCCTTCCGCCAGGTATTGAATTTTTTTGTAAAAAGTGGTATAATTATATGTAGAGTGGGCGTCTAAGGAGCGCGCACTATTTTGTTTTTTGTGGCAAAGTACATTTACAGTATGGAGGTGAAAAATATGGCAGTATTTTATGTGGTGATTGTGATTACACTAATCACTTTTGTAGTACTCGGCCGTAACTTCTTTGATTTGAAAAATCATGATGAAGGAACGGAAGAAATGCAGGAATTGGCTTTGATCATTCGCAATGGTGCGAAGACATTCTTGAAGAGAGAATATAGGATCATTGCTCCAACGGTTGGAGTGGTGGCTATTATTTATTTATTCTTTATGGAATGGGCCTCGGGTTTTACCTTTATTCTGGGAGCATTGATGAGCTCGTGTGCTTGTCTTCTGGGAATGAGCGGTGGAACTTATGGTAATGTGCGCACCACTAACGCAGCAAGAGTAACTGGACATATGAGTAGAACTATTCGTATTGCTCTTATGAGTGGATCAATCAGTGGTTTTGCAGTACCGGCTTTTGGAATTTTTGGAGCTTGTATCGTGTGGATTGCGACTGGCGGAATTGATTTTAACGCGAGCAGCATGAGCTTGCTGGGGTTGATTACTGGTGGCAAACTGGGCTCGGTGGTAACTAATCCGATTGCAATGCGACTGACCACTTATTCGCTAGGTTGTTCGGTAGTAGCAATGTTTAATAGAGTGGCTGGCGGTAACTATACCAAAGCCGCGGACATTTCTGCAGACATCGTTGGTAAAAACGTGCATAATTTGCCGGAAGATGACTCGAGAATGCCGAATACGATCGCCGATTTTATTGGCGATTGCGTAAATGACATTGCGGGAAATGTTTCGGATCTTCTCGAGTCATTTGTGGCGACTCCGGTTGCAACAATCTTGATTACTGCTCAGGCTTTCAAAGATAATGTAGCGCTACTTGGCGCAGCTAGCATTTATCCGTTTATTTTAGCGGGTGGAGGACTTCTGGCTTCGGTAGTCGGTGTTAATTACATTATTTTGAAAAACAGGAAGCAGATCAAGGTTATCAACGGTGTTGAAACAGAAGTATCACGCGAAGGGGTTGACCCTGAGGAAGAGCTGAATAATGCAACTTTGGTTTCGGCTATTGCGGTAGCAGCGATTGGACTGTTTGCAGCAAAAGCGGTGTTTGGCAGCCTTGAGCTTCCGGGAATGTTCCGGGCAGGTTGGCTTTCGCCGTGGATTGCAGCAGTACTGGGTATGGGTTCGTCTGTTGCAGTGGGCAAACTGACAGAAGTTTATACAAGTTTGAAGTCACGCCACGTAAAGGCACTCGCCTATATGGCAACTGAAGGTGAAGCGTTTGTAGTAACTAAGGGTGACGCAATTGGTTCTCGTTCGATTTTGGCACCTTGCTCAGTGATTGTGGTTTCGATGATTGTTTCGGGAACACTTTGCGGTACTTACGGTATTGCAATTGCAGCGCTGGGAATGCTTTCGTTTGTTGGAACAACAGTTTCAATCGATGCCTTTGGTCCGGTGGCAGATAATGCAGGGGGAATTGCGGAATCTTGTCATTTGCCTGAAGAAGTCAGAGAAATTACTGATGAACTTGATGCGGTAGGTAATACTACGGCAGCAATTGGTAAGGGAAATGCGATTGGCGCAGCAGCGTTTGCAACGGTAGCGCTTATTATGTCGTTTATCGGATCGTTCCCGTCGCCAGATTTTACTGAGCTGATGACTTGGATTATGATGGTTGGCGGTATGATTATGGGGGGAGCTTTGATTGAATATTTCATCTCACTTCTGACGGATAATACCACTGCGGCAGCAAGAGATCTAGCCGATGCAGGTGCAGCACAGCTCAATAACAATCCGAAGATTTTAACAGGCGAAGAAAGGCCGGATTACGAATCGATTATTCGTAAAGCTTCGGATGATGCACTTGGACATATGTTTGTGCCGGCAATTTTGGCACTGGTCGTACCGGTAGTTTGTGGATTCTTATTTGGCCCGGTATTTATATTGGGACTTTTGATTGGATCTACAATAGTAGCGATTACTAGAGCGTTGTTTATGGGCAATTCTGGTGGTGCATTTGATAATGCGAAGAAATCCATCGAATGTGGCATGCTTTATGAGCTTGGTGAAGACGGTGAGCCGTTGGTAGACGAAAACGGTAAGTTTGTGGTGATTGGCAAGGGAACTCCTGCCCACAAAGCAGCGGTTACGGGTGATACCGTTGGTGATACTCGTAAAGACGTGGTTGGCGTGGCGCTTGATATTTTTATCAAGCTGATGTCAACTATGAGTAATACACTGGCGCCGATGTTCTATGCTTATCGGCTGTTCTGATAAATAAATACTCCTTAGAAAAAGCCCCCAACATTATGTTGGGGGCGATTTTTTTGTGATAAAATAGTAGGTATGAAGAGGTGCAAATATATATTCGTGACTGGTGGGGTTCTTTCTGGTGTGGGTAAAGGCATTACGGCGGCTTCGATGGGCGCCATTTTGAAAGCCAAAGGCTATAATGTAACAATGCAAAAATGCGATCCATATCTCAATGTGGATGCGGGGCTTTTGAACCCAGTAGAACATGGTGAATGTTTTGTGACACATGATGGTGTAGAAACGGATTTGGACCTTGGCCACTATGAAAGATTTTTGGATTTTGAAACTTCTAAATATTCGATTACACTTTCGGGTTCAATTTATAAAGAATTGATTGAGCGTGAGCGTGCGGGTGGATTTCACGGAAAAACGGTGCAGTTGGTGCCACATTTTACAAATCTCGTGATTGAAAAAATTGAAAAAGCTTCGGCAAAAAGTGATATTCATATTGTAGAAATTGGTGGGACGGTGGGGGACTATGAAGGGTTACCGTTTATTGAAGCGATTAGACTTTTTGCAAACAAAGTGGGAAGGAGAAATTGTCTTTATCTTTCAGTAGTGTATGTGCCGTGGATTAATACATCTAAGGAACTCAAAACGAAGCCGGCACAAAATGCGCTCAAGGATTTAAGAGGTTTTGGGATTATTCCGGATATTGTGTGTGTAAGAACCGAAAAACCTTGCCCTCGGTCAATTTGTGAGAAGATTGCGGCATTTTCGGGAATTTCAGGTGATGCGGTGGTGAATTTACCGGATATTAATTCAGTTTATGACGTGCCATTTAATGTGCTTAAATCTGGAGTTTTGGATATTTTAAATGATTTTGTGGGCAATGATAAAGAGCCAGATATGAGCAAATGGGCAGATTTTAGTGCGTGGCGGGCGACGGATTTTGATAAAACTATTACAGTGGGTTTGGTAGCAAAATATGTAGGGAATGAAGACACTTATATTTGTGTGACGGAGGCATTAAAAGCCGCGGCGGCACACAATAAAGTAAATTTGGATCTTAAATGGGTGAATGCGGAGGATTTGGAAACCAATGCGCCGGAAAAAATGCTAGAAGGACTAGATGGAATTGTGGTTCCGGGCGGATTTGGTACGCGCGGTGTGGAAGGAAAAATCAAGGCGGCAGAATATGCGCTAGAAAATAATTTGCCATATCTTGGTTTGTGCCTGGGGATGCAGGTAGCATGTATTGCAGCGGCTCGTCGTGGAGGTATAAAAAATGCTAGTTCGGAGGAACTAGGTGCCAGCGAAAAAGATAAGAATAATGTGATTTATATTATGGAAGGACAAAAGGGTAAGGAATCTACTGGTGGTACGATGAGGCTTGGTGATTACCCGGCAGTGCTCAAAAAGGGTACCAAAACTTACGATATCTA
>JAUNRI010000011.1 GCA_030535695.1 Candidatus Saccharimonadota bacterium | reverse complement strand
ATTATACCCCATATTCTCTATTTGGTCAAGTATTTCTAATCTAGAATATTCACCATTTTCGCGAAGCCAGGCGGGGGCGGCGATGACGACAGGAGTGGATTTTTTAATCTGGGGTGCTAGATTTTTGAGGAAACCCAGAACAATGGTGGAACATTCCTGTTTTTGCTCTTTTAGTTCTATTTCTGAAGGGACCTTGTTCATGGGCTTACCAAGATAGCCTTCGCAAGCGGCTGCATCAATTTTTGACCATTTATGATCCATAACATTACCAACTTCTATTTTGTAATTAGTAAATTTAAAATACTTTAAATTTTTATCGGTATACTCAATCATCCGGTCAGAAATGTCGGTGCCGTAGGCGTGGTGGCCCATGAGAAGGGCTTCTTGCAGTAAAACACCGGTGCCGCAGAAGGGGTCTAAAATAACCGAGCCAGGTTCTAAGGGCCCGCAGAGATTGATTAAAATTTGGGCGAGTTTGGGTGGAAGCATGCCGACTTTGGCGTCTCTTGCGGGCCGACCTTGGTCGCGTTTGCTGTAAGCGTCGATATCTTGCACGCCAATAATTCTAAACCAATCATTTTCTACTTTGATGAGTTCTAGTTTTTTGGGGTTTTTGCCAGAGAGGCCATTATGAAGGGAGGTGGCGGTAGAAAGCATGGCATCGTCACCCAAAACTACCCGGACACTTCTGCCGTGACGGGTAAGAATCTTTTTTAATTTCATAGCTTCTAATGTAGCGGATTTTTTGGTGGCATTTTTGGAATAATCTGAAATTCCTAGAGTAATTTTACCATCTTTGATTTTGCTTAAATATTCTAGAGGTTTTTCGGATAATTTTTCGGCCAATTTAAGGGAACCGCCAAGACGATTGATGTCTGGTGTGTTTTTGCTATCAAATATGGATAAATTATCAGACAAAGGTTTGATTTTGCCAAAAAGAGACTCCAATTCGGCATTTGATAATTTTGGCTCTCGGCCGAGCACTGCTAAATACATAACTAAATTATATCATATGGTATAATATAAATATGAAATTATCAGAGGAACTAATCTATCGTGGCTTCATGGCCGAGACTACAATTGCTAATCCGGAGGATTTAGACTCTAGGGAATCCAAAAAATTTTATTGGGGAGCGGATCCGTCGGCGGATTCTCTTACTATTGGTAACTTAGCGGCCCTGATGATGTGTGCTTGTTTTGTACGGCATGGCTACGAGCCTTATCTTTTGGTGGGGGGTGCAACAGGGCAGATTGGAGATCCGAAAGAAAATGGTGAAAGAGATTTGAAGTCGCTTGAAGAAGTGGAACATAATAAAAAATGCATTCGCGAGCAAATTGAAAGAGTAATTAATGCAGGTGATGGTGAGGTGCGTGACCATGAAACGCCAGGTCTTGTGATGGTGGATAATCTGGATTGGTTTTCTAAAATTAATTATCTTGAATTTCTGCGGGAGATTGGTAAAAACTTTTCGATGACGCAACTGCTTGATCGGCAGTTTGTTCAAAATCGGATTGGCGAGGGTGGTTCGGGGATAAGCTATGCAGAGTTTTCTTATACTTTGATTCAAGGCTATGATTTTTTGCATCTTTATCGTGAATATGGAGTTTCGCTGCAACTTTGTGGGGCAGACCAATATGGCAACTGTACGAGTGGGATTCATTTAATTTCTAAGTTAGAAAATGCTACTGCAGATGTGTGGAGTACGCCACTTGTAATAGATCCGGTAACGGGGCGGAAATTTGGTAAGTCGGAAGGAAATGCGGTGTGGCTGGCGTCGTCTGATAATGGCTCGGGAAATTATACTTCAGTCTATGATTTTTATCAATTTTGGATGAATCAGCCGGATGCGGCAGTTGAGAATTTGCTAAAGATTTATACATTACTTGAAAAAGACGAAATTGAAGAAATTTTGGCAAAACACGTGGAGCATCCGGAATTAAGATTGGCGCAAAAGGCTTTGGCGCGGGGTGTAACTGCTGTGGTACATGGTGCGGGCAGTGCGGAAACAGTAGAAAATTTGTCGGGAACTTTGTTTAATAAAGAAACGGATTTTTCGGAGTTTTCTGAAGATGAATTAACGGAATTTGCGGCGTTTTTGCCGGTGGTTGCAAAAGGCGCAATGCTGGTGGATGCTTTGGTGGCTACAGGCCTTGCAGACTCCAAGAAAAAAGCGCGAGAATTTATTGCGCAGGGGGCGATTTCGATTAATGGTACCAAGATTCAGGAAGATTTGGCGGTAAATCAAACTGCAATTATCAAAAAGGGCAAGAATAAGTTTGCCATAGTGAAATAGGGCTTTTGGTGGTATAATTTTGTTATGGCTAAAAAGCGAAAGTTTAAGTTTCCTTGGCGGACGATTATTTCTATCGCGACTATTGGCTTGGTGGGGTATGTAGTTTATCAGAATTGGGATGGGTTTGCAGAAACTTTTGAAAATTTAAATCGGACTAATATCTTTGTGCTACTTTTGTTGGTGCCAGAGCAGTTATTTATGTACTATGCTTGTGGACAGATTTTTTTCTCCTATCTAGAAAATAAATATCGGTTGGTATTTGGGCGGAAAGAAAAACTTAAAATTTCTACAGAATTAAACTTTGTGAATCGGGCGGTGCCGGCGGGGGCATTAGGTGGCTTGGCTTATCTTACTTACAGAATGCGTCCGTTTGGAGTAACGGCGGGGCAAGCGAGTTTTCTATATATTTTTCGGTTTGCGATTACGACGGTAGTAAATTATGTACAGGCTCTCATTGCAATCTTGATACTTTTGGCATTTGGGGCAATTCCAGAAGAGGCGACCTGGATTATTTGGGTGTCGCTTCTTATGAATATGGGGGTGTTTGTGATTCTTGGTTTGATTATTTATGTGGCGAGTTCCAAAAAACGGATTGAGTGGTTTGCTACGTTGGTGGGGAAACTTATCGCGTTTGTAGTGCGGGTAGTGACTTTTGGTCACAAGAAGAGTTTATTTAGAAGAGATAAAGTACAAGAATATTTCTTAAGTATTCACGATTGCGTGGTGATTGTAAAAAAGGATAAAAAATCATTATTCAAGCCTACGATGTGGGGATTTATATATAGTCTTTGTGAAATCGGAGTGTATTATATCGTGGCGTGTGCAATGGGGCGACCGGATATTTTGCCGCAGATTATGGTGGGAGAGGCGATTGGGTCGGTGTTTGATGGAATTGTACCATATGGTCCATATGAATTGGGGATGGCTGGGGTGATGGGGCTACTCCTGGGTGGTACGGAAGATGCGATTGCAGTTTCTCTTATTACGGTGGTGATGGCAAGAGCACTTTCATTGATGTTTACAATTGCTACTGGTTATTGGCCATACCAACAAGTGATAAGAGGCAAGGAAGATGGAAAATCTTAGCCCTTCGGAATTTGTAGCGTATATAAATCAGACGTTGGAGTATGCGTATTCGTCGGTGACGATGGTGGGGGAGGTGAGTGAATTTAAGGTGAATCAAGGCAAATGGGTGTTTTTTAATGTAAAAGACGAAGAAACGAGCGTGCCGTGTTTCATGACTTTGTGGTCTTTATCGCAGCCGATTGAAGATGGGATGAAAGTGGTGGTTCGCGGAGTTCCTAAAATTACCAAGTGGGGTAAATTTTCTTTTACGGTATCAAAAGTAGCGCCGATGGGGGAAGGTTCGCTCAAAAAAGCTTTTGAGATGTTGAAGAAAAAACTGGCGGATGAAGGGCTATTTGATGTTAGCAAAAAACGCCCTTTGCCGGAGGAAATTACTAAAATCGGGGTGATTTCTTCTACACAGGCGGCGGGATATCATGATTTTGTAAAAATTATTAATAGCAGGTGGGGCGGGATGAAGGTTTTGGTGGCACATACTCAGGTGCAAGGTTTGGACGCGCCGGAGCAAATGATAAGGGCTCTTAAATATTTTAATGAATACACGGATGTTCAAGTGATTGCTTTAATTCGTGGTGGTGGCTCAAAGGATGATCTTTCCTGTTTTAATGATGAAGCATTGGTGAGGGCGGTGGCAGCGTCGAAAATTCCGGTGATTTGCGGGATTGGACACGAAGTAGATGAGTCTTTGTGTGATTTGGCATGTGATGTAAGGGCGTCGACACCGTCTAATGTAGCGGAACTTTTGACGCGGGATAGAAAGACTGAGAAAATTACCGAAAAACTTAATTTGATTTTGCAAAAACTTAATTCGGAAATCAGAATTTTAGAATCGGAACTTGCACAGAAAAAACGCATAATAGAAACACTTAATCCAGAAAATGTTTTGAAGCAAGGATACGCGATTCTCTCTGGTAATATTGAAGTTGGGAGTGTTGTAAAAATTACAACATTAGAACAAGAAATTGAAGCGGAAATTCTAAAATTAAAAAAGAAAGGAAAAGAATGAGTGAAAAAAATTTAAGTCAGAAGTTGAAAGATTTAGATTCTAAAGTAGAGTGGTTTTATTCGGGTGATTTTAAGTTGGAAAAAGCCTCCGAAAAATACAAAGAAGCATTGGAACTATCAAAAGAAATTGAAAAAGATTTGAAAAATCTCAAAAATGAAATTGAAATACTGAGTGAAGATTTTACTAAA
This sequence comes from Candidatus Saccharimonadota bacterium, assembly GCA_030535695.1. Taxonomy (GTDB): domain Bacteria; phylum Patescibacteriota; class Saccharimonadia; order Saccharimonadales; family Saccharimonadaceae; genus Nanosyncoccus. The sequence goes on along the minus strand of JAUNRI010000011.1, from coordinate 12,492 downwards.
TAATTGTTTGTGATATAATAAGCATATGGATGATAAAAAACCATATACCGCGGCATTTACGCAGCCGATTATTTCGCCACAAGGTGCGGATATGAGCCAACCGATGGGGTCGGCACAAATGGCACAGCCGATGCAAGGACAACCAATGCCGGGGCAGGGGGTGCCAAACGTGCAACAGAATCCGATTACGGGTCAGCCGATGATTTCTCAGTCACCAGTACCGGAGGTTCCATTAATTAAAAGAGATACAAAATCTTTGATAAAAACAATTGCGATTATTGCTTTGTCGCTTTTGTCTTTGACGTTTATTGGATTATTTATTTGGATGTTTGTGGAATATGAAAACGCAAGCACTAATGTAGAGGGCCAGGTAGCGGATGCGGTAGTGAAGGCGGTAGATGAAAACACTACTAAACTAGAAGATGAATTTACCGAGCGAGAAAAATATCCGTTTAAGACTTTTGCAGGGCCAGCCGATTATGGTGAACTGACTTTTGAATATCCTAAAACTTGGAGTGTATATGTAGCAAAAGATGCAAGAGCCGGGGGAGATTTTGAAGCTTACTTTAATCCAGTGGAAGTAAATGAAGTTTCTGAGACTACAATTAATGCTCTGAGACTAGCGATTAAAGATACTGCATTTGATGAAGTGGCGGCGGAATATCAGGATGCTTTGGAAAATGAAGAAAATCCTTTGAAGCTAGAGTCGGTGACGATTGGTAAAGGCATGAATATTACAGCTAATCGTTATACTGGTAATATTCCGGGAACGGAATTTAATGGGATTATTGTGATATTTAAGATTAGAGATAAAACTGCGATCATGCAAACTGATTCTATATTATTCCAAGCTGATTTTGATACACTTCTTTCTTCTGTAAGATTCAACGCGTGATATAATATATAGTATATGGAGGTAGATGGAGCGGCAGTGGTGGCGCAGGAGCTCAGGCGCCCGCTTTTGGAGCTAAGACAATTAGCGTTTGGTTTTGATGGGAATGGTGGTTCGGATGAAAAAATTCGAGCGGAGATGATTGCGGTAACGGATAAGGCGATTCGGCAAGTGAATGATCTTTCAAAAATTAAAAAATTATCCGCTAATTTTTATGAACTTAAACCGGTGGCGGTGCGAGCACTTTGTGATGATGTAATTCGTGAAGTTTCTAATTTGTTTGGTGCAAAAAAATGTGAAATGATAGTGCGATATTCTAACCGTTCGCGGTTGGTAGTGGCAAATCCGGAACTTCTAAAAAGTGTGGTTTATAATTTTCTTTTGGATGCAACGCATTATAATGATACCGACATGAAAACAGAATTGAGAGTAAAAGAAGCCTGCGGAAAAGTGGAAATTAATGTAAGAGATTTTGGGCCGGCACTGCCTGTTGATGTATGGCGGGAAGTGAAAGAAAATTTAATTTCGCCGCGCGAGATTGCAATGCGGCCAGGTTCTTCGGCCTTGGGGCTTTATATTGCATCTAAGTTTTCTAAATATATGAATGCGGAAGTGGGAGCGGTGCGGCATCGGGATGGGGTGAGTTTTTATGTAAAAATTCCAGTGCCAAGGCAACTAAGTATGTGGGGAGTGTGATGATTTTGGTAGTAGATAGCGATGAAGTGGTAGGTGGATGTTTAGTTAGGGTTTTGAAAAAAAATGGATTTTCTGGACATTTATCTAAAAATGCGATCGAAGCGATTAATTTTGTAGATGAAAATGGAGCACCCGAGATGGTGTTTTTGGATGTAATGCTGACGGGGCCGGACGGGTTTACATTTCTTAACGAAATGGCGTCTTATGCAGATACGATGAAAGTGCCGGTGGTGGTGGTATCGGAAAAAGATTTTTCGGGTTTTGATTTGTCGGAATATAATGTGGTGGGGTTTCTTAATAAAAATACTTTTAAGCCGGAAGAGGTGCTTTTTTATGCTGGAGAATATGCCTAAAGATTTGAAAACGCGGGCGTATGTAATGCGGCGGACAAATTTTGGTGAGGCGGATAGGATTCTGAATTTGATTACGCCGGTGGGGAAAATTTCGGCTTTGGCAAAAGGGGTGAGAAAACCCAAATCTAAATTGGCGGGTGGGATAGAAATGTTTTCTCTTGTGGAAGTTAATTTACATTTTGGCAGAGGAGAGTTGGCGACTTTGACGGGTGCAAAGATGCTGGCTTTTTATGGGGAAATTTTGAAAGATTTGTCTCGGATGGAATTGGCGAGCGAGATTTTGAAAAAAATTAGTGTGATTTCTGATAGTGTAGATTCGGTGGAGCATTTTGAAATTGTGAATGAATGTTTGTTTGCTCTTAATGACGGTGCTGATATAGAACTGGTAGAGGCATGGTTTTTGATAAGACTTGCTAAGGCGATGGGGGAGCAAATAAATTTACTGACGGATGCTGATGGCGATGATTTGAGTTTGGATGTAAGATATAATTTTGACATGATAGAAATGAGTTTTTATAAAAACCCGGAGGGGGTTTATGATGCAAATGCAATAAAGTTGTTGCGTTTGCTGTGGGTGGCAGATTTGAAAACGGTTAGACGAGTAAAAGATGTAAAAAAATATTTGCCGGAAATTTTGAAAATTGCCAAAGCGGTAAATAAAGTGGTAAAATAGAACAAAGGAGATAAGCATGAGAGGAAAGAAAAAAACTGCTAAAAAAGTTGAAAAGGTTTCTAAAGCAGATAACGTGAAACCATTTGATTATAAAACTTGGATATGGGTTTTGTTGGCGGTAGCAGCTTTGATTTTAGTAATAATTGCGATTGTGAATTTTAGCCAAAACGAAAAATTTGATAGTAGCTATTTTCACGATGCGGATGGGAAGATTGTTTTGACGATGACAGGAGAAACATCAGCGCTTGATAATAGCGAATATGAATCTGATATTGTGCATGTGGTGTATTTTTACGATGGTGAAAAAATTACCAGAGGGAGAATATTTTATGAATATGAAACAGACGCGGAAGCAGAGGAAGCTTATAAGCATTTAGATTTAAGTGAATATGCTACTAATGGAAAAATTAGTGGCAGATTTGTAGTTTTTGATATAAATAATAGTTTGTATAAAGATGTGACGGTGACGCAATTAAAAGAGGATGTTGAGTCTTTGAAGCAGGCTGACGCGTTGATTTTGGACTACGACCAACAGAGTGATGAAACTGAATAGATGTGATATAATATTTCTATGAGCAAATTAGATGATATTGTGAGCTTATGCAAAAGGCGGGGTTTTGTATTCCCGGGTTCGGAAGTCTATGGTGGTTTTGCTGGGACTTGGGACTTTGGGCCACTTGGCGTGATTTTAAAGAAAAAAATTATGGATGAGTGGTGGTCTTTCTTTGTGGAGAAACGAGATGATATGTATGGAGTGGATGCGGCGATTTTGATGAACCCGCGCATATGGGTGGCCTCTGGTCATACGGCGACTTTTGCGGATCCTTTGGTGGAATGTAAGGAATGTAAAAGCCGGTTTCGGGCGGATAAAATTGCAGATGGGATTAATGAATCGGTATCGTCTGAGGAATTTTGGGATTTACATGTAAAATGCCCGGTGTGTGGTAAGGAAAATTGGGGGCCGATTCGCAAGTTTAATATGATGTTTTCTACTCATGTAGGGGCGGTACTTCCGGAAGATACTGGCGATTTGGCCGAAAAGTCGATTGCGTATTTGCGTCCAGAAACAGCACAAGGGATTTTTGTAAATTACAAAAATGTAGTGGATACATTTTATCCATCTTTGCCATTTGGTTTGGCGCAGCAAGGCAAGGCATTTAGAAATGAAATTTCACCACGGGATTTTATTTTGCGTGACCGTGAATGTTCGCAAATGGAAATTGAATATTTTGTAAAACCTGATGAATGGGAAACTAATTTTGAAATGCTACGGGGGCTGCAACATGAATTTTTGGAAACTGTGATGGGGCTTGGTGCTAGAAAAATCCACGAATATGAAGTGCCGGCGGAAGACCGGGCGCACTATTCTAAGCGAACGATTGATTTTATGTTTGATTATCCGAATGGCTCAGAGGAGTTGATGGGCTTGGCTTATCGGACGGATTTTGATCTTGATAATATCCAGCGCGAAAGTGGCAAATCAATGGAATATCGTGATAAAAATACGGGTGAGACTTTTGTTCCGCATGTGATTGAACCGTCGATTGGTGTGGAAAGATTGTTCTTGGCAGTGCTATCTAATGTTTATACTGAAGATGAAATAAATGGTGAAAAGCGGGTGGTTTTGAAACTGCCAGAAAACTTGGCACCGTATAGATTTTGCGTGTCGCCACTTCTTAAAAACAAACCAGAGCTGGTGGAGAAGGCACAGGAAGTTTATAAGATTTTGCGTGAGAAATATGGGAATGTGACTTGGGATGATTCGGGAAATATTGGCAAGAGATATAGAAAACAAGACGAAATTGGTACGCCAAAATGCGTGGTGATAGATTTTGATACTTTGTCTGATAATACAGTGACGGTGCGCGACCGAGATACCACCGAGCAAGTACGCGTTTTAATTTCTGAATTGTGATATAATTTAAATTATAAAAAAGGAGTTATTTGCTATGGCAGATTTTAATAAAGTTTTGACACCGGGGGAGTATGAAAAGGGAGAACTCAATGTAGTGATTGAAATCCCAACAGGTTCTAATCACAAAATTGAATGGGATAGAGAACGCGCTTGCTTTATGCTCGATCGTGTAGAGCCGGTTTGTTTTGCAAAACCTTGCAACTATGGATTTATTCCGCAAACTTTGGATGAAGATGGTGACGAACTTGATGTTTTGATGATTACTGACCAGCCGCTCACTACTGGGATTTGGATGAAAGGTCGGATTTTGGGTGTGATGAAATTTGTGGATGATGGAGAAGTGGATGACAAGATTATTTGTGTTCCGGAAGACGATCGGAATAATGGCGATTGCTACAAAACTCTCGAGGATTTGCCAAAGCGCGTGTTGGAACAAATTGAATTTCACTTTAATCACTACAAGGATCTTAAGAAACCTGGAACTACAGTGGTGAAATCGTTTGAAGGGATTGATGCAGCGAAAGAAGTGATTAAAGATGCAATTTCACGCTATGATGAAAAACATCCAGATGTAAAATTTGCAAAAGATGCTAAGGCCTTTGCCGATGACGTGAAAGAAAAGATTAACGAAGCGTTTAACGGTACTGCTGAGAAATAAAAGTGTAGCTTTTGAAAATAGTGTTGTAAATATTACAACACTATTTTTGTGGGATTTTTTGGTTGATTTTGTAAATCTTATGGTATAATGGGCTTATGCATATATTGGTAGTGGGCAATGTCTTGAAAGATGTGTATCTTAATCTTGATTCTCGGACGGAGAATTTTGAGCGGGACAATTCTGGCAAAGAATGGCTAGATTTTAGTTTTGATGCCTCGGAGCATCATTATTTTAACCGGACTAGTAGCTACGGTGGGGCAGCGATTACTTTGGAAGTGCTCCAAAAAATGGGGTTAGATGCGGATATTTCGGATACGAGTTTTCATTTTGACGAAACTGGGCCGGTAATTAGTGGTCCAACCGGCACTTATAGATATATTTTGACTTCTGATAATGGGACGGCTTACATGGTGCCGAGTGTAGAGCAAAAGACAGCTTTTACTACACCAACCGAGGCGGTGGATTATCTTTATATTGATAGATCAGCGAATTTGACGCCGGCGATTGTAGACAAAATTTCAGCATATCTGGATTATTATCACAAGACAAAATTGATTTTGTATCTCAAAACTTCTTGTGCGGATAAGGTAGCGGGGCTAATTGCTCGTGCGAATTTGATTTTCCTGGAGGAAGATGGGCCAATTTATGCGGCAAAGGAGATTCTTTCTAACTATCCGGCAGAAAAGGTGATTAAGGTCGCAGAAAATTGCTTAAGTTATCTTGAGTTTAGGGAAAATATTGCAGTATCCAGGATCGACAGACTGACACATCTTTCGGCATATTCGATTATGTCGGCGACGGTGCTCGGCGGGTTTATCTTGGGTAAAACTGTGGAATATGCGCTCAAAATGGCTAGGATTAATGTGGAAAATTCTACACTAGATTCTTCACTTGGGTTAGAAGAATTAGAAAATATTGCAACTTCTACTTCTGAGACCAATATGGAAATGATTGCAACCACTCTGATGACGCCAGGTAAGGGGATTTTGGCGGCTGATGAATCTGGTGGTTCGATTAAGAAAAAATTTGAAGCTTTGGGGATTATGGATACTCCGGAAAATCGGCATGACTATCGAGAGATTTTACTTTCTACCCCTGGACTTGAGCAATATGTTTCTGGGGTGATTTTGTTTGATGAGACTGCTAGAGATACGATGGCGGATGGGCAACCGGTGGTGGATTTCTTGATTTCAAAAGGGATTGTGCCGGGGATTAAGGTAGATAAGGGACTTGTTTCGATTAAGGATGTTACAGAAGCTTCGCCAGAGGAAACTATTACTCAGGGGATTGAAGATTTACCGGCGAGATTGAGAGAATACTATCAGATGGGCTTACGTTTCTCTAAATGGCGGGCGGCGTTTGAGATTCGCTTGGGTCGTGATGGGGAATTGACTTTGCCTACAACAGCGGCGATTAGGGAAAATTGCCGAGTTTTGGCAGAATATGCCGCAATTTCGCAATCGGCAGGCTTGGTGCCAGTGGTGGAGCCAGAGGTGGTTTATGATGGAAATTATGATATTGAAACTTGTGCTAAGATTACCGCGAAGGTGTTAGACGAGCTATTTAAGGCGCTTAATAGACATCAGGTGAATCTGAAGGCTTGTATTCTAAAATGTAATATGGTGAGTGCAGGTAAGCAGTTTATGGCGGAATCTACCCCTGATGAGGTGGGACGAGCAACGGTAAGAGTGCTGAGATCTAATGTGCCTTTGGATTTGGCAGGGATTGTATTCTTATCTGGTGGGCAAACGCCAGAACAAGCTACCGCAAATCTAGCCGCAATTATGAGTAGACAGCCGTTTGCATGGCCGGTGTCGTTTTCCTTCTCTAGAGCATTACAAAATCCAGCTCTTGAAGCTTGGGCAGGTGATAATGCCAACAGAGGTGCTGCACAAGGAGCACTAGGCGAAAGATTGATTGAGAATTGCAGAGTTTTAAATAACCCCCAAAATGCCCTTTAGGGCATAAGCGGTGTCTTCGTGACTTCTGACGGTGATGGTTTTGATGCCCATCTTTACGACAGGGTAATCGTTGCCGCCGGGCTGGGTCATGTCGCCAAAATAGAGAATGTCGTCTTTTGACACATTTAGCTCTTCTAAGAGGTGGGTCATGCCAAATTCTTTGTTCATACCAGGGGTGATGGCATTGATAGAAGTGGTGCCGCCGATTTCGTAGTCAAACTCGGGGGCATATTCTTTACATTTTGCCACAATCTGTTCGCGTTTTTTGCAATCTGGGTCCCATTTGTATTTTTCCTCTGTACCGGCTTTTTGGCCTAAGGCCGAAAAAGTGACCTGAGAAAGGCGGTTTTCGATGATTTCGTCGCCAGGTTGCAACTTATCTTCTTCCCAAAAACCAAGTTCTTTGGCGGATTTTTCGATAGTTTGGCTAATTTTTGCAACTTGCTCATCTGTTAGGGGGTAATTATAAACTAGCTCCCAGTCGTTTTTTTCTATGTTAAAACGGTAATATTGCGTTCCTTGAGCCACAAAGAGGTGTAGGTGGCTTAGTTGCTCTGGAGTAGGGTCTTTGAGCCTATTGACGATTTGGACCAGAAATTGGTCGAATTTTTGGCCCGAAATGGGGCAAATTTCAAAATGATCCAAACATTTTACTAATAAATCGGCGATTTCGTCGGTGATTGGGGTTTTGGCGACATTTAAAGTTTGATCAATGTCAAATGCTAAGACTTTTTTCATAGTTTTATTATACCATGCTATAATATACATATGAAAACTTATATTGTGGGCAACTGGAAGCTGAATTTTAATGTGGGGGAAGCTTCGGTGTATCTTCATAAAATACAGAAAAAAATCGCAAATTACAGGGATATTGAAGTGGTGGTGGCGCCAACCGCGCTATGCCTTCAGCCTTTGTCTTTGCAACTGGACCGGTCTAAAATTAAACTTGGCGCGCAAAATGCGTTTTATCAGGATTTTGGGGCCTTTACAGGGGAGATTTCGTTTGCTGAGCTTAATGGTTTGGTAAAATATTGTATTATTGGGCATTCGGAACGGCGGTATATTTTTCACGAAGATGATAAGATGATTGCCAAGAAAGTAGCAGCTTGTCTTAGAAATAAGATTACCCCGATTCTTTGTATTGGCGAAACAGAGAGCGAGCGGGCCTTTGGCGAGACGGCTGATGTAATTAGAGACCAACTTCTTGGGGGTTTATCAGAGGTGGGAGAAGAAGATGTGGCTAAGATAATTGTGGCTTATGAGCCGGTTTGGGCAATTTCTTCGACGAAAGATGCTAAGATTGCTACTCCTGATGAGATTGCGGAGGTGGTGGAGCTAATTCGCCAGAACTTGAAGGATGTTTATGGGGCCGATACGGCCGAAAAAGTGCCGGTGCTCTTTGGTGGGAGCGTAAAGCCGGTGAATGCGGGTGCGTATTTAACTACCCCTGGTATAAATGGGCTTTTGATTGGCGGAGCAAGCTTGATATTAGAGCAATTTACTGATATAATAGAGATAGCAAAGAGAGTAAAATAATGAACAAACGCTATATAGATTTTGTGCCAGCGAAGAATAGTATTCCTAAGGGTGGTATGGCTAAGCCAAAATCTATTAAGGTGTCATTAAAGACTGAAACGCCTAAGCCAAAACCAGTAAAAAAGGTGGTGCGTAAGATTCCGGCGGCTAATCCACTTCTAGATGAAGAAGTGGTGGTGGAAGAGATTTTTGCAGAGCGAGAAGAGCCGGTGAAAAAGGCACCAACTGTGCAGCCGAAATTTGTAAAAACAGAGGTGAAAAAACGTCCTTTAGGGAATAAGGCGGTAAAGCCAGCTAGTGTAGTGAAAAAGCCGGCGATGATAGCGAAAAAACCAGCTGCAGTGGCAAAAAAACCAGTGGCAACACCAGTGGCTGCTAAGCCGGTGGTAGCGCCAAAGCGGCCAGCACCTTTGGGTCAGAGAGCAAAGTTTGTAAATACAGATAAGATAGAGAAACGGGCATTAGGAAAAACCACGAATCGAGTGAAGTCAGTGCCAGTACCAGAGGCAGTAAAAGCCGAGAAACCGAAAAAGTCCAAAGCTCCAGAGAAGATTATTGCCAAACCAGAGAAAGATTCTAAGGCAGGCTTAATTATTGCGATTATTCTGACGATTATTTTGGGTGCAGCGGCGGGGACGGTGGCGTTTTTGCTTCTACCTAAGTAATTTAAGTTTAATGGAGGTAAAATGGCACAAAAAAATCCTTTTTTGAAATATTTGATTAAAGATAAAAAAGAGGATATTTTTCATACTTCGGGGTATGCTAAGGCACAAAATGGGTCTAATATGGGGGCGGCGTCAACAGAGAGCTATCAGGTGAGGGTAAATGTGAATCAGCATCGGCAAATGGTAAGGGGTTATAAAGAATCTGAGATAATGATGGGTACAAGAAATAAAGAGATAAAAGCAAAGGCTTGGACTCCACCTGTGGCACCTGCGGTCGGAGAAGGGAAGGCTGCGGCAGGGGCGAGACCGCCGATGTCGATAAAAAATCCTGGAATTTCCTTGAAAAAATGATATAATAAAAAGGGGGAGTATTTTGTGGTGAGATTAGCTCAGATGGTTAGAGCGTCGGATTGTGGTCCCGAAGGTCGTGGGTTCGATCCCCATATCTCACCCCAGTAGTGTGCAAGTGTAGTACAGCGGTTAGTATACAAGTTTTCCAAACTTGGGATGAGGGTTCGACTCCCTCCACTTGCACCATTTTTATGTTATAGCCATTGACATTTTGGCATAAGTGTGATATAATGAGGTTATGTAGCTTAACAGGTGTCATATTTTGTAGAAAAAATCTAAGGAGGGCGTTAATATGGCAAAGAAAAAAGATTTAGAAAGAGTTCTTGGTTTGAGAGAAAGCGTGCAACAGGAAGATACGGTTGATGCAACTGCATCGGAAGTGGAAAGTGCAACTGATTTGGTTGAGACTGAACAGATGGTTGAGACAACCGAGGAAGTTGAAGAAGCTGAAGAGACCAAGAAGGCTGAAGAGGAAGTTGCGGTGCTTGAACGGAATTGGGCTGATAACCTGGCCCAGAAGCTCAAAGAGCAGGATAGCATAATCAAGCAGAAAGCCGAGAAAGGAAAGCAGATAGCTCAATCTGATGATCGTGTGATGGCGCAAGCTAAGGCGGCGAAAAATGATGCCAAGAAAGCGGAAATCAATCAGATGAATTATTCGCAGTTGGATGCTGAGATCAAGGATCTGGAAAAAGATATGGCAAATAAGGCCAAGCAGATCGAGGCTTTTATGGCTAAGAAAAAGGCTGAGTTGCAGGTACTCAGAGATGAGGCCGAGAAGAAACGGAAGGCTGAAGAAGATGCCAGGAAAGCCGAGGAGGCCAGAAAAGCGGAAGAGGCCAGAAAAGCTGATGAGGCTGCTACGACCTATGGGTTCTGTTTCATGATTATGGAAGGAACCGATTGCTATTTGACATCTGATATGCAGGTGGCGGATGGCTCCAGCCCCGGTAACGACAATTGGCGTAAAGTGCCGGCTATGTTTAAGCACGGCATACCGCAGCGTCGGTTGACCATGAAAGAGGCTGCAGAACGTGGCTTAGTTGTAAAGATCTAACCTGTTAAACTACTGTTTCCCCCTAACAAATGTTAGGGGGATTTTTTATTTGCCATAAGCGGTAAAAAGTGTTTAATATATTGACAAAAACGCTTATGTGTGATATAATGGAAGTAGTCTGAGTTTTGGGTATGTTTTTCAAAACGGGAAGACCATTAACAACCGAATCATCTCAGGTTTCAAGAGATTGAGACCTGTTTGCCTATATACAACGTCCCTATTGTAACTTATAAACAACGGGGGCGTGATTCGCTCCCACATTTCATAGAATTTGGAGGAGTGAGCAATGGAAATGGTAATGAATCGAATTAATAAGTTGGTACTAAAGAATAGTAAAGTGTTGATCGCCTATGGTCTTTCTGTGGCGGTGATGTTTGCTACGGCTGCAATACTATTGTGGGCTGGAGCGAGCCTGTTAACAGGGGTTGGTGTAATAACCGGCATGTTGGTGGCGTTGTTTTATGCTACTATTTCAAGGTTTTTTGAAGAAGAAACCCTGGGAATGACGGTAAAAGCCCTTATCTTTGGTGCTTTGTATATCGTGATTTATTGCACGGTATCGAGAGTACCATCCGCGATCGCTTTGATCGAGCTTCTGGTAACTTTGGTAATGATGGCTTATCTGGTTTATTGGTGGTATAAAGAAGGATCAGACATAAAGGAGCTGGTATTATTTATAGTACTGGATCTGATATTGATGAGACTGGCTAATGCTGCTGCAATCAGAATAATTGACGTCACAGATTCAAAGTTTCTGATTGGTTTTGTGACATGGCTTCCTAAAATGATGCTAGTTGTATCGATTGGCTACTTTGTGGGCAATAAGATATGGTGGTATTGTGATTTGAAGCGTTTGTCTGAAGAAAGGGGGTAAAATCATGAAGTTTTTTGGAAAAGGGCTTTATGGTTGGCTTGCCATTCTTGTATCAATAGTGATTGCGATAGTATTGCTTATCACGAGTATTACAGATGCAACATCGTTGGTTACAACTGAGGCAGCTGAACCGGAAGCAACAACTAATGTGACGACGCCACCGCCGGAACCGACACCGGAACCGACGCCGGAACCGGCAGAAGAATCGGAGCCGATACAAGAGCCAGAGTCGCCTTGGCATTTCTATAACAGAGATTTGCAAGACGATGATGACCCTGATAACGACTTCAACTTTGGACCGAATCCGATTCCTGAAGTAATAGCGGAGGCTGGTTTTGCTAATGAGCTTGCTCAGGGAGCTTCTCTGGACGAAATCATGAAAAAAATCGATCCGAAGCTGTTCGACAAAAATCTCCGCTATAGGATGGTAGAGGACCCAGCACTTGGTGCTGCGGATATGGCTTGGCATGATGCTCTGACAGGTACACGTTATTTGGGTGTATTTTATGACGAGTGTGAGTCAAAGTGGGACGCGGCCATCAATAAAGCTAAGGAAGACTGGATTGGCTGTTCGGCCGATTACAGTGAAACGTTGGAGTTTTTCTTTGAGTTCCTGAGCAAAGCCGAAAAGGTGGAGCTTAGATATGTGGACAAGAAACTGGACGACCAGATGTATATGAATCCGGAAACAGTAGATTACATCCCTGATGTGATTGTGATGGAAACAGATGAACATACTGGCTGGTATTTGGTTTATGTTTACAAAATCAAAGATAAAAAGGTAGAGGTGATGTATCGGATTGACTGTGGCTATCAGCCGACGAATGTGGCGAAAGTGATGAAGATCACTCCTGTCAACAA
>JAUNRI010000047.1 GCA_030535695.1 Candidatus Saccharimonadota bacterium | reverse complement strand
GCCATATCTAGCGTGCCAAATCTAGTGTCAAACCACTTTTACCGATGTTTTCCCTAGTAGTCTTTCTAATTCATCTAACAAATCCGAACAGATATCTACCCTAAACGGCATTTTCAAAGGTTTTTTCTCACCGTTTTCAATCACCACCAAAATTACATCTTGCATCCCCATATATTCTTCACCAAGTTGGCGGATTTTAGTCAAAATTTCGGTATCGTCCAAACTCTTAACTAGCAAAAATAATTTTTGCTTCCTAGGATCTTTGGGGATAGACTTTAATACTTTCGGTGCTTCAATTTGCCCAGAACTCGCAGTTTTTTTGCGCCACTTACGCCACGGTTCCTCGTCATTTTTGCGGTCCGTCCACGGCATTGCCAATCTAGTCCCCGTAGATTTATAATTTTCCAAAATTTCATCCGAGACCACTTCTACAATTTCAGCCTTAATTTTAGCATCAGAAGTCATGGCCCCATTTCTATCTTTGGCATCAATTTGCCCTTGCGCCCGGATTACGGTGTCAATTTCTAATTTTGCCCCACAAGTAGCATAAACTTTTGGAAAAACGATAATTTCCACTTCCCTTGTTTTATTTTCAATTCTCACAAAGGCCATTTTGTCGCCCTTAGAAGTTAAAATCGTGCGGACATTGGTAATAATTCCGCCTACTACCGCAGTTTTGTCTTGATTTTCTGGGCAAATCACGCCCATCGGGTGACATTGTTCATCAAAATAGGTGTCATATTTATCCAAAGGATGTGCCGAAAGATACAGCCCCATCAATTCCCTCTCCCACAACAACTGCTCTTTTTCGGTGCTTTGCACTGGTGCTGGTTTAATTTCTGGCTTAGCAATTTCTCCGGCCTGCCCCATCATGCCAAAGAGATCCATTTGTCCAGTTTGGGCATCTTTTTGCATTTTTGCCCCATAGGCCTGAATTGCTTCCAAGTTAAACAACAAATCTGAACGGGAAATCCCAAAACTATCAAACGCCCCGGTTTTAATAGCTGCTTCCCAAGTTTTCTTGTTAAATTTGGTAGAATCCACGCGTTTAGCAAAATCGTAAATATCTTTAAACGGTCCGTTTTTATCTCTTTCTGGTATCACGATTTCCTCAATCAAAGCTTTTCCTACATTTTTGACCCCACCTAGCCCAAACCGAATCGTCTTTTTGCCACCCACAATCCCAAATTCGGCATAACTTTGGTTGATATCGGGACCTAGCACCTTCAAACCCATCCTTTTACACTCGGCAATTTCTGGCGCTAATTTTTCTGTCCAACGCATATCTGCTGTCATCAAAGCCGCCATAAATGCATCTGGATAGTGCGCTTTTAAATAAGCCGTCCAATATGCCACCAAGGCATAACATGCGGCGTGCGACTTATTAAAACAGTAATTGGCAAATTCCAAAAGCTGTCCCCAGAATTTCTCGGCAATTTCTTCCGTCGCACCACCCACTTCTACCGCGCCTTTAATAAACTCCGGCTTTACTTTTTTCATCAAATCAATTTTTTTCTTCCCCACGGCTTTTCTCAATGTATCCGCCTGCCCGCCGGTAAATCCGCACCATTCCTTGGAAATCTGCATGAACTGCTCTTGATAAATCATAATTCCGTAAGTACTTTTGAGAGAATTTTCTAGCCCCGGATGAAGATAGGTAATTTCTTCTTCCCCGTGCTTCCGGCGAATAAACGAGTCAATAAATTGCATTGGCCCTGGACGATACAGTGCCACCATCGCGATAATATCTTCAAAAGATGAGGCCTTCAAATCCTTAAGATACCGTTTCATGCCGGCAGATTCTAATTGAAACACGCCAGTGGTTTCCGCCCTTTGGAACAATTTATAAGTTTCCGGATCATCCAAAGGCAGCGTGCTCATATCAATATCATCTCCATAAACTTTCCGAATCATCCTCAGAGCGTTGTTAATCACAGAAAGGTTAGAAAGCCCCAAAAAGTCCATCTTGAGAAGTCCAAGTTCTTCTACTTGCGTCATCGGAAATTGTGCCGCAATCGGCCCTTTGGCAGAAACTTCCAAAGGCAAAAATTTTACCAAATCATCCGGCGCGATAATCACACCACACGCGTGCACGCCGTGGTTTCTAATTGTTCCCTCTAGCCTAGAAGCATAATCAATCACTTCTTTTGAGGTAGGGTTAGTTTCGTATTCTTGCTTTAATTCCGGGACATCCTTAATCGCGTCTTTTAGATGCACATGATGGCCTTGCACCGGGTCCGGCACCATCTTAGCCAGCCTATCGGCTTCTGCATAAGGCACCTCTAGAACTCTCGCTACATCGCGAACTGCGTTTTTGGCCATCATTTTACCAAAAGTGGCGATGTTGGACACCCGCCCATCGCCATATTTACGCGTACAATATTCAATTACTTCATCTCGCCGGGTATCCTGGATATCCGTATCAATATCTGGCATACTAATTCTATCTGGATTCAAAAATCTCTCAAAGAGAAGATCATATTTAAGTGGGTCCAAATCGGTAATTCTCAGAGCATACGCCAAAATCGAGCCAGCCGCACTGCCTCTTCCCGGCCCATACACAATTCTCTGACTTTTACCCCAGTTAATAAAGTCTTGTACGATTAAAAAGTAGCCATTATAACCCATTTTATTTACTACCGCAAGCTCGTAGTCAATTCTTGGCAAAATTTGGTGTAGTTCGTCGCGGTCTTTATCTAATTTTTCCAAAATTTTTCTACATTCCGCTACCGATAAATTAGCTACTTCATCAAGTTTTTTGCCGTCATAGCGATACACCAAACCCTGAAACACCAATTTATCTAGATAGGATTTTTCGTCTTCGCCTTTTGGTACTGGAAATTTTGGAATCAATATCCGCCCCAATTGTAAATCCACATTGCACCTGTCGGCAATTTTTCGGGTATTTAGCACCGCTTCTGGGCAAGTGTCTTGCCAATGGTCAATAATCTCCTCTGCTGGAATTACATGTAAATCAAAATCTTTAAGAGTCATCCGATTTTGATCGGAAAGATTCGAGGCGGTCCCTACGCAGAGCAAAACCTCATGTGCATCCTGATCCTCATGATTTAAATAGTGGGCATCGCAAGTCACCACCAAAGGAATCCCCAGTTCCTTGGCGTGCTTCATGTGCCAATCATTAACTTTTTTCTGTTCCAAGGAATGGGTAGAAGATTTGGGGTGCCCGTGGTCTTGCATCTCTAGATAAAATCTATCGCCATAAACTTTTTTGTACCAATCAATCAGCTTAAGCGCACGTTTATTATCATCTGCCCTAATGGCTTCAGAAATCTCCGACCCCATACAACCAGAAAGACAGATCACCCCTTCACTATATTTTTCTAACATCTCATGGTCGGTGCGCGGTTTATAATATTTACCGTTAATTTCCGCATCACTCATGATTCGGCAAAGATTTTCAAATCCCTGATTATTCATCGCAATCAGGGTTATATGAAACCGTCTTTTGTCGTGTGCCGGATCTTTGTCGGTGCGCTTTCTGGCTGCTACATAAGCTTCTAGGCCTAGGAGCGGTTTAATCCCGGCGTCATTACAACATTCATAAAGTTCCACCAATCCACTCATGGTGCCGTGGTCGGTTACCGCCACCGCTTCCATACCGTCATTTTTGACAAAATCCACTAGTTCGGGTATTTTAGTCAGCCCATCAAGAAGTGAATAATGTGTATGGTTATGCAAATGCACAAAATCACTTCTCTTTAGCTTCATACTAAATCTTTACCCTTCCTTTGTTTGAACTAACTCTGCGATTATTTTTTGGTGGTTTTCTTAGTAGTCTTTTTAGTAGCCTTCTTCACCGGCTCCTCAGACTTTTCCATCTCTTTTTCAATTTTTTTGGCGGCTTTTTCGAGCTCTTTATTTTCTTTTTCTTCTTCTGCTTCAGCTTCACGAGCTTTTTTGGAAATAAACATCCCAGCTGCCGCACCAGCAATTGCCCCAAGCGCTGCACCTAAGAAAAACTTTCCTTTGCCACCTTTTTTCTGCTCTTCTTCTTTACATTCACATTTT
>JAUNRI010000046.1 GCA_030535695.1 Candidatus Saccharimonadota bacterium | reverse complement strand
GATTCAGATCCCCGTGACGGTTCGGACCCGGAGGCAGTATCCGGCAGCTCCACCAGGAAAAGAGATTTAGGGGGAATTAAAATATAAGAAATAAGCCGACAGGCTTATTTTATTTTGCGAATTGCTCTGAGCTAAAACAAATTTATTTATTTTAGGAAGAGCAATCTGCAAAATAAAATGATTATATCATTTCTTATATTTTTATTCCAAAATGACCGACACTGGACGACTTTTTCTCAAAAAGTCGACCAAAAATGTAGTATTTTGTTGTAAAAATCACAACACATTGTAAAAATTACCAAACAGAGAAAAAACACCATAAATGTTGTAAATAATACAACACAAAAACCCCACAAAACCCTTGCATTTTTTAAACGCTTATGCTACACTAAAAATAGTCGTGATGACTAAAACAAAAACTAAAAACAAAAGGAGCAAATCGTGAATTACCTTCGCAAATATCGCAAAAGAAAATCCCCATAGACTTGGCGGACCAAAAGGTAATTTCTAGCCATAAATTACATTCTAGGAATTACCCAGAGCTCCGCCAAGTGGAGATAAAACTCCAGACGTAAGAGCGCGTTAGCAAATCCTTTATTAGCACCTTAGAAGACATAAACCAGAATAAAGGAAAAACACTAACAAGGACCGTATGCTTCACCTCTGCGTGAAGCGGTCAAACGGAAAAAGTGGAAAGGTTGCGGCCAATAGTTAAGATTTAAAGCACCGGATAACCTTCCACTTTTCTCCATAAAACGCAATAAAATACCAAAAAAAATAGGGGGAAAGGCACTTGGGGGTTTCAATCAACCAAAAATATGATACAATGAGCTTATGTCAATCAGCTTCGTTGTCAAAATCACAGGTATCATCGGACTCGCAGCTTTGATCCTGATTCTCACACTTACATCACCTACGGAAATCGGTCCGTTAGGTGTTTTAGTATTTTTTACAACACTTTATATTACAATTTTTTCCACCCTGTCCATCCTCTTGGGCGTTTTTTATAGACTAGCCTACAAAAGAACCACCATGAGACGTAAAGATTACCTCTGTGCCGCGGTGCTAGCTTTTGGCCCGATTATGGTGATGATGGCTCGCTCATTTGGCGCCATCAACCTCTGGACTTTAAGCCTTATCGCAATTTTCTTAATTTTGGCGGAATTTTTGGTATACAAAAAGGCGTAAAGGTGCTAAAATAAGCATATGGACAATGGTCGTAAAGGTGCTATTTTTAGTAGTAATCCCGAGTTGGATGATAATTTGAACACCGAAAATTGGCAGGAATCCCTCAAAGAAGCCGTGCCTGCCGGTATGCCTACCCCAGAGCAAATTTTGCCAAAGACCGAAATTGTAGAAGAATCCACCGAAACTCCAAAAGACACCATGTTAGACGCCCCCACCGAACCCATCCCAACCCCCACCGATGAGCCGTCCCTTGGCCAAATTACCCCTGTTACTGTGCCGAATCCGCCTCACAACACCGTTAAGCCTTACAACCCCACTAACATCAAAACCACAGGAGATTATCTAGACAAAGGCTCTCTCGCCGAAATCGAAAAACTCGAGGAAAAACTCAATCAAGACGGCGACCTCAATTCATTTTACAACGATACTCGTGATTTAACAGAAGTAAATCTCGATAACTCATTTAGTCGCAAACTTTACCAAGACGGAGGAGAGAAATAATGGCTCCTTGGGTGGTAGTTCTCATCATTATCGGAAGCCTCACTATCTTGGCTGCCACCATTTTTAGTGCCAAAATATCAAAACTCAGAAAATCCAAAAGATACGAACGTGGCCTTAAGATGGTACCACTCTTAATTCATCTTCCACCTTCCACTGATGATATCGAGTCAAACGGTAGAGACAAGCGCGATATTGCCCTCGAGGCTATCTCCAAATCCCAGGTGCTTTACTCTATCTTAGCCTCCACTACCACTAAGGGGCTCAAAACCAAACTTTACGGTCAGCGCCATTTCTCCTTCGAAATCATCGCCAAAGACGGCTTTATCAGATATTACGCCATCGTGCCAGCCGTTTTAACCGAGACAGTTCGCCAGGCTATCCAATCCGCCTATCCCACAGCGCGTATCGAGGAAAAAAGGGAAGAAAATATCTTCGCTCCCAGGGGTAGAGTAGAAAACATCGCCGGTGCCGAACTTACTCTAAACAAAGATTCTTATCTCCCCATCGCCACCTACGAAGACACCAAGCACGATGCTTCTATGGCCATTCTTACCGCCCTTAGCGCCGTCAAACAGGACGAAGGCGCGTCTGTACAAATTCTTTACCGCCCTGCACACAAAAATTGGTCAGAAAATGCCAAGCACTATTTAGAAAGTAAAAGCCAAGGCAAAGATACCAAAAAAACCGTGGGCGGTGCCGGCATTGGCACTATCGCCCTAGAAATCCTCAAAGCTCCCTGGGAAGTCCCCGCAATGCACGAAAAATCTGAAGTTACCGAGCATACCGACGGCATCAAACAGGACGAAATCACCGCCATCACCAATAAAATGCGCTACCCTACCTACGAAACTCTTATACGGGTGGTAGCCAGCTCCGATACTAAAGCCCGCTCTGAGGCGATTTTAAGCGGTATCCTCAGTGCCTTCTCTCAGTTTAACTCCCCAGAGTTTAACGGTTTTAAGGTCAACACCATGAAAGATCCCAAGAAACTTGCGGTAGATTACACCTTTAGATTTTTCCCGATGAAGCTAAACACCAATGTATTAAACAGCGTAGAACTAGCCAGTATTTTCCATCTTCCAGAGCAAGACGCTATCCCGTCATCTAATGTGGAGCGACAACTCACCAAACAGGTAGATGGCCCGGCCAAACTGATGGAAGAAGGGCTCTTCCTGGGCACCAACGAATTTAGAGGCGCCAAAAAGCCGATTTACCTCGGTGAAAAAGACCGTCGTCGCCACGTTTATGTCATCGGTCAAACTGGTATGGGTAAATCCGTCTTCCTCGAAAACTTGGCTTTCCAAGATATGTGTGATGGCCGCGGCTTTGCCTTTATTGACCCCCACGGTGATGCGGTAGAGGCCATCTTAAAACGCGTCCCAGAGGAGCGGATTGATGATGTTATCTATTTTGACCCAGCTGATATCGAACACCCAGTCGGTATGAACATGTTTGAATTTACCTCTGAAGACCAGAAAGACTTTATCGTCCAAGAGGGTATCAGTATGCTCCAATCCCTCTTTGACCCTCAAAATCAGGGGTATTTTGGCCCCCGCGGGCAACACATGTTTAGAAATGCCGCCCTTCTCTTGATGTCCGACCCTAAGGGTGCCACCTTTATTGACATCCCCCAATGTTTCACCGATCCTGAATTTGTTAAATCTAAACTTAAATATGTCACCGATAAAGCCGTTTATGACTACTGGACCAAGGAATTTCCAGCGAGTCAAAAATCTTCTGATGCTGGCGAAGTTATCACTTGGTTCTCCTCCAAATGGGGCCCATTTATCGCTAACACCATCATGAGAAATACTCTTGGTCAGGTTAAATCTGGCTTCAATATCCGCGAAATCATGGACAACAAAAAGATTTTCCTCGTGAACCTTTCTAAGGGGCGCTTAGGTGATATCAACGCCAACCTTCTCGGTATGATTTTTGTAATGAAATTCCAACAGGCGGCGATGAGTAGACAAGACACCCCAGAGGATCAGCGCAAAGACTTCTGTCTCTATGTAGATGAGTTCCAGAACTTTGCCACTGATTCCTTTGAATCTATCCTTTCAGAAGCCCGAAAATACCGCCTCAATCTGATTGTCGCCAACCAGTTTATGACTCAGCTCACCGACAAAATCAGGGAAGCTTTGCTTGGTAATGCCGGCACCATCATCTGTGGTCGTATTGGTGTTACCGATGCCGAACTGATGGTCAAGGCCTTTACTCCTACTTTCTCTGCCGAAGACCTCACCAAAACGCCAAACTTCGCCGCAGTTGCTAAGGTAATGATGTTTGATATGCCATCCGCACCCTTTACCATGAGTCTGCCCGCCCCAATGGGCCAACCTAACGATGAATTAATGGAGAACCTCAAACTCCTCTCCGCTACCAAATACGCCAAAACTAGAGCAGAGGTAGAAAAGGAAATTGAAGAACGCTGGAAAACCCAAGACGCCGA
>JAUNRI010000010.1:14820-17990 GCA_030535695.1 Candidatus Saccharimonadota bacterium | reverse complement strand
TCGAAATAAAGATTCTTGTCGTTCTTAAATTTTTTCATTTATACTATCCTTCCTTATTTTGCTTGGTTTTAGAATGGGATTTCGGATAAATCTACTTCCCCTTCTGGGATGTCAGTAGGAATATCTACTGGGGCTTCCTCGCTTGAGGTGCTCGCGGAACTGGAGTAGCTGGAACTACCGCCATCGCGAGAGGTAGGGTTGGTGCCGATAAAGTTGAAATCTTCGGCGACAATTTCAGTGCGAGAACGCTTGACGCCATCTTTGCCCTCAAAACTCCTTTGGCTTAAACGGCCAGAAACGAGCACACCACTACCTTTTTTGGCATAATTTGAAATGACTTCGCCGAGTTTGCCCCAGGCAACGCAGTCGATGTAAGAAACGTCTTCTTTGTTTTCGCCATCGGCACCTTTGTAGGTGCGATTAACTGCTACAGAAAAAGAACAAACATTACTGCCACTAGTAGTAGTTCTGAGCTCTGGGTCTCTGGTGAGATTGCCAGTGATAATAGCTTTAGAAAATCCGCGCATTTAAGCCTCCTCTTTCTTTTCTTCTTTAGCTTCGGCTTCGGCCTCTGATTCTTCGGCGGCTTTGGCTTCTAGATATTTGGCCCTTCTAGGATCGGCCTTGACCACGAGGAAACGAATGACCTCGTCAGTAATACCGAGTGTACCTGAAATCTTGGCTGGAGCTTCGGCTGGGAGCTCAGCGTTTAGGAAGTAGTAGATTGCAAATTCGTTGCCATCGATAGGATAGGCGAGACGCTTTTTGCCCTCTGGCTCTTCTTTGGTGATTTTACCACCATTTGACTTGATCAATTTCTTGACCTTATCAAGGGCGGGGTCTAGATTCATCTCGAGATCGGGATGAAAGAGGATAGAAAGTTCGTATTCTTTCATATGACTCCTTTGGTTAAAGCAAACGCAGGTGGGAGATTGGCTTGGTTCTCACCGCTCCCAGTGACTCGTTTACTGAGCTAATATTGTGTGTCTATTATAGCACAGATGGCCTAGATTGACAAGAGGTTAATTCTCTGATGGAGTTTCTGGGGTTTGTGGTTCTTGTGGTTGTTCTGGCTGGGCTGGTTGTTCTGATTCTTTAGGGGCGATAGGATTGGTTGGAGCCGAGAAACTGGCTGGAGCCACTGGTTCGGATGGGGTTTGTGGGGTTGCTGGAGCTTCTGGCTCTGCTGGCTGTTCTGGGGTAGAAGGACTAGCTGGAGTGATTGGATCGGTTGGTTCAGTTGGTTCTGATGAGTCAAATGGGTTAATCCCATTGTTTGAACCACCAGTGATGGTGCTTTCTACGGTCTTAAGCGTACGGCGAGTGCGATAGAGATAGAAACCGCCAGCGCCAATACCAAGCACGACTAGCACCGCCATCACAATTTGCAAAGGACCAGTTTGAACAATTTCTTTTGGTAAATCGCAGCCTGGGAGGTTCGGGTTAGTGTTACAATCTTCTGGGGTAGGTGGAGGGGTACAATCTTCTTTTGTGACTATCACTGTAGTGGTAGATTCTTTTTGATCTTCGCCGTTGTAAGCCACAGAGATGGTATTTTGTAGACTTCTTTCACAATTATCTAAATTGAGATCTTCCCTCACCTGCATTTGATAAATAATTTGTACAAGCGCACCTGCACGAACATCGCCAACATTATAGCCGCTGATATCTAGGATATCATCAATAACTTTGCCATCAACATTGTCTACATCGTAAACTTTGATAGAACCAGAACGGACAAGCAAATCATTGTCGTGAGTATCTTTGAAGATTACATTGGTAAAGTTGGTGTTGCCGGTGTTTTTGAATACTACTTTATAAGTAACAAAATCGCCTGGTTTGGCATTTACGCTGTTTGACCAATTTTCGCCATCGAGAGAAACGAGTTTTTCCATGGTAGATTCGGTTTGCTCGGCTACGAGAGTGTAGGTGATGTGGCCGGAATATTCGGCACAACCTGGGAGAGTACCGCTAAGTTTGTTGAAACCGATTGGGGTGCCTTCTTCGGTAAACAAATCGTCTGGGAGAACGGAGCCGTTAACCGCACCACTGTTATGAATAACGGCAGTACCGGTTTTATATCTCAAAACTACGCCGTCGGTGTTGCTAGTGACGTAAGCTTCGTCCCAAACAGTGGCTTCTTTGGCGTTGTTAGGATCTGCTGGAGTAACATAACTCCAGGAAATAATGCCGCTGACCATGCCACGCTCGTTGGTGTTGACTACGGTAGGATAAGCAGAAGAAACGCGAGTGTTGGTGGCAACGCCGTAACCCGAAGCGTTAGTATCGGTAGCAGCGTTGTTGTGGTAGTAAATCCAAACTTCGTACTCATGACCTGGAACAATCGTAATTTCATCGCCAAAATTTTGATCGGTGCCCGCTTCCCTAATACGAACAAAATTGCGTTCGTCACCAACAGCGGCATTGTTGGTAATGGAATTAAAGGTAGCATAATCAGCCGGACTATTATTGGTGTAGGTAGGACGGTTTTCTGGGCCCCAAGCAGCAACTTTGGCAATTGGTGTTGAAGTCGTTGTCGTTAAGGTCAGTGCACCCACCAGCCAAATGGCTATTTTTTTGAGATTTTTTAATTTCATTTCTTCTCTCTCCTTTGTTAGTTATTTATTAGAAATCTCCATTTGCAAATGCGTTGGCGCGTTCGGAAGCAGTGTCGTCAGTGCGAGATTCAGATTCAGCGGAATTTTGTTCAGAATGACTGTTGGCTTCCTGTTGACTTGCTTCCCTAGATTGCTCTTCGGCGGCGGCGGCACGCTCGGATTCTGCAGCGGCAGCTTGGTCAGCAGCAGCTTGAGATTCGGCAGCTTGAGCAGCAGCATCGGCAGCCTGAGTTTGCGCAGAGTTGCTCTCGTTAGCCGTTTCGCGAGTTGTAGCTTCTTCTCTAGCGGCAGCTTCAGCGGCAGCTTGGGTGGCAGCAACTTGGGCGGCAGCTTCAGCGGCAGCTTGATCATCGGCCCTTTGTTGTTCTATATCAGCGAAGTTAGCTTGATCCTGAGCCAAAGAGGTAGGCGGAGTAACGTTGTTGTCTATCGACATTGGGGTGACGTGATCACCGGCATTCTTAATTTCATCGGCTTCAATCTTTGGAATGTGCCCGGTCGGGGTCGGAGTTGGTGTTGGGCTAGGTGTTGGAGTCGGGGATGGAGTTGGAG
>JAUNRI010000010.1:0-14810 GCA_030535695.1 Candidatus Saccharimonadota bacterium | reverse complement strand
TGGTTTATCTGGTTTGTCTGGCTTGTCCGGAGTAGTTGGACCACCACCCGTAATAATGGTGATTGGACCACCGCCGGTAAGTGATTGTTCCACAGCTTCTGGAAGACCTTTGAGCCGATGGCTACCCTTTTCTTCGAGCACCTGGGCACAACCGCCTTTAATAACTATTTTACAAATTGGTTTACCATCATCATCGCGCCAAGTAAATGTATAAACCTTGGTATTCTTTTCATTGGTCTGAGTTTGGATGAGTTGCATGGTTTCATGATCTATAGTGGCACTTTTGGCGAGGGCTTCTTTTGAGCCATACATAGCATCCCCATCTTTAACAGCTTCGTAAGCGTTTGCAAATGTGCCGCTTACGGTACTTTCTTCAATTTCGGCTTTATCAATGGTATCTTTGAAATCCTGGAGAACTTCATCATACTCTTCGTTTGACAATTGGTTTTCGATTTTGTCATTTGTTTCAGCCATATTGAGGCCTTCAAAACCTGCTGGGCGAAGTTTATCTGCAAGCGCTGAAACGTAATCGCTCATAGCTTCGGTCTCATTGGTGGCGACATATTTGAGAGCTTCTTTTACATTGCCATTAAACATATCAACTACTTTTTGGAAGTTGGAAAATGCTACGGTGTTAGGTTTGCCTTCATCAGTCCACATACCATCTTTGTCGTAGCCATCTTGAATACCGATGGCTTCGTGGGTTTCGCCGGTGTCGGTGGCCCCTTCGCCTTGGTCGATGTTATATTCGACGGCTGGATTAGCTGGGCTAGTAGTAAAATTATTTTTTTCTGCGTTCTTGCCAAAACCACCTAAACTAACTGCTCCTGCAGCAATAATTGCTAGTAAAGTGGCTCCAGCAGTAGTGCCAATTGCAGCCTTAAGGGCTTTACTGTTTATGATTCTTTTGCTTAATCTTTCTGGAGATGAAGGGATGATTTCAGCATTTTCGTTAATATCTTCTAATTCTCTGATTCTTCTGTCTATTTCTTCATCGGAAAGGTTGCTAAAATCTTTTTCAATAACCTCCATGGTTTTTTGGCCACGTGGCTGAGACTCAGAACGAAGAATCTCGGCGGCTTCTGGTGAAAGGTTGTCATCGTCTGGAGTAATGTCTATTGGGTTGGGGCCTTCTGGGTTATGCATTTTTATCTCCTTTCAAGAAATCATCTTTAAATTTCAACATGGCGTCTTTGAAAATTTCTTGTAGATTAATCCCGTGTTTTTCAAAAAAGGCGTCGAATACAGCTGGATCAGTATCATTCTCGTCTAAGAGTTTTTCTAGCTCTGCACCCTGCTCGGCAGTAAGATTACCGATGAGGGTTTTTAGAATTTGGTGATCAGCTTTCACCATTAAAGTTTTTTTGAGATCGGCGTGAGTTTCTGCTGGGTCGTTAGGATATTTCTCCTTGATGAGAGCATCCGCAAATTGGCCCAAAACCGCCTCGTCTACGAGATATGATTCCATGGTTTTAATTTGTTATTGTATTACCTTTCTGTTATAAGATTATCATAATCGGAATGGGAGGTCAAGGGCTTTGGATTTTTGGGATAATTAAAAAACCGAACGAGTGTTCGGTTTTTTAAAATGGCTAGTGTTTGTGTTTTTGTTTAGGTGTTACATTGGTCTCCTTTCTTGTTTTGTTTTTGGTTTTTGGCGGCTTTTAGACTACACATAGTACAGATAGTATGATATGATATACGATACTGTAATATAAGGGGTCTATTCGATAAAGTGCTAGTTCCATAACTTGTTTTCTTTTGCTTTTTAGGCGGCTTTTTCGGTGAGGATATTCATGATATTGACACCGATTTTCTTGGCTTTAATCCGGTCAATTTTTCTTTGGGTTTCTTTGGTTACTACTTTGCCCGGATTAATATATTCTCCTTCCTGTTTTTCGTTCCCTCCGTAGATGGCAAATTCGGTGTCGATGTCATCTTTCCAGTCTGAGTCGATCACTTTGCCGTCATCTGGGACTTTAAAGGTTGATATTTGGTTTGGGTTTGCCGCCATGTTTGCTCCTTTTTGTTTTTTATGTTTTTATTTTGGTTTATTTGGTCTTGTTAGAATGTTTGTTTTATTTTCTAACTTAATTTGAGTATAGCACACTTTGTGAAAAAAGTCAATAGTGTTTATGGTAAAAATCAAAAATAACAGGGGTAAAAATGTATAAATTTATTATGCTTTTTCTAGCGAGATTGTGATGTTTTCGCCGTTTATTTTGGCAATTTCGTCGTGGGTGTAGTTGCCGTCGTCTATTTTATCGGCGAGGACTTCGGTTTTGACGAGGTCTATGTAGTTTTCTGGGATTTTGGCGGTGAGAGATAGTTTGATGTGGTCGTCCATATTGAGGCCGGCGTGCTTTCTGGCAGATTGGACAGCGCGGATGAGATCTCTAGCGTAGCCTTCTTCCCTCAATTCTTGAGTAAGCTTTTTGTCTAGTTTGAGTACTTTTCCGTTTTTGACGGATTTGACATTGACTTCTTCTTTGATGATTTGTTCGTAGAAGTCGTCTAACTTTTCACCAGGATATTCTAGCAGGCTTAGTGGCTGGCGGACTTTGATTTGCTCTTCGGTGTCGGACTTTTGCATCCTTAGGGCTAGGGCATCTGTAATAATAGTGCGGGTTCTAGCCATGTCTTCGAGAATATTTTCTCGGTCTGGCTCTTCAAGCGGGCCAGGCCAATATAAGAGATGGACAGATTCGTCTGACATGGTGATTTTTTGATAGAGTTCTTCAGAAAGGAACGGGGTGAATGGCGCTAGAATGATAGCGGTGAGCTTGAGCATGGAATGGAGCACATGGAAAGCGGCCATTTTGTCTTCTTTGTCGTCGTTTTTGTTAAAGCGGCGGCGAGAGCGGCGGACATACCAGTTGGAGAGATCGTCAATGAACGGTAACACGCCTTGGAGGGCTTTGGGGAGGTTGTATTCTTCCATGCCGGTGGTGATTTCGTCACGGAGCTGGTAGAAACGCTCGATAATCCATTTATCTAGAGGGGATTTAATGCGAATAGCTTGGTCAAAGTCCTCTGGTCCTAGGCCTTCAATCTCGGCGTAGGTGGTGAAGAAATCATAAACATTCCAGAGCATGGCGAGTTTGCGATTGACATCGGAGACATCCTTGTCTAGCATGGCAAAATCTTCGCCGGACATCACTGGGCTAGATAATAGCAAGAATCTATAAGCGTCGGCGGAATATTGATCCATGAGTTCGTTGGGGTCAGTATAATTGCCGAGGGATTTGCTCATTTTGCGACCGTCGTTCCCTGCCAGAGTACCAGTAGTAATCACGTTTTTGTAGGCATTTTTTCCAAAGAGAGCGGTGTTGACCACGTGGACATAATAGAACCAAGCGCGGACTTGGCCGACATATTCTACGATGAAATCGGCGGGGTAGTTTTTCTCGAATTTTTCCTTGTTTTCAAAGGGGTAATGGAGCTGGGCAAATGGCATAGAGCCGGATTCAAACCAACAGTCTAGGACCTTTTCAATACGTTTAAAATGCTCGCCATCGATATCAAATTCGATCTCGTCTACCCATGGGCGATGATAATCTTCAAGTTCTACACCGGAGAGTTCTTTTAATTCTTCGTAAGAGCCGACAACTTTGATCGTACCTTTGTCGCCCTTCCAAACTGGCATGGCGGTGGCCCAGAAGCGATCGCGAGATAAGTTCCAGTCAGGGGCTTGCTCGATATTCTTCATGAAGCGACCGTGTTTGAGATAGTCTGGGAACCAGTTGATGTTTTCGTTCTCTGCTAACATCAACTCTTTTTGCCCTTCTACATCGAAGAACCAAGATGGGAAAGCGCGGTACATAATGCGCTCTTTACTGCGCGGGTTAAATGGGTATTCGTGCTGGATGTATTCAATTTTATAGATGATACCCTTTTCCTCTAGGCATTTGGCGATGAACTTGTTGGCGGCCCAGATTTGGATGCCGTGTTCGTCGGTATCGCGGACGCCTAATTTGTGGAGCTTGTCGGCGTATTCTTTGGTGTAATAGCCGTTTTCGTCTAGGGTATCAACGAAATCAATTTCATCTTGATGTTTGAGGTAGAGAGCATAGTCGTCTTCACCGTAAGCTGGAGCGATGTGGACGATGCCGGTGCCTTCTTCGTCGCCGACAAAATCGGCGGTGAAAACTTTGCACTTGATGCCATCTAATGATTCATACTCTAGGCCGGCTAGGTCTTTCCCCTTGAATACTTTTTCGGGCTTTTCTGTTCCAAAAATTTGCTCAGCGCGCTTAGTGGCCATGACTAACTTTTCGCCATCTATATTATAAATACCGTATTCCAAGTCTGGACTGATAGCGAGAGCGCGGTTAGCCATCAAAGTCCAAGGAGTAGTAGTCCAGGCTAAGAAGTAAAAATCTTTGCCTTTAAACTTCACATACGCGCTTGGGTCGGTGACGGTCTGGTAGGCGTCGTTGTCCATGGTGACTTCGGCTTTTGATACTGGGGTGGCGAACTTGGTATCGTACATTAAGACCTTGCGACCTTCGTAGATTTTGCCAGCTTCGTAGAGTTTCTTGAAGGCCCACCAAACGGACTCCATAAAATCTTTGTTCATGGTGCGGTAAGGGTGGTCAAAATCTACCCAGCGGCCACAGCGATCAATGGTGGATTTCCACTCCTTTGAGTTGGCGACCATAGATTCTCTGGCTTTTTTGATATAATCTTCTAGGCTCCATTTGGTGCCGATATCTCGCCTATCGGTGATGCCGAGTTGTTTTTCCACGAAATTTTCGGCAGGAAGACCGTGGCAATCCCAGCCCCAGCGTCTCTCTACTCTATAACCTTGCATAGTCCAATAGCGAGGTACGGCATCTTTGACGATACTAGAAAGAAGGGTGCCATGATGTGGCATACCGGTAATAAACGGAGGGCCATCATAAAAAACATAGGATTTATCCTCTGGCCTACTCTCAATAGATTTTTCAAAAGTGTGGTTTTTCTTCCACCAATCTATAAGAGCCTTTTCATAATCTAAGGCTTTTCGCCTTTCTCCCGCTCTATATTTCATAGAAATAATTATATCATATTTCTCTTGAATCTTATAGCGGTTGTGGTATACAAATTAGAGTAGGGCTTTGTTTTAAGGCACGGGGTTGACTTATTAATTAGTGTACGGTAGAATAGATTTAAGAGTTTAGGTTATCCGCGTTTCTTCAGAAACCGGATAATTTTTATTCGGATTAACCCAAATAAAAGATTTATTTCAAATCCCATAAGCTCCCTCCTTTCTCCCCGCAAGTTTTTAAAGTGTCAACCCCGTGCTATTCAACCTAGCACATTCTATGTTAAAAATCAACCCCCCACCCAAAATTCTGTTCTGGTTAGGCTTAAGATACAAAAAGCCTATGATAAAAAGAAAGGTGTTTGTGGTAAAAGGTTGTAAAATCAAGAACCGTAGGCGAGGCAACGTACGGAGAACCCAATATACTTAGTGAGGTGCGGCTGAGGATTGACGGCTGAACTTACACTAGCTGGGTTAGTTGCGGTTGCGCCCCCCCCCCATTAAGAGGGCAAAGGGTACGGAAAAGAATAAGATTTTCACAAAATTACTTTGCTTTGACCTTAACATAACCTTATTATAGCACAAGCAAAATCAAAATTGCAAGTTGCTTATTTAGTATGCACATCAAGTTGTTCATACGGAATAGTAATCCTATGATCTTCCAAGGTTTTGACGATGGTGTGGAGGCAATTGCGGCGGGCTTGGAGACGGTTGATGGGATCGCAAGTGACTACTACTTGATAATTCATAGCGGAATTATCAATTTTGGAAAGGCCTTGATAATCTGCGGTGAGAGTAAGGTCGGTTTTCTGAAGATTTTTAGTAATTTCTTTCATGATTTCGTCAGCTTTTTCGATTTTTAATTCATATGGGAGTGGTACTGGAATATAAATATAGCCGGTATCTACTTCTACTTTGTCGATATTGCGGTTGGCAATAGAAACGATATTCATGGTGTTAATGTCTTGAATTCTGGTGGTTCGAAGCGTGATAGATTGAACTTCGCCAAGATTATCGCCAAATTTGATGATGTCGCCGATGTCGTAATAATTACTAGAAATAATCTCGATACCACGGATAATATCCTTCAGGGCATCTTGAAGAGCAAAACCAATAATCACCGAAGCGACGCCAACGCTAGCAAGCATAGAAGTAACATTAATACCAAAGGCCTCTAGAATAATTAAGGTAATTATAACTATGAAAAGTGTGCAAATGATACTTTTAATCATACGCATGTAAGTGCGTTTTTTCTTATCAGAAAGACGTTTGCTAGGTTTGATCGGAAATTCCATAGCCTAATTATAGCATAAACTTTATGCATTTTTGTAGTAAGCGATTTCGTCAAAAAGTGGCAGAGGCAGACCTTTCCAAGTGGCGACGGCTTCGCCATTGGGACCGAGTGCCATGATGGTAGGGTGTTCCATTACGCCATAAGCTTCGCAAAAGCTGATGTCTTCGTCTGGATTGATAACTTCAATTTCATCACCGGTGCGACGATGAAAATCCTCGAGCCAGTCGGTTTCTGTCATAGATTATCCTCTACATGCCCTAAAAACGAAAACGACTCTCATTTTTTCTTGGACTTTTGCTCTTTTAGAATATTTTCAAAATCTTCCAGAGTTTTGAACTCGCGAAACACTGAGGCAAAACGGACATAGGCCACTTCATTAACATCGGCGAGAACATCCAAGACGGCTTCGCCGATTTGTTTTGAAGTAATTTGATCGGTATTATAACTATATAATATATCGGTAGCACGATTGACCACTTCTTCTACTTCTAGCTCGGAATTGAAAAACTTCCCCACGCTGCGTTTAACAGCTAGGAGAAGTTTGTCGCGATCGTAGATTTCTTTGTTGCCACTACGCTTAGAAACGGTAAGTGGCGGGAGTTCAATCCGTTCGTAGGTAGTAAAGCGGTGACCATCTTTGGACTCACGCCGGCGACGAATCATGGTGCCGTCAACGGTTTCGCGGCTTTCTAGAACTTTACTATCTCCGATACGAAATTGTTCCATGGCCCACACCTTTCTTTATAATTAATCTTTTTTCTTCTTGCGGAAACGCTCTCTTAAGGATGGTGGAACATCCATTTCGTCGTCATCAGCGGTAGCAGGGGCTTCCTCTTCGTTTTTGATAGAATCCCACATGTTGGACTTGGCTGGAGTGGCGAAATCTTGGCTGGAAGTAGCTGGCTTTTCTTCCTTGACTTCTGCCACTGGCTCTACTTCTTCTGGCTCGGCGATAGGCTCGCTGCCATTGTAATATTCGGAATCAAAACCAGTAGCAACTACGGTAACAATGATTTCGTCTTCTAGCTCTGGGCGGATAGACGCACCGAAGATGATATTGGCATCTGGAGAAACAGCACCGGTGATAACTTCGGCGGCTTCTTGAATTTCGCTCATGGACATATCGTAGCCACCAGCCACGGAGAATAGCACACCACGAGCACCGTCAATTTTGACTTCGATAAGTGGTGATTCGACAGCTTGCTGAGCAGCCATGACAGCACGATTTTCGCCTGATGCACGGCCAATACCCATAAGAGCCGAGCCGGCGTTTTTCATGATGGCTTTGACATCGGCAAAGTCTAGGTTGATCAAAGAATGCTCGGTGATTAATTCTGAGATACCTTGAACACCTTGTCTTAATACATCATCAGCGATTTTGAAAGTTTCTAAGAGTGGGGTGCGAGGATCGATAGTTTGGAGTAATCTATCATTGGGGATGGTGATAAGTGCATCGACATTGCGAGAAAGTTTGTCGATAGCAACATCGGCGTTGGCACGGCGTTTAGCGCCTTCAAATGTAAATGGTTTGGTAGCTACGCCTACGGTCAAGATATCTCTCTTGTGAGCTTCTTCTGCCACGATTGGGCCGGCACCAGAACCAGTACCACCACCAGCACCAATAGTGATAAATACCATATCAGCACCATCTAGAGCCTTGCCGATTTCTTCTCTGCCCTCTTCGGCAGCTTCGCGGCCCTTTTCTGGGTCGCCACCGGCACCAAGACCTTTACCAATATGGACTTTGGTGTCTGCAGATGAATGATACAGAGCTTGAGCATCTGTGTTGATTGCCACAAACTCTACGCCGTTTAGGCCCACTTCTTTCATACGTTCTACTGCTGAACCACCGGCACCACCAACACCAACAACTTTAATACTTGCTTTACTTTCCACCACCTCTGAAGGTTTAACTTCTGGCATAATAATCCTCGCTTTTTATGTATTTAGATAAATAATACACCTAAAACGAAAAATTTTCAAGGGTTAAAACTTGGAGAAGATTTTTTTGAAGATATTACCGTTTGATGGCTTTTTGACTTTGGCTTTTTTAGCAGATTTTTTGGAAGGTTTAATAGCATAGGCTTGATCTTCGGCGGCCATCATGGCAAGCCCTACGGCTACGGCGAATTCTGGGCTAGTAACAGCGTCAGACACACCGGCAAGCTCTAAAGGCACACCGATTTTGACGGAAGCTTCCAAGGCTTTTTTGGCAAACAAATCAATATCACGCATGCGAGCACCGCCACCGGTTAAGACGATGCCTTCCGGAAGGCGTTGATCGTATTTGGCAGATTTTAATTTCTTTCTGATTTCGCCGAAAATCTCTTCTAGACGGAGTTTGACGACATTATCTACTTCTTTTCGCTCAAAGTTGCGTTCGTGAATCTTGTCTTTGCCGATTTTAATAACTGGGGATTTTTCGCTGCTAAAATCGCCGGTAACAAAGCGGGTTTTGATTTCTTCGGCCATGTCTGGGTCTATCGCAAGGAGAATCGCTAAATCATTGGTGATGTTGTTGGAGCCGGCTGGGACTACACCAACATACTGTAAATCGCCTTCTTCGTAAACGGCAATGGAGGTGGTGGCGGCACCCATATCAATCACGGCGACACCGTTTTCTTTTTGTTTTTCGGTGAGGACGGCTTTGCCCGCGGCGACTACGGCCGGGACTAACCTAGTGGCGGTAACTTCGGCGTGCTCGGTGGCTTTTCTTAAATTCTCACAGTTTGGCGTGAGCGCGGAAATGACATTGGCACGCATTTCTAGCCTAGCACCGCTCATGCCAAGTGGATCTTTGATGCCACCTTGGCCATCGATAGCATACTCTAACGGAATTACATCTAAAACATCACGGTTGGCCGGGATGCGGCCAGTAACGGCAACATCTTCTACACGGTCTAGGTCGTTTTCGTCAATTTCGTGTTCGGCAGTGGCAGCTACGGCAATCATGCCTTCGGTTTTGGTAGATAAAATCTGGGAGCCATTGATAGAAACATAGGCGGAACGAACATCGTAATCGCCCATGCGTTCGGCTTCGCCAAGCATGGTGTCAATTGAACGAGCAGGACCATTGAGATTGGCAGGGATGCCTTTTCTCATACCGGCGTTTTTGCCTTCGTTATAGCCATAGACGGCAAATTTACCATCTTCTAAAGTGCCAATCACGGCACGGACATTTTCGGTGCCCACATCAAGACCGGTCACAAAATGCGGTTTATCTTCCATATTCCTAGTATAACATATTAATCTGGTAATGTTAATATTTCATAACCGTCTTTGGTAACTAATACTGTATGCTCACAGTGGCAAGCGATGGAACCGTCTTTCATTTTGGCGGTCCAATTGTCGTTTTTATCTACATAATTTGCCGGCTTGCCAAGACAAGACATGGGTTCAATACAGATGGTGTCGCCTTCTTCTAGTTTGTAGCCGTGGCCTTTTTTGCCATAATTAGGAACTTCCGGACGGTCGTGCATTTTTTCATCAATCCCATGGCCAACGTAATTTTCGATCACGCCAAGATGGCCTTTTCTTAAGACTTTTTCTACGGCTTGACTGATATCGCCGATATGAGCACCGGGCCTCACTTGCTCGATACCTTCGTACATGGAAGATTCGGTAACTTTAATCATGTTTTTGATGGCTTGGCTTCCTTTATTCCCTACCAACATAGTAAAAGCCGAGTCGGTAAAATAGCCTTTATAATATATATCTAGGTCAAAACTAACTTTGTCGCCTTCTTCTAGTTCGATGTCTTTGGGTGCACCGTGCACGAGTTCGTCATTAACGGAAATACAGATGGCGCCCGGAAACTCGTCATCTAGCATATCATAAGCCACTTTGGCACCACGATTGACGATTTCTTTTCTGACCCACGCGTCGATTTCGGTGCCGGTCATACCGGGTTTAACATAGTTTTTGAGATCCTTTAAGAGATTACCCAAAATTTTGCCGCCTTCACGCATGGCGGTGATTTTTTCTTGCAACTTGGCTGGGGTAGTGTTGGTGACATTGAGCATCTTATTCTCCGTAACTTTTTTCGATTTCTTCGCCGTTGACGTCGTCTAGTTGGGCGGTGGCGGTAGGGTCTAGTGCTTTGACTACAGTAATTAGACGCTCGGTGACGGTCTCTACTGCGCCTACGCCGTCGACTTTTTTGACTGGAATATTATTTTGTTCAAAGAGTTTTATAATAGGGGTGATATTTTGTTCAAAGATTTCCCAGCGGCGGTCGATGGCGTCTTTTGATTTGTCGTCTTCGCGGCCGCGGAGTTCTAGGCGTTCGTATAGCTCGTCTTTGGGGACTTCCAAAATAATAGCACCGCTGATGTCGTCTTTCATGTGATTCATCAGCCACTGGGCCTGATATTCGGTCCTAGGATAACCGTCTAAGATGATATTAAAACCTTCGGCGGTGGCCTTTTCTATCTGTTCGGTCATTAGTTTGATGACATCGTCGTCTGGGATGAGTCCCCCTTGATTAGTGGTATTATCATATTTGCCTGTATCTCTAATGACTTGGCCAACGGAAAAAGTCCGCCAACCAAAAAACTCAGACAGGGCTTTGGCCTGAGTGCCCTTGCCGGTGCCGGCTAAACCAAATAAAACTATCATAATAGTATTATATCACACTATCTAAGGCCGAGTTTGATGCGTTCGGTTTTCTCGGCTTTGCGAGCCTCGCGGATGATGGCTTTGGCTCTTCTCTCACGCTTGGAGATTGGCTTAGAAAAACGCATCTGGGACTTCTTGAGAGGCATAATGCCACCTTGAAGAACTTTGCGATTGAAACGACGAATAATGTTTTCGTTGGCTTCGCCTTGGTCTTTTCTTGTAACTTTTACTGACATATTGTAGAGTATTATATCACAGAGGATGAAGTTTGACAAGGGGCTGACTGAGATTTCGCAAAACTTTATAAAGAAAAGCGCGAAGCTTATTATAAATATCTAGAGCTCGCAAATGAGCGTGAAATCACCGACCCGTTGGAACTGTTTATTGCTAGCTCCATACTGGAAGTTTCGGAGGAAATTGCGGGGTAAGGGGGGTGCAGTTCAGGGGTTATTGGGCGATGCAGCGAACATGCTCACCAAAATAACGATAATGTTGGCTCCAATATAGGCTATTGTCTGAAGAGTTATAACGGAGACGCTCTCTATAGCCGGCATTACCACTCGGCGTAGAAGCCCACCAACCCGCTAATCCAGTATCTGTTATCTGGCCTCCTATATAACTTCCCCCAGCGATAGGGTTGAACTGTGATCTGTAATTAAGAATGGTTTTAAATTCTGTCCAAGTCGGCAAACGCCATTTCAGAGGGCAAATGCTGTAAGAAGCAGTCCCGGCAGAGTCCGTTTTGATCGTATTTGCCGTTGCAGCTACATAATTATACCAGCCGCCATAAGTACTACTGCATTGCATACGAGCTTCTGTGTTTGAATCACCGGATGTTAGGGCTCCTGCAGACCCAGTAGACCAAGTAGAAGAGACGTTGGAATTAGAACTGGTGAGTGATCTGGCCACCCTACTATTGCCACTACAGCCAATAGCTATATTTTTGGTCATCCAACAATTACCATTAATTTTTGCCACGGTATAATCTTGATTATCTCTGTTGTCTCTCAAAGTACTAGTTTGGCCATTGGTGACATTGGCGCACATGGTAGATGTCATACTTTGCATATACTTAGTGCCAGTGGTGTTATAGACGTCATTGAAGGTGGTGGCTCTACCATTAACCGTGATAGTACTATTACCAGCCCCTACAGTAAAATTAGGCCAGCTAAGGGTACCAGAACCAGATAGACTAGAGCTACTATATCTATATGTACTACTATAAGTAGCAGTTAAATAATAAGCGATACCGTATGTTAATCCAGTGACGGTTTTATTACTATCAGAAGAATTAATAGTCTTGATGATTGTACCACTAGTACTGCCACTACGGACAGAGACGCTAGCAACATAACTACCAAAAGCAATAGTGAGACTATACGTATTCACATCCCACATGGCATAAAGATCTGCAGTATTCATAGAACCAGTAGAAAGTGCTGTAAAGGTATAGCTAGCCCCAGCCAAATAAGTAGTGCCAGGAGCACCGGTAGTAGTATTAGGGGCACAAGTAGAATTGCCAGAAGCTACATGGCTAACAATGCCATCACACCAACCAGCAAAGGTATAACCAGTTCTAGTAGGAACGGTGGAGCTTAGAGTAAAACCAGAGGCTTCTATATCATTGGCTCCGTCTGCTGATGGAATATCTGCTACTGTAGTATCAGAAGTAGTATCAGAATAATTAATCTGATACGAAATTTGGTTTCCTACAGCTTGTAGAACGTAAGTATTAGTATAAGTTCCTACTGGCTTAGTATAATCTACTCTAGCTCCTAGGCCTATAGTGTAGTTATTAGCAGTAGTAGGATTAGGAGTATTGGTAGTATCTAGGACTAGTTCTGAAGTGGTAGGAGCTGGGAGATAGTTAATAGTACTACTAGTATTGTCTATAACGGTACCGGTACTAGTATCTACATACTTACTAGGTTTAATACCCCATTGGTTAGTATAAGTAGAGTTAGTAGAAAAGTCTGTTTCTGAAGTAATAGTGCTAATAGTATCTAGAGTATCACCATAGCTAGCATTGGTGAGTTGTCCTAATGTATCACCACTTCTAGCTGATACTGCTACAGTATAGCCTGTGAGATTGTCTGTAGTAACACCAAAGGCTACTTCAGAAGCAGAAGTAGAGGAGGCAAAGGTACCATCGCTACTAGTTGGAGTAATATCTACACTAGCAATGTTAGAACTAGAAGTAATCGTTACTGTGGGAGGATTTGCAGGAGTATAAGTAGCTTCAACTGATTCTTCGTGATTTATGATTGGAAAGACTGATAAAATAGTTAGCAGAATAAAACTAAAGCTAGTAGTAAAACCTATTACACGGATAATCTTGCTTTTACTAATATAACGATTTAAGAAGGTGCCGCTATACCGTGGTATAACTCCATGGGAGATGTTGATAGCCCTTGGAATTAGTTTGAATAAAAACAGGTCTTTGGAAATAACTTCCAGACCACGGTGTAGCACTAAATGAATAAATGATTGTATGACCTTAGACATTGTCTCTCCTTTTTATGTCTTTGGGCCATTTTATTAAAAATGGCACCACGAGGTGCTATAACCAAACATGTATATTCAGCAAAGCTCAACACAACACGAATGATTCCTCATGATGCCATTCTTATGTTGCGTTAAGCTTACACTACAAATAAATAATGCTTGCTGTTAATAATATAAATGTTTAGTTATAGCACTTTCATTGTACCATGATTATTTTGGTTATGTCAAGAATTTTGTATTTAGAGTGGGCGGAGATGCTCTAAAATGATGTTTTCCATTGGGGTGTAATCTAGATTGGAAGAGGCCTTGGAGGCGTTGATCATTTCTTTATCTTTGATACCCACAAAAGACAAAAAATAACTATTCTGGAGAGCCAACTGACGGATAAACTCCCTTTGGGTGCGGCCGTTCCCTTCTCTAAATGGGTGGAGAGCGTTGATTTCAGAAAAATAATAGGCAAGACGTTTGCCAAAACTAGCGACGGGGAGATTTTGGAGGTAATGCTCCTTTTTTAGTTCGCTAAAAATCCTGTCTGCCTCTGGCTCAATGGCAAAGGCACGACAAAATAGATTGCCTTTGGCAATATCCACCGTGCGGACTTCGCCGGCCCAATCGTAGATATCCTGAAAAAGGTATCTGTGGATGGATTTTAGGTGGTTAAAGTCAAATTTACCGATGATGGGGTTTTCAAAAAGTTCGCGGGCACGTAGGTTGGCTAGATCACGCTCTCTGTCGTATAATTTATCAAAATCTTGAATGTCTAATTTGTTACGTAAAGTTCTGGAATTGAGATAACAGTAAGGATCTTGCATTAGGCTTTTTCCTGTTCTTCTTTGATTTCTTTTAGAATACGTTGCCGGACTTCTTCGGTAGTAGTTTTGGCGAGTTCAATATCGATTAAATCTTGGATATTTTGCTCACTTAAAGGCATGCCTTCTAGGGCAAAGGTGGCTTTGATCTCTTCTATCCGCTCGTTAGCGGTGATGGGATAAGCGCCGGTACGGACCTGGAACGGGATGCTCTTGGTCTCGTCTGCTTTTATCAGCATCATCCTGATGACATCAGAGGTAGAAGTGCCAAGACTCTCAAAAAGTTTACTGGTGCGCTCTTTGAGCCCGGCTGGGACTCTAACTTGAATTAAATTGTTGGTTCTATTGGTGGTGGTTATAGTATTATTCATACTCTTATTGTATGACAATGTCATACAGATGTCAAGACAAAAATGGCCAACAAAAATGGCGGACACGACGAGACTCGATTCGAAGAACGATGTCTCGCTTTTTGAGTTTTTGTGATAACAAAAATGGCGGACACGACGAGACTCGAACTCGCGACCTCTGCCGTGACAGGGCAGCGCTCTAACCAACT
>JAUNRI010000009.1 GCA_030535695.1 Candidatus Saccharimonadota bacterium | reverse complement strand
TTATGCTTGCTTTTGTTTTTGGCGTGACTTTTACTAAAAACATGATGGTAAATACTTATGCTGAGACTGAAGACGGTATTTACGAAGAAGCCGAGGAACATTTTGTGACTTTTTATGATAACGGGGAAAAATTAACCGTTAGAACCACCGCGAGAACGGTGAAAGAGGCTCTAGATAAGGCTGGTTACCAGGTAAATATGACCGATAAGGTGGAGCCGGGGCTAGATACCAAAATTGACAGGGATAATTTCTTTATTAATATTTATCGGGCCAAACCGGCGCTTTTGAAGGTGGGAATGACCGAAAAATATGTGATGACGGCAAGTTCGGATCCTAAAACCATCTTGAAAGAGGCGGGGATTACCGTTTATGATGGTGATGAAATTAGGGTAGTGGAAAATGCTAGTTTCCTTGAAACAGGGGTGGCGACAGTTTATGAAGTGATTAGAAACGGGGGGCGCTCGGTGACTATTGAGACGGAAATTCCGTTTACAGAAAGAGAAGTGAAAGATTACAATTTGGCGCCGGGTCAGAGAGAGGTGCGCCAGCTTGGTGAGTTGGGCCGAAAGGTATCCAATTATGAGATTTTGTATGTGGATGGTGAGGAAGTTTCTAGAGAGCTTTTGTCTGAAACTATTATAAAAGAACCGGTAGAAAAGATTGTGGCGGTGGGGGCATCCAAAATTGGGATGCAAACTCTGACGGCTTCTAGAGGCGCGATTATTTACACCGTGACTAAACCGGATGGTTCGGTAGTAGACAGAAAAGAAACCTATTACGACCTTGATATGCACGGAGTAATGCAGAACGCTATCAGGCTCTGTGGTGTACAGGGTACTTATAGAGTGCGTGAAGATGGCGTAAAGGTGGATGCCGATGGCTATGTGATAGTGGCAGCGAATTTATCTAAATACCCAAGATGTTCTACAGTACAAACTTCGGTGGGTGCGGGCAAAGTTTATGATACGGGTGGTTTTGCTAGTAGTAATCCAGAGCAATTTGATATTGCAACTGACTGGAGCCGTGCCGACGGCGTTTAGGGGTTAAAATGACTACAAATAAGTCCTTGGGGCAACATTGGCTAAAAAACCGGGCAATTCTTGACGAAATTGCCGCTCTCACGGGCTCTGGAGGCTTGTGCGTGGAAATAGGGCCGGGACTAGGCACTCTCACCTCCTCTCTTCTTAAACGCTTTAATAAGGTGGTTTCCGTGGAATTTGATGCGGATTTGGCACGAAAACTGCCGGGGTCGTTTCCGGGTAAGAATTTAGAGGTGATACAGGGGGATATTTTGGAGTTTGATTTTGGTTCTATCTCTGGGCCCTACGCTGTGGCGGGGAATATCCCCTATTATATTACTAGTCCGATTGTGGAAAAGTTGTTGACAGCCCCTAATTTACCAGAGAGAATTGTTTTATTGATGCAAAAAGAAGTGGCGGAAAGAATTTGTTCTGATAAGGAATCGGTGCTATCCCTGTTTGTGAAAAATAGGGCTGTTGCTTCCTTGGGGCCGGTAGTCCCTCGCGAGGAATTTGAGCCGGCACCGAAGGTGGATTCGCAGGTTATAATCTTGGAGCCATTTAAAAATGGGCCGAAATACCCTGATGAACTGATGGATTTTATCAAAAAAGCTTTCAAAAACCCTAGAAAAAAGTTAAAACATAATATTCCTGGGGTGCCAGAGGAATATGCTAATCTTCGGCCTGCAGATTTACATTTAGACGGTTATAATAAATTGTTTTGTGCTATAATGTAAATATGTTAGATGTGAAGTTTATCCGAGAGAATCTGGAACTGGTTGAAAAATCTGCAAAAGAAAAAGGCTACAAAATCAATGTAAAAGAGGTTTTAGAGCTTGATGATAAGAGAAAAGCGGTGCTTTCTGAGGTGGAGGTTTTAAGAACCAGGAGAAACGAAATCGCTGGTAAAATGAAAGGCGGCAAGCCATCTCCAGAATTGATTGAAGAAGGTAAAAAAATCAAAACAGAGGTGGCGGAAAAAGAACAGGCGCTATCATTGGTTGAAACCGAATTAAAAGATATCTTAAAGCGGATTCCGAATGTGTTGATGCCAGATGTGCCACTTGGGGGTGAAGAATGTTCGGTAGAGGTGAAAAAATGGGGTGAGAATCACAAAACTGGGGTAGACCATTTGGATTATGCCACATCTCGGGGGTGGCTGGATTTTGAAAGAGGGGCCAAGGTGGCCGGTGCCAAGTTTTATTATTTGAAAGGTGATTTGGCGCTTTTAGAGAATGCGCTCTATCAATATGGACTTTCTAAGGTTTTGGAGCATGGTTTTACCTTTATGACAGTGCCAGATATGGTATCTTCGAGAGTGCTTGAGGGCTGTGGTTTTAATCCGAGAACTTCGGATCAATCTGATGAGTATTACATTGAGGGCGAAGATCTAGCTATGATTGCTACCGCCGAGATGCCACTAACGGGCTATCATATGGATGAAATTTTGGATGAGAAAGATTTGCCACTCTTTTATGCTGGGTATTCGGCTTGTTTTAGAAAAGAAGCTGGTACTTATGGTAAATATACACGTGGACTTTTTAGAGTGCATCAGTTCAATAAACTAGAGATGTATGTATTTTGTTTGCCGGAGCAATCTGAGGAAATTCACGAAAAGATTTTGGCGATTGAAGAAGAGATTTGGCAAGGTTTGGAGATTCCGTATCATGTGATTAATATCGCAGCAGGTGATTTGGGTGCACCGGCGGCCAAGAAATATGACATGGAATATTGGTCCCCGGTAAATCAGAAGTATCAAGAGATTACCAGTTGCTCTAACTGTACGGATTTTCAGGCGCGGGCGGTAAATTGCCGGGTGAGAAGAAAAGACGGTTCGCTTGAATTTGTGCATACATTAAATGGCACAGCGATACCTTTGGCTCGGGCGCTGGTGGTGATTTTGGAAAATTACGCCAAAGAGGGTGGAAAATTAGCGGTGCCGAAGGTGCTGCAGCCGTATTTAGGTGGTAAAACAGAATTATAAAGGAGGAAAATGATTGAAAAAATTGAAATTATTGGTAATGGTTATAAAGTAGAAGAGGGCTTCAAAAAATATGTTGAAAAACGGATTGGGAAGTTGGATAGATATTTGCCACGAGGATACAAAAAAGATATTGTGGCTAAGGTGATTGTAACGGAAATTGGTAAGGGCAAATCCGATAAATACGAGATTTCGGTGGCGATGGAGATTCCGGGCGGCAAGGTGATTGCGGCTAAAGACGAATGTTCGAACATTTTTGCAGGGGTGGATCTGGTGGAAGCTAAGGTGACCGGGCAAATTCGGCGATACAAACTAGAAATGCAACCACACCGCCAAAAAAGAAGTCTGAAAAATCTCTTTATCAAGAGAGGTTAGTGTGATATAATGGGGGCAGATTAGGAGTTTTATGGCAAAAAAGGAAAAAAAGCCTTCTGATAAGTTGGCAGATAAAACAGCGCTAACTAAATTTTTACAAGGGGTGTTTGGTGATGCCCAGAAGAAAATCTTGAAAAAATTATGGAAACGGGCGCAAGCGATCGGTGAATTAGAGCCAAAATACGAAAAAATGAGCGACAAAGAACTAAAGTCGCAAACCGAAAAATTTAAGAAACGACTAGAGAAAGAATCTCTCGACAAGATTTTGAATGAGGCTTTTGCGGTGGTGAGAGAGGCTTCCAAGCGTATCTTAAAGATGCGGCCTTATGATGTGCAGCTCATCGGTGGGATGGTGTTAAATGAAGGTGCGGTAGCTGAAATGAAAACTGGCGAAGGTAAGACTCTCGTTGCGATGCTGCCGGCTTATCTTAATGCTCTGACTGGTCATGGGGTGCATGTAGTAACGGTGAATGATTATTTGGCACAGCGTGATGCTGGCT
The DNA here is from genome assembly GCA_030535695.1 of Candidatus Saccharimonadota bacterium. Lineage (GTDB taxonomy): Bacteria > Patescibacteriota > Saccharimonadia > Saccharimonadales > Saccharimonadaceae > Nanosyncoccus. The sequence continues at coordinate 15,247 of JAUNRI010000009.1, read as the reverse complement.
GGAATGGCCCGGTGTATGATTTTTTGGGGATTTCGGTGGGGGTAATCATCAATAATGCGTCGTTTATCTATGATCGAGAATACGAGAATAATGCTCATGATGACGAGAGATTTTTGCATTTGAAGCCTTGCACTAGAAAAGAGGCTTATGCTGCGGATATCACCTATGGCACCAATAATGAATTTGGCTTTGATTATTTGCGTGACAATATGACTTCGGAAGTCCAGAATTTGCGACAAAGAGAGTTGAATTACGCCATTGTAGATGAGGTGGATTCGATTTTGATTGATGAGGCGAGGACGCCTCTGATTATTTCTGCGCCGGCGGGGGATAATCCGGAATCTTATTATCAATTTGCGAAGATTTGTGCCAGACTTGTGCCGGAAGATTACATTTTGGATGAAAAACGGCGTTCGGTGACTTTGACCGATGAAGGAATTGATAAAATCCAAAAGATGCTAGGGGTGGAGAACTTGTACTCTACCAAAAACACACCGCTGGTGTATCATTTGGAGCAGGCTCTTCGCGCCGAGGTGTTATTTAAGAGAGATAAAGACTATGTGGTAACTAATTCTGGTGAAGTGATTATTGTGGATGAGCATACTGGCCGGTTGATGCAAGGCCGGCGCTATAATGAGGGTTTGCATCAGGCGATTGAGGCTAAAGAGGGCGTGGCGGTAAAGCAAGAATCGATGACCTTGGCTACCATTTCGTTCCAGAATTTCTTTAGATTGTATAAGAAACTCTCTGGTATGACCGGTACAGCCTTTACCGAAGCAGAGGAATTTCAACAGATTTATGCGCTTGATGTGATTCAAATTCCACCGAATAAACCGATTATCAGAGTAGATAAAGACGATTTGATTTACAAGACTAAGGCGGGAAAGTTGAAGGCGATTGCTAGAGCCATTCAAGAGTATCATAAGAAGGGGCAGCCGGTGCTCGTTGGTTCGGATTCGATTGCCAACAACGAGGAAATTGCCAAATATTTAGACCAATTTAAGCTACCCTATGAGATTTTGAACGCCAAAAATAACGAGCGGGAGGCCGCGATTATCGCTAAAGCCGGCGAAAAGGGCGCGATTACTTTGGCTACCAACATGGCGGGGCGTGGTACCGATATTAAGCTCGGCAAAGGGGTAAAAGAATTAGGTGGTTTGGTAGTGATTGGCTCAGCTAGACATGATTCTCGCCGGGTAGATAATCAGCTTAGAGGCCGTGGTGGCCGGCAGGGCGATCCTGGCACGACCCAATTCTTTGTGAGCTGCGAAGACGATTTGATGCGGATTTTCCAGGGTGACAGAGTAAAGATGCTGATGACCAGGCTTGGGGTAGCGGAAGACCAGCCAATTCAAACTAGGGCAATTTCAAAGACTCTAGAGTCGGCACAAAAGCGGATTGAAGGGTTTAACTTTGATTCCCGGAAAAATGTGGTGCAGTATGACAATGTCATCAATAGGCATCGCCGGGTGGTCTATATGATGCGGCGGAAGATCCTCGAGGGTGACGACATTTTCCCGGAAATTAAGCGGTTGATGCGAGATGAGGCCAAGAGTTTGACGGAGTTTTCTTCTCGGGTAAATAAGGATTTTGACGAGCAGTTTAAGGCGGTATTTAATACGCTTGATGATGATTTGATTCACGAAATTGGGGTAAAACGCAAGGAAAAAGAGCGTTATACCTTGGCTCTAGAGGCGATCGAAGAAGCTTACAAGAAACAAGAGGAGCGATTTGGGGCAGATACCATGCGCAAGGTGGAACGCGAAGTGTATCTCAAAGTGCTTGATATGCTCTGGATGCAACATCTTGAGAATATGCAACATTTAAGAGAGGGGATTCATTGGCGTTCAGTAGGGCAAAGAGATCCGTTGGTAGAATATCGCTCGGAATCACAAAAACTATTTGATGGTTTGCAGAGAAATTTGCGTGAGGAAGTGTTGAAGATTCTTCTTACTATTACGCCAACAGAGGCGGTAGAAGATAATGTCACTGATGGTGAAGAGTATGAATCTGAGCTTACCAAGATGGCATCAGGGAATGATAAGGGGGTAAATGAGATTTCGGCGGGGGAGAAAAACTTGGATGACGAATTTAAGAAAAAGACGCCAGGGGCTTCTCATGGTGTAGGAGCGAGAAAAGCAACTAAAAAAGTCACTAAGAAAAAGAAAAAATCCGCCAAGAAGAAATCTAAGCGGAAATAAATCCATAATCTAATTATAGCACAAAATTCCAGAAAAGTCAAGATGAAGCACGCAGTAGAGGAAATACAGCTTAAAAATGGGGCAAGAGGGCTTCTGATTGATGTTCCCGGTGCCTCGGTGATGGCTACCCGGATTCAATTCCGGGCGGGGATGCTGTACGCTAAGAACCATGACATTTACGAACTTCCTCATGTGGTGGAGCATTTGGCGTTTGGGGCGAATGCCAAGTATAAGGATGAGCAAGATTTTGAGGCAGAATTTACCAAAAATGGGGCTTATCACAATGCTTGGACCTCGGATATTTCGGTGTGCTATGAGACAGAATGTGCAGATTTTGAGTGGGATAGAATTATGGAGTTGCAGCGGCTTTCAATTGCGGAGCCAAGATTTAATGAGGAAGAATTGAAGGCGGAAAAGGCTAATGTGCGGTCGGAACTGACGGGGTATATGAACGATTATTACCGATTATTGTGGCCGCGGGTACAACAAGCGGTGGGTGAAGACGTATTGGATTTGGCGGCGAGACGAGATACGATTGCTAATATTGAACTCAAAGACATTCGGGAACATTACCGGCGCACACATACGGCGCGGAATATGATGTTTATTATTGCGGGAAAAATCCATGGACGTAAACACAAGATTATACAGGAACTTGAATCTTGGCCCTTAAAAGAGGGGGAGAAATTTGAGATTCCGTATGCAGATCTTCATTCTACCGAGATGGTGGCGATTAGAAGAAAAGATGCCTCTAACATTACTTTTGGATTTTCGTTGGTGACGCCAAGGCATTTTAGCCCTAAGGAAGTGTTTGCGATGAACTGTCTTAATCATATCTTGAATGGTACGATGAACTCGCGGATTTTTGGAGTGGCGAGAAAACGGGGGCTGGTGTATGGGATGGGTAGTGCGGTGGCTTCGAATGCCCATAGCACTTATTGGGATTTTGACGGTGAAGTGAATGAGGAAAATGTCGACGCGCTGTTTTCTTTGATTCAAACAGAGATGACAAGGGCGCTAAATGGCGAGATTTCGGATAAAGATTTTGAATCGGCCAAGCAGTATGCTCTGGGGCGGTTCCAGATGGGGGCGCAAACGGTGGGGCAGATTGCAGATTATTATGCGGAGAACTATTTTGTAAATGAAAAAGTAGATAAATACGACAATATGCCAAATTTGATTAAAGGTATCGATAAGAGTAAAATGATTGAACTTTCTCGTGAGTTTGCGGGAAGTGGGGTGAAGGGCTTTGCTACGGTGTCGTCGGTAGAAAAAGCGGCTCTGACGGAGTTAGAAGCGAAATTAAACTTTTAGTGGTATAATAAAGTTATGAAAATTGCAATTTTGGGGTATGGCAAAGAAGGTCATTCTCTAGAGAATTATTTTAAGACTTTGGGGGATGAAGTAGAAATTTTAGATAATTTTGAAGTTGCCGAGCTTTCCTCTATGGATTTTTCGGGGTATGATTTGGTATTTCGGAGCCCGTCGGTACATCCAAATGCTAATTTTACTAGCATGACGAGATATTTCTTTGAAAATAAAAAAGCGCCGGTGATTGGGGTGACTGGGACTAAGGGTAAAGGCACTACTTGCTCTCTGATAGCGGAAATTTTAAAGGCGCTAGGAAAGAAGGTGTTTCTAGTTGGGAATATCGGCAAACCGTCGCTTGATTATTTAAATGAAGAGGCGGATGTGTTTGTGTACGAGATGAGCAGTTTTCAACTGTGGGATTTGGAGCGTTCGCCAGAGGTGGCGGTAGTGCTTCGGATTGAGCCGGACCATCTCAATGTCCACGATTCGTTTGAAGATTATGTTGATGCTAAGGGACATATTGCTCAGTTTCAGAAGCCCGAAGATGTGCTGGTTTATTTTAAGGATAATCAGTGGTCGCGTGAGATTTCGGAAAAATCAAGGGCGCTTTTAAAATTCCCTTATCCAGAGAATGAAAAGCCGGCGGGAATGGAAGAGTTGTTTAATGCTTTGGTAATTCCGGGGGCGCATAACCGGGAAAATGCCGAGGCGGCGCTACTTGCGGTGGCCGGATTTCTTAAGATACCGGTAGCAGATTTGGTGCGGGATTACGCTTCGGAGATTAAGTTGGCGTTTGGCAATTTTAAGGGATTGCCGCATCATATTGAGTTTGTGAGAAATTTGAATGGAGTGGATTATTATGATGATAGTTTTTCGGCATCGGAGCCATCTCTAGAGGTGGCAGTGAAGGCGTTTTCGAACCGGCCGGTGTTTTTGATCGCCGGTGGCAAAGATCGCGGGCTAGACCTTACCCCGATTAGAAAGGCAATTTTTGAGCCCAAAAATATGAAAAAAGTGTTTTTGATGGGGGAAACGCGGAATGGTTTGGCTGAAGGGGCGGACAGTTCGCGTTATGAAATTGTGGAGAGCTTGAAAGAGGCAGTTTTGAAGGCTAAGGAAGAGGCGGAAAAATGCCCGAATTCGGTGGTGCTTCTTAGTCCCGGTGCGGCCAGTTTTGATATGTTTAAAGATTTTTATGATAGGGGTGATCAGTTTAAAGCTTTGATAAAGGAGCTTGGATGAGTTTTAAGTTTTTGAGTTATCAGTACGAGGGGGGTGTGGCGGAATTTCATTATCAGGGGAAAGATGGCAGAGAATTTGTAGAAAAAGCCCGGTTTTTTGACCCGGGAATTGATTATGATAAGGGGATGCTAGATCGGGCCTTGAGACTAGCGTTGATAATACTGGGAACTTCTTATTACAAAGCTGAGCCTGTAAATCAGGTGGAGCTGCCATTTGCGATTGGTGCGGACGAGGCAAAGTTTTTTGATAAGATTTATCAGGAGGGGATGAGCCAATTTGCCTATGAAAACAATTTGACACGGGAAAGTTTGGCACATTTTGTGGCTGGTAGTACTACAGAGGTGGTGGAAAATCAAAGGGCGCTTGAACCCGGGATTTTGGTGCTTTTATCTGGTGGAAAAGATTCGCTTCTGACTGCGGAAAAGGTGCGAGAAAGCGGGGTGAATTTTAGGGTTTGTTATATTACGGCACAGCAGGATTATCCGGCGATTTTGAATGAATTTGGTGAGCCAATTTTGATTCGGAGAGAGATTGACAAAGAAGGTCTTTTGGCGGTGGGGGGTATGAACGGGCATGTGCCGGTGACTTTGATTAACGAGGCTTTGGCTTTGATTCAGGTGATTTTGATTGGATTTAACAGAGTGGAACTGGGGGTAGGGCGAGAAGGTTTGGAACCGCATGCGTATGCGGGGGATTTGCCGGTGAACCATCAGTGGTCTAAAACTAAAGAGGCTCAGGATTTATTCAAAAATTATGTGAGAAAGTATATTTCTGGTGGAATTATGATTGGTTCTTTGCTTGAAAATATGAATGAACTAGAAATTGCGGAAGAATTTGCGGAGAAATGTTGGGAAAAATACGGGGAGAAATTCTCTTCTTGTAATGTGGCAAATTATAAACAGGGGGAGGACAATCGGGCTTTGAAATGGTGTGGGAAATGTGCGAAATGTGCTAATTCGTATCTGTTATTCTGTCCGTATGTGGCGTTTTCTGAACAAGAGAAAATTTTTGGGCGAGATTTGTTTTTGGACCCGGAAATGACGGAGATTTTTAAGGGATTACTGGGGATAGACGGAGTGATGAAGCCGTTTGAGTGTGTGGCAAGTATTGGGGAGTTAAGATGGGCTTATCATCATCGGCTTTCGGGGTATGGGGAATTGCCGTTTGAGGTACCGGAATAGGCTTTGAGGATTTCGCGGGCCTCTTTTATAGAGTGGGTTTCCATTAGTTTAGCCCGTAAGTCTGCTGCACCAGGGAAATTATTGATGTAGATTTTGAAAAAATGCTTTAGAGGTTCATATTTTCCTGGGTGTTTCTCCCATAACTCTAAATGTAAGTTTAAAAGTTGCATCAAATCTTCGCGGGTGGGAGTATGGTTGGTAAAACAGTAGGGGTTTTGGAAGACACCGCGGCCAATCATAAAACCATCTACTTCTGGGTATTTTTGATGCAATTCTTCGGCATGGTTTTTGTCTTTGATGTCGCCGTTGATGATCAGCTTAGTCTCTGGGCTAATTTGGTCTCTGAGTTTGATGATTTCTGGGATTAATTCGTAGTGGGCAGGGACTTTGCTCATCTCTTTTTTGGTTCTTAAATGCACAGTGAGGGCGGCGGGGCGTTCTTGTAACAGAGTCGGGAGCCACTCCTTGTATTCGTCGGGGTCTTTCCAGCCGAGGCGAGTTTTAATAGAAACGGGGAGGGTGGTGTTTTCTTTGGCTTTTTTGAAACATGCGACAGCTAGGTCCGGGGTTTTAATCATGGCCGCCCCGCCGCCCGCCTTATTGACGTTTTTGTCTGGGCAGCCGAAATTAAGATCTACCCCTGAAAAACCAAGGGATTCAAGCGCCCTTGTAGTTTCCGCAAAATGTTCTGGTTCTTTGCCCCAAATTTGGGCGATAATGGGTTTATCCGTTGGGGCGATTTTTAGCCTTTCTAGAGCATTTGGTCGCCCTTTTTCCGAAGCATAGGAAGAAACATTAGTAAATTCCGTAAAAAATAAGTCTGGCCGGCCAGCTTTTGCTACTACTTGGCGGAAAACTATATCTGTGACGCCTTCCATAGGGGCCAGAATCAGAAATGGCTTTTTTAATTCTTCCCAAATCATTTACATATTATAACATTTTTATGGTAAAATAGAAATAGCTCATGCTAAACTTCGGTCACTGGCATTGAGAAAAGTTTAAAGCTGCTGGTTTTGTCATTTAAGCCGGTAGCCAGGAGCCAATAAATCGGGCTCACATAAATGACTCTTTATCAACTAAACAAGGAGTCTTTTATGAAAAACTTTAACAACACTAAACCAGAACAAGTCGAGGTAATGGCGCTGTTCGGTTACGACGGAATGACGCCGTGCCAGCCGCTACGCTTTCGGAAACGGGGCGGGGCGGAAGTGGAAGTTACCGAGCTTCTGCGGACCAGAATTCGGTTTGCAGAAAAAGCGACTTTTCACATTTTCGATGTTCTGGCGGGTAGAGAAAAGATACAACTGGAGTTTAACTCCGTGGATCTTTCCTGGATACTCGTAAAAGCTTAAATATTAAGCCAAAAAGCTGGGTAGTCTTACCCAGTTTTTTGACTAACTTATGTTGTAAAAAATACAACATTTTTTTGTTGCAATTTGGATTTTGCTTGTGGTATAATGGGGTTATGCTTAATGTCGTGCAAAATCACAAGAAAACATTCGCTGTTTTTGTTACTGCCTTATTTTCTCTACCCTTCGCCATTTTAATGGGGGGGGGGTACAACCGCTACTAATATAGATACCAGTGTTACTATCAAACCCAGCCTTTCGCTCAATATTCCTACTAATACTATTACAATGAATCTAGACCCGTCTGTTAATACTTTTGCTGAACAAGATTTGACAATTAAGGTAGGTACGAATAATTTCACTGGTTTTAAGCTCTATGTTACCACACCTAGTAATAATACAGATTTAGTCAATATAGCAGATAGCACCAAAACTATTCCTAACCTCACTAGTTCTTATGCTACTTCTGCCTTTCCTGTAAATAATTGGGGATATAGAATTACTCAGGATGCTAGTTCCTCTTCTGGAGATTACGGAGTCTTTACTTCTTCTGATAGTACACCTATTATGCAATCGTCTAGTCCGACTAATGAAAAGATGGCTACTCTTGGCTTTGCAGCTAAAATAGACTATACCAAACCTTCTGGCTTATATGAACTTAACCTAAGTTTTAAGGCATTACCTATTGTTACGCAATATTACATGCAAGAATTATCTGACCCTACTGTCGCTGCTAGTGTTTGCACAGAAGACCCTACGGTAGTGATAGATCAAAGAGACGAACAACCATACTTAATCCAAAGACTAGACGATGGCAGGTGTTGGATGTTAGATAATCTTAACTTAGATTTAACTAGCAGAGATATTGTGAATGGCATGGATTCTACTAACACCAATGCTACCGACACTGTTTTAGGTTATCTTAAGAATGGTGGTGGCACTACCACGGATCAATGGGCGATTGACGGGCTTACATATCAAAATTGGACAAGCGAGGCTAATACTTACTCGGCTCCGTTAATTAATAAGAGTGGTTCTTGTGATTCATCCTATAATGGCGGTACGCCATGCTCTGCTGAATATCAAGATAAAACTTATACGCATAACGATATTATAGTGACAAATAAAATTGGTTCAGGTACTTATAGAATTGGAATTTATTATAATTTTTGTGCCGCTTCGGCTGGTTCATATTGCTACGGTAGTGGTAGTAGTTCTGGTACGCCATCTGGTAACGCGGAGTATGACATTTGCCCAGCTGGTTGGCGTATGCCTACTGGTGGGGGTGGTGGCGAATATGAGAAATTATATAATATTATCGGAAATAATGATGTCTCAAGTCCACTAAGCTTTCAATCCAAACTATCTACCCCAATTTCAGGTTCATATTATCAAAATACCGCAATTAGACAAGGTATTTATGGCTTTTTCTGGTCCTCTACTTATAACACTGATCGTTATATGTATGATTTACGTACCAGTGATGATGCATCGCTACTCCAACCAAAGAATTATTCTCCTCGTACGTATGGTCGTCCGATACGTTGTATTGCTAAATAATTTTACTGACATAAGGTGTTCGGCAAAAAGTTTGGGAGAAAATAATTTCTAGCTTGAATTTTGCCGATATGGGGTGTATAATGGGGTTATGATTTATTTGACCGTAGAAGAAATTGCCAAGAAGTGGGGAATTTCGGACAGGAGTGTAAGAAATTACTGTACAGAAGGGCGAATTGAAGGTGCCAAATTAGCAAATGGGGTTTGGCGAATTCCTGAAAACAGTCAGAAGCCTGAACGGATTAATCAGAAACAGTCTGAAGATACTTTGCTAGATATTTTGAGATTTGAAAATAAAAATGGGCTTAAGGGTGGGATTTACCATAAAGTCCAGATTGAGTTAACTTATAATTCTAACCATATTGAAGGAAGTCGTTTGACAGAGGAACAGACTCGTTATATTTTTGAGACTAATACAGTGGGGATGATGCAGAAGTTTAAGGGAGTGAGAGCAGATGATGTGGTAGAGACGGCTAATCATTTTCGGTGTATAGATTACATCATAGATAACGCTACTCGTCAAGTGAATGAGCATATGATTAAGACCCTGCATTTTATTTTAAAAAATGGTACCTCGGAATCTAGGGAGGAGTGGTTTAATGTAGGGGAGTATAAAAAAATGCCAAATGAGGTAGGTGGGCTTAGAACCACTTCGCCAGAGGATGTGCCAGAAGCGATGAAAAATTTGATTGAAAAGTATCGTGAAAAGGAAAATTTGGGTTTGAAAGATTTGCTAGAGTTTCATCATGATTTTGAATTGATTCATCCATTTCAAGATGGGAATGGGCGAATTGGACGGTTGATTCTGTTTAAGGAGTGCTTGAGGCTTAATATCGTCCCGTTTGTAATAGATGAAGATTTGAAGATGTTTTATTATCGAGGGCTTCGCGAATGGTGGAAAGAGCCGGGATATTTGGTAGAAACTTGTAGGGCTGGGCAGGATAAGTTTTTGAATTATCTAGAGTATTTTCAGATAAAATCGGGGGAGATGGGATAATATGCAAGAGTTGGAAAAAAGACTGAACGTGTTGGAAGCAGAGTTTTTGCAGGCTTATGAGAAACTTGGTATTTCGGAAAAATTACAGGCGCTGGAATCGCTTGAAAAAGAGGTGGCGGAGCCGGAAATTTGGCGGGATGTGAAACTGGCTACGGAGAAAAATCAAGAGGTGGCGAGATTGTCTTCTGAGACTGAATCGTGGGTGCTATTAAAAACCCAGATTAACGATTTAAAAGAGTTGGTTGCTATTTCTGACGAGGAGCTCAAAGGTGAAATTGAGGGCCAAATTACGGCGATGGAGCAAAATTTTGCGGAAAACAAAAAGGCGCTAAGATTTACTGGACCGTATGACTCTAAAAACGCTATTATTAGAATTACCTCTGGTGCGGGTGGCACAGAGGCGATGGATTGGGCAGGGATGCTTGAGAGAATGTATTTGAGATTTTTTGAGAAAAAGGGTTTTAGGGCCACGCTTCTTGAAAAAACCGAGGGTGAAGAAGCTGGCATTAAGACCGCAGTATATGAGGTGACTGGGCCAAATGCTTATGGTACTCTTAAATCCGAGCATGGAGTGCATCGGTTGGTGCGTTTGTCCCCCTTCAATGCTAATAATCTGAGGCAGACTTCGTTTTCTCTCATTGAAATTTTGCCGGTGATAGAAGATGATACAGATGTAGTGATTGACGAAAAGGATCTTCGGGTTGATACTTATCACTCTGGCGGGCACGGTGGGCAAGGGGTAAATACCACTAATTCGGCGGTGCGGATTACTCATCTTCCTACCGGGATTGCTGTAGCCATTCAAAATGAGCGCAATTTTCACCAAAACAAAGAAAAAGCAATGGAAATTCTAAGGGGTAAGTTGGCGCAAATGCAGATAGAGCAAAATGCGGCGACGATTTCCGAACTTCGCGCTGGCGAATCGGCTAGTTGGGGTCAACAGATTAGAAATTATGTTTTGCAGCCTTATAGACTGGTAAAAGACACCAGGACAGGTTTTGAAACTACGGATACAGATGCAGTTTTGGATGGTAAAATTGATGAATTTATTGATAGTTATCTAGAAAATATCTAAAAAACCTCTTTACAAAAGATAAGAGCTGTGATATAATGACATGTAATAACTAGATATGGGGACAGGTCCTAGTTTACTAAACACTCTACTAGGAAACCGGCTCGTAAATCTAGTTTTAAGAGTGTTATAAAATTAAAGGAAAGGTAAATGATGCAAGTCATTCTCGGCACCAAAGTTGGTATGACCCAGATTATCGGCGAAGATGGCATTGTAACCCCAGTTACGATCCTTCAAGCCGGTCCGTGCACAGTGACTCAGATAAAGACTGTCGAAACCGATGGTTATAATGCTGTGCAAGTGGGCTACGGTCAGGGTAAGAATCTGAGCAAGTCGGTAGCTGGCCACGTTAAAAAGGCCGGTGAAAATGTCTCACCAAAGACTCTTAAAGAGTTTCGGGTAGACGAAATCCCAGAAGGGATGAAACTCGGTGATACAATCACCGTAGAAAATTTTAACCTTGGTGATAAGGTAGCTGCTACCGGTATCTCTAAGGGTAAAGGCTATGCTGGTACGGTGAAGCGCTGGAACTTCAACGAATCTAGAAATACCCACGGTTTTAAGGGTAACATCAGAAGAGTTGGCTCTATCGGCTCAATGTATCCGCAAAAAGTATTTAAAGGTAAGAAAATGCCAGGTAGAATGGGCCACGAACAAGTGACCGTCAAGAATTTGGAAGTTGCCTATATTGATGCAACTAACAATTTGATCGGCCTTAAAGGCGCAGTGCCTGGTCCGAAGAAAGGAGTAGTATGGCTACACTAGATAAAGATATCTTCGGTCTAAAGGTCGAAAATTACGAATTAGTAAAATTAGCTTATGATGCCTATCTTGCAAATTCCAGAAGTTCTCACGCCAAAACTTTGAAGCGTGGCGAAGTGAGAGGTGGTGGCAAGAAGCCATGGAAACAAAAAGGTACTGGTAGGGCACGTTTTGGTTCTACGCGTAACCCAATTTGGCGTCATGGTGGTGTGGCTTTTGGTCGCACTGGCGAAGAAAACTTCACCAAGAAGATTTCTAAGCAAGCTAAACGTCAGGCAGTCGCTCAGGCTTTATCTATCAAAAATGCCGATAAAGCAGTAATTGCTTTGGAGACCCCAGTAAAGCTCACTGGCAAAACCAAAGACGCAGCTAAAGCTTTGAAAGATTTGAAGCTTGAGGGTAAAAACGTACTAGCTGTAGTAGCTGAAAAGACTCCAGAAATCTTGAGATCTACCAACAACATTTCTAATCTCAAATTGGTACGTGCAAGTTACCTTAATGTGTTTGACATTATGAATGCCGATGCGATTGTATTTGATCCAGAAGGGCTAAAAGCTACCGTAGCTTGGTTGAAAGGAGATAAATAATGGCTGATAAGAAAAATGCAGTAGTAAAACTCAATCTCCTTGAGCCACGCGCTACCGAAAAAACTTACAGAGAAATCGCTAAGAGAACCTATGTTTTCCCGGTTGATAAATCTGCTTCTAAGCAACAGATTGCTAAGATGGTAGAAGATGAGTTTAATGTAACCGTGACTGATGTAAGAGTTTTGACTCGTAAGGGTAAGAAAACCAAGTATTCTAAGGGCAAGCACGCTTATCCTGGAATTACTCACCGTCAAGATAAGAAATTTGCTTATGTCACTTTGAAAGAAGGCAATTCTATCAAGGTGTTTGAAGAACAAGAAGATGTAAAAACCAGCGCAAAGGATGCCAAAGCTTCCAAAAAGGATAAAAAGGCAGACAAGAATGCAGGTAAGGAGAAGAAGTAATGAGTATTAGAGCATATCGCCCAATGACTCCGGCGCAAAGACAAAAGACGACTGAGGATTATGATCAAATTACGACCAAAAAACCTCTCAAATCTCTTGTAAAGGCGAAAAAGCAACAAGCCGGTAAAAACAATCAAGGTAGAATCACTGTGCGTCACCGTGGTGGTGGGGTAAAGAGACACTATCGTTTGATGACTTACACTTTACCAAAAGATTTAACACTCACTGTAGAAGAAATCGAATACGATCCAAACCGTTCGGCTCGTATTGCGAGAGTAAAAGACCAAAATGGGGTATTTTACTATGTTCTCGCTGATACAAAAATGAAAAAAGGTGCCACTTTTAAAACTGGTAGCGAAGTAGAAGTGGAAGATTCTAACAGAATGCCACTCGAAAATATTCCAGTAGGTACTTTCGTTTATGCAATTGAGCTTGCCCCTGGTCGTGGCGCACAAATGGTGCGTGCTGCTGGTGCCTCTGCTCAGCTGATGGCAAAAGAAGATGGTTATGCTACTCTCAAGATGCCATCTGGTGAAGTCCGTAAAGTATTGGTAAGCTGTGAAGCTTCAATTGGGACGGTGTCTAATATGCAACATCAAAACGTAAAAATTGGTGCTGCTGGACGTCGTCGTCGCAAGGGGATTCGCCCGACGGTAAGAGGTGTCGTAATGAATGCTACCGACCACCCACACGGTGGTGGTGACGGTGGCCGTCACGGTACCGGTAAAGCACCACGCACTCCGTGGGGCCAGTTGACACTCGGTTACAGAACCCGTCATAATAAGAAAACTAATAAAATGATCGTGCGCAGTCGCCACGAAGGAAAGAGGAAATAATGTCTAGGAGTATGAAGAAAGGTCCATTTGTGGACTTCAAGCTAGCCAAAAAAATCGCCGCACTTTCCGCCGATGACCGCACTGTGATTAAAACTTGGGCACGTCGATCTACGATTTCTCCAGAAATGGTAGGTAGAACTATTGCTGTTCACAACGGTAAAGTTCACGTCCCAGTATTTATCTCAGAAAATATGGTTGGTCATAAACTTGGTGAATTTGCGCCGACTCGTAAATTTAAGCGCCACGGTGGTAAAAAAGCCGCTGAGGCAGCAGCCGCAAAGGGGGGTAATTAATTATGGCTAATACAATTTTTGCACACGCATATGAGAAAGGTGTGGATATTCAACCACGTAAAACCAATATTGTAGCATCGCTCGTTCGTGATCGCTATGTAGCGGATGCAATTGTGATTTTGGAAAACACCCCAAGAAAAGCAGCTACTGCAGTTAGAAAAGCTATAGAATCTGCCAATGCGAATTTGTTAAATAATAGCAAAGTTTCAATTGATCCGAAGACTATCAGAATTGCCAGAATCGTGGTAACTTCAGGTAGCCGGATGCGTCGCTACATGCCAGCATCTAGAGGCAGAGCTTTGCCATTTGAGAAGATTTCAAGCAATATATTCGTCGAGGTCGCCGGCGAAGAGAAAGTTAAGAAGGCTGCCGAGAAGCCAGTAGAGGCTAAGAAGGCAGAAGCTAAGAAGGAGAAAAAGTAATATGGGTCAGAAGGTTAATCCCATCTCTTACCGTCTCCAAGTCAGTAAAGACTGGTCATCCAAGTGGTTTACTCGGAAAGCCGATTTTAGGCGCTGGCTTGTGGAGGACGACAAAATCCGTAAATTGATAGAGGACAAGTTTAAATCTCGTCCTACAATTGCACGGATAAACATTGAACGCTCCGCTAATCTTACCACTATCACTATTTTGACTGCAAAAGCAGGTGCAGTGATTGGTAAGCAAGGTGCAGGTATCAATGAGCTCAAGAAGAGTCTAGAGAAAATTGTAGAAGGTCCAATTAGGATTAATGTAGAAGAAGTGAAAAAACCAGAGCTCAACGCCAAATTGGTGGCAGAGAATATTGGTTTTCAGCTTGGCAAGAGGATGAATTTCCGCCGAGCTGTAAAGATGGCACTTTCTTCTACAATGAATGCTGGTGCTAAAGGTGTTCGGATTGAGGTGGCAGGCCGTCTTAACGGTGCTGAAATGAGCCGCCGTGAGAAGTTCATTGAAGGCTCGGTGCCTCTACATACTCTTAGAGCCGATATTGACTTTTATTGTCATCATGCACCAACTATTGCTGGTATTGTGGGTGTAAAGGTCTGGATTTATAAGGGGGAGAAATAATCATGGCTATTTTACTTCCAAAGAAAACCCTTCATCGTAAGGTGAAAAAAGGCAAAAATGAGGGTATTGCTACCCGTTGCAATACTGTAGCATTTGGTGACTGGGGTCTTATGTCTCTTGATAATGAGAGGATTACCTCTCGTCAGATTGAGGCGGCCCGTCAGGCGATTACTCGTTATATTAAGCGTGGTGGTAAAATCTGGATTAGGATTTTCCCACATACACCTGTTACCAAGAAACCACTTGATGTAAAAATGGGTTCTGGTAAGGGTGAGCCACAGTTCTTTGTAGCAAAAGTAAAAGCTGGGACTGTGATGTTTGAAATTGCTGACGTGACTGACGAGCAGGCGCGTGAAGCCTTGAGATTGGCTTCACACAAATTGCCGGTGAAATGTAAAATAATTA
>JAUNRI010000045.1 GCA_030535695.1 Candidatus Saccharimonadota bacterium | reverse complement strand
TGCACGTAGATCCACGTCCTTATAGGTTTGAAGCGCAATTGGCGGAATTTACTCTGGAAATTGTATGGTTAGTGCCAATTATGTGGGTGATTTTGGCGGCGCTTGGGCTTTATAAAAAATCAGTGTTTTTAAATAAATCGCGTCTTCCAGAAGTGGGGAAGGTAT
This sequence comes from Candidatus Saccharimonadota bacterium, assembly GCA_030535695.1. Classification (GTDB taxonomy): domain Bacteria; phylum Patescibacteriota; class Saccharimonadia; order Saccharimonadales; family Saccharimonadaceae; genus Nanosyncoccus. The sequence continues at coordinate 4,394 of JAUNRI010000045.1, read as the reverse complement.
TTCTGGCGGCAGTGCTTTCGGTAGCGGCTTTGATTGTTTATGATTTCTTTGCGGGCAAAAATCTCTTTCCGGTGAGGGTGATTGCTCTTCTTGCGGTTGGGTTTTCGTTTGTGTTCTTGATGATTGAAAGAATTTTGATAATTTTTATCGCGCGGCAAATTTTTAAAAATAATTATGGCGTGAAAAAAGTTTTGGTGATCGGAAATAACAAAAATACTGAATATTTGGTAGATTTTATCACTTCTACGCCAGAGTCTGGGTATCGTTTGGCGGCTGTGGTGGCGAGCCACAAATATATTCCGGTTGATGTAAAAACGCACCAATATTCATCTCTAAAGGAGGCTCTTAAAAAAGTAAAAGTTGATGTGATTTTTCAAACCGATGAAAAAGATACGGAATATGTTTATAAGCAGGCGGTGAATCGACATCTTTTATATTATTTTGTGCCGTCCGAGACGGAACTTTCGTCGCATTTTGGGGAGTTGGAGTTGGTGGGAAATACCCCAGCGGTATTAGTGAAACTGACACCACTTTCTGGGGGTTGGGCGGTGGTAAAAAGAACATTTGATATTTTGTTTTCGGTGGTTGGCTTGGTGTTCGCTGCGATACCGATGCTGATTGTATGGTTGATTTTAAAAATTAGAAATCCGAAAGCGCCGGCGATTTTTAAGTCTGAAAGGCTCACGCGTTATAACCGCAAATTTAAATGCTACAAATTCCGTTCGATGAAACCGGAGTGGAGTGGAATGACGCCAGAAGAAGCATTTATTAAAATGGGGAAGAGAGAGTTAATTAAAAAATATCGTAAGAATGGCGACTTTTTGAAGGATGATCCGAGAATTACTGGTTTTGGTCGGTTTATTCGGAGGACTTCTCTTGATGAGCTTCCGCAACTATTTAATATTTTGAAGGGTGATATTTCTTTGATTGGGCCGAGGGCTTTGATTCCGGGAGAGCTGAGGGATTATGGTGATAGGTCGTTGATTCTCACGGTGAAATCTGGGCTGACGGGGTTTGCGCAAGTTTCGGGTCGGCGCGACATTTCGTTTGAGGAACGTAGAGCCCTGGATATTTATTATGTGATGAATTGGTCGCTGCTGCTTGATACGCAGATTTTCTTTAGGACGATTGCGGCGGTGTTTAGAGGGGAAGGAGCCAAATAGATGGCTCGCGAAATGAAAGTTGCGATTGTTTGCGACTGGCTGACCAATGTGGGGGGTGCGGAGAAAGTGCTTCTTGAGATACATCGGATTTATCCTGATGCGCCGATTTATACTTCTAAATATTCCCCGCGCAAGATTTCTTGGTTTGATGATGCTGATGTGAGAACGGGGTGGCTGCAGATTTTTCCAGGTTTTATGAGGCGACTTCTCGGAGTTTTTAGAGTTAAGTGGTTTTCGCATTTAGATTTGACTGAGTATGACTTAGTGATCTCGGTGACGGGAGCGGAAGCTAAGTGCGTGCGACGTTTAAAACCAGGTGCAAAACATATTTCATATTGCCATGTGCCGACGCAGTATTATTGGCAGCTTTATGATACTTATATCAAAAATCCAGGTTTTGGAATTTTTAACCCTGTGGTTAGGTTTTTCTTTAAGCTTTTGGTGAAGCCTTTAAGAAAAGCAGATTTCGAAGCAGCGCAACACGTGGATGAGTTTATTACGATATCAAGCTATGCAAAGGAATTAATTTCTAAGTATTATAAGAGGGAAGCTAAAGTTATACATCCTCCAGTAGAAGTAGAAGATTTTAAATATAACAATACTGAAATAAAAGATTATTATATTGTAACTTCTAGGCAGGTGAATTGGAAGCGGTTGGATCTTGCGGTGAAGGCGTGTATGAAACTAAAAAGGGAATTAGTGGTGATTGGAGAAGGGCCGGAACACTCTAGGTTGGTAAAAATGGCATCAAATTGTGATTTTGTCAAATTTTTGCCTTTGATGGGGAGGGAAGAGTTGGCATCATATCTAGGAAATGCTCGGGGGTACATCTTCCCTTCGATGGAACCGTTTGGGATTGCGCCGGTGGAGGCTTTATCGGCTGGGTGCCCGGTGATTGCTTATGGTGCTGGCGGAGCGTTGGATTATATTAAAGATGGTAAAAATGGAATTCTGTTTAAAAAACAGACGATTGATGCCTTGGCGGTGGCGATTTTGGAATTTGAGAAAAAGAAGTTTGACCGGGCGAAAATTTCGGAGAGCGTCAGGGAATTTAGCGTTTCGAGATTTGACCAAGAGATAAAGGAGTTTGTGGATGAAAAAGTTTTATAAATATCTACTATATATAATGCCTTTTGTGCTTTATTTTTCTTATTTCCCTGTGATAAAGTTAGGCGAAAATGAAACAATGTATTTTGAACTTTCCCTACCACTGATATGGCTGGTGGTGTTTGATATTGTTTCCCTGATAATGGTGTGTAAAAAATACCGTCGTGAGTTATTTTCACATGTGTTTGGGAGTATTTTGTGGTGGCTATTTCCGCTGTTTGCGACGATTTCGGTGGCTTGGTCTCTCAATGTGACGCGAGGGTTTTTGACGGTTGGGGTGATGTGGGCGCTGTTTTTTGCGGTGATTTTCTTCTATGAATTGCGGGAAAATCTGGACACTGCTTTTTGGAAGGTATTTTGGCGGTGGTTTTTTGGTTCTGCTCTACTCGCTTGTTTGTGGTGTGTGGTGCAGTGTATTTTGGATGTTTCTGGGGTTTCTCAGGAGGCGTCGCTTCTCTGCGATGGATGCGTGTATCAGATGTTTGGGTTTCCGCATCCGAATGGATGGGCGATAGAGCCGCAGTTTATGGGAAACTTGCTCCTCGCGCCAATATTTGTGGTGGGGGCAAATCTGATTGCAGCGTGTCCTTCGGACACGCTCCGGGCCGCTCAGGCCAAGTCTTCAAGGTCCGTAGAACACATTGCAATCAGATTTGCCCCCCTACTATTCTTCGTTTTCTCAGCAACTCTATTTCTGACATTTTCGCGGGGGGCGATTTATGCATGTGTGGTGGGGCTTTTGTTCCTTGCTGGGTTTTTGCTGGCGCGGGCGAAAAAATCTGAGCGGAAGGGTGTGCTCTTCTCTATTTTGAAGACTCTGGGGGTGTTGGTATTAGCGTTTTTGTTCACTTTGAATTTGCAAGGGATTTTGACGGCGGTCTCCCCTACCGCTGATACCTATGGAGATGGGGTGGCGAAGGTGCTAAATCATTTGTCGCTAGGAATTATAGATGTGAAGGGCGGGGAAAAAGGGTCGGAGGGAAGTGACGAAATTACCCCTGTTGAGCCTGTGAAAAACTCCGTTTATAGTGGGTATGTGGAAGAATCTACCGATACTAGGGTGAGATTGGCATCTGATGCAGTAAAAGTTTGGCACCAAGATTTTAAGACGGCTCTGGTTGGGGTAGGAATAGGTGGAGCTGGGCAGGCACTTTATGATCATGGTTACTCCCCTGCGCCGAGAGAAATTGTACAAAATGAGTATGCGGAGCTACTTTTGGAAACTGGGGTGGTAGGTGTTTCCCTGTTTGCGGTGATTTTAATTTTGGCAATTAGGGTGATTTTGAAAAATCGCAAAGTGGCGGGGATGCTACTTTCTTTAACGGTGGCATACGGAGTTTCTTTCCTATTCTTTTCTGGTCTTCCGAATGCGTTACATATTGTGTTGATTCTTGGGATTTTGATATTACTTTAGGTTTAAGTATTTTGCTATAGGTTGATGGTGGGGGTTATTGGGCGATACAGCGCACAGAGAGGCCAAAGCGGCGATCGTTGTTAAGCCGCGTCACTGCCGTACCACTAACGCGCACGTCGTACATAGGTGAAGTATTATTAAACGTAGAGGACCAGAAGAAGCCGTAAGTACCCTGCCTGTGCGCAGCACCACTGTAGTAGCTCCCGGAGACCGGCGTAGAAAGCATAGTCTGAAGACTGAGTAAGTTAGTAGCAGAACTTGGTGCAGTGGTGATGCCAGTAGTGGGATCAGTCCCGTCTCCAGCAATCTTAGTATAAAGACTTTGGAAGTCACCAGAAGCATCACCAGTTGGTAGTTTCCAACCAGCCGGACAGATGTCGTAGCTAGAATCCCCTGCACCGTGTGTATCATCATAACAATAATACCCTGCCGAAGCCGCACAATAGTTGTAGTAAGTACCAATCTTGTAACCACCTGGACCAAAATTGTAAGTAATATTAGCGGTGCCAGAAGAATCTGAAGCTGGAGTACCATATTTATTTATTGTGGTACCATAATGAGTATAGTTGGCATTTTGATATGGGGAAAGACACTGAGTATTACCATTTATATTAGGATCACATTTGCCATGCCTATTAGCTAGAGGGACCGTATGGCTATAGGATGAACTCCAATCTTGGGTAGAATGAGAAACTGGGCTTGAATCAGTG
>JAUNRI010000044.1 GCA_030535695.1 Candidatus Saccharimonadota bacterium | reverse complement strand
GTGTTTATGGAAAAAAGTGCGCCTTCAAAAATGTGAAACCGGCTTCAAAGATGACGTCAAAAACACGATTTTGTCGCGCGTGATTATTAAACATCCTAAATGGGTCAAGCCGTTGTCGGTGATAATTGAAATTTTGTCGGTAATTATTGTAGTTGTTGCGGTATGGGCGCTACTCACCGCGGTTAAATCACTCTTGGCGCTCTGGGCTTTGGGCAGTTGTAATGTGACTACGCCTTCGGCTTGCACGCTCGGTGCGGAGATTTGCTCGATTGATGAGTCGGAACCATCTAATATTTTTGAAGCTACTGGTAGGTGGTTCACGGAGTGGGGCGAGATTTTTGAAGCCATCCCCGAGAAATTTAAAAATTACAAAGCTGAAGATTATGAGTTTAGTTATATCAGTGCTAGTCCAGGTATTGGCGCGGATAAACCAATCTTAGTAGATATTTTGGACCCTGGTTGCTCGGTCTGTATGACTTCTTATAAAAACCAAAAAGCAGCTGGCTTCTTTAATGAATACGACGTACATATTGTGCCATTTGCCATCCCAAATGCCGATGGTGGTTATAAATTTAAAAATTCGGAAATTATCGTTAAATATATGTTAGCAGCGGAGCAAATTCGCTCTGGGGTCGCAGTGACTCTGTTAGATCATATCTTTACCGAGAAGAATGCCGATGGGATTTCTTACCAAAATCTCTTCAATGAAGATTTTTCACATGATGACGCTATAAGGCAACTAGAAACTTGGCTAAAAGAAGTTAATCTTAATGATAGCGGCATTACAGAAATTCGCAAAATCGTGGATTATCCAGAAACCGCCAACAAGATGCAAAATAACCGTAATATCATAGAAAATCAGCTCAATGTGCGAGGAATTCCAACGATGCTTTACGACGGCAAAAAACACACCGGCCTCTGGAAAAAGTAATTTTTACAACATTTTTGAATTTGTATCCGTTAAATTGGTGGAAAACTTTTATCTAAAATTTACTTGACTTTGGGGTAAAATGGATATAATATAATATTAAATAGTATATAGACAGGATGCGAGGTGATGTCTGAAATACCAGAAAAACAAATAAAAAGACTACGGAGCCTTCTTTCGGAGGCGGAGACTAATTTGTCTGCGGCAAAAGAACTTTTGATTTCCATTATTGGTGATGGTGAAACTATCAATGCACCAAGAGATTCAATTGTTTCTGGCCCAGAAGGTAAGATTATTGAGGGCATCTTTGATGGTCAGATTATGATTGGCCCAGATGGCAAGAATTATCCAGTGCCAGCCAACTATGCTTCTAAGTCCAAACTTGTTGAGGGTGATATTCTTAAACTTACTATTACTGATGATGGCAAATTCCTTTACAAGCAGATTGGCCCAGTAGAAAGAAAAACTGTAATTGGTACTTTAGTCGCACATGATGATAAGTATTATGTAGAAGTAGCCGGCAAAGAATATCAAATTCTTTACGCTTCGGTGACGTATTTCCATCTCAAGAATGGTTCGCAAGTATCGGTGGTAATTCCAGCCAAAAATGAAGATGCAGCGTGGGCAGCGGTAGAAGCGGCCCTATAATGAAGAGTTTATACAGAAAGTACAGGCCGCTAAGGTTGGCGGATGTGGTTGGGCAGAAACAAATTACGCTGCCACTTGAAAACGCTTTAAAGGACGACAAGATTTCACATGCTTATCTATTTGCGGGGCCAAGAGGGACGGGGAAGACTAGCGTGGCTCGAATTTTTGCGCACGAAGTAAATAAATTCAAATATGAATTAGAAGATGATTATACTGATATTATCGAAATTGATGGGGCATCTAACCGGGGAATTGATGATATTCGGGAAATTCGCGAAAAGGCAATGATTAAGCCAACTGAGGGGAAATATAAAATTTATATTATAGACGAAGTCCATATGCTCACGAGAGAGGCTTTCAATGCGCTTTTAAAGACCCTAGAGGAACCGCCTAGACACGTAATTTTCATTATGGCCACTACCGATTTAAACAAGGTACCGGCCACAATTTTATCTAGAGCGCAGGTGTATAATTTTAAGTTGGTTGCTCCTGAAATAATTTTAGAGCACTTGGAGAATATTTGCAAAAAAGAGAAGATTAATATAGAAACTGAGGCTCTCAAAATCGTAGTCAAGCGTGGCGGCGGGTCGTTTAGAGATTCTTTATCGCTACTTGATCAGATTTCTACCTTGTCTGATAGTAAAATTACTGAGGAAATGGTAGAAAAGGCCATTGGGCTTCCTCAGGATAGTAAAATTTCGGAGATTTTGACTAATTATATCTCTGGAGATGTTGTAAAAATCACAACATCTTTAAAGGGGTTGCTTGAGTATGGGGTGAGAGCAGAGATTATTGCATCGGAATTAATTACCAAAATTATCGAAAATCCCAATGCGGAATGCTTGCCACTTTTAAATACTTTGCCGGACGTAAAAGAGCCTTTTGCGGAAGCGAGGTTGCTTTACGCCTTATTTAGCACTGCTCAACCTGTGCAAAAACCTGTGGAAAGGCCTGTTGAAAAGCCTGCGGAAAACCCCATAAAAAAGCCGGAGGAGGCAAAAAAGCCGGTAGTAGAGTCAAGGATTTCTGATATAATGGGAGGTGAGGTAAAAGAATATGACGGAGGTAGCCCATTCTAAAAGCGACGGTCGTGTGCCGCCACAAGATATCACCGCTGAGAAGTCACTTCTTGGCGCGATTATGATTGATGAAAATGTTTTGCCAGAAGTTATCACAATTATTCGGGCTAAGGATTTTTATGAAGAACGACACCAGACTATCTTTGAAGCGATGGTAAATTTGTATGATGCGCATAAGCCGATCGATCTTTTAACCCTCACTAATGAACTTAAAAGTCTTAAAAAACTCAAAGAAATTGGCGGGGCGGCTTATCTTACCGAGCTTTCTAATTTCGTCCCGGCAGCTTCGCACGCTAAAGCTTATGCTGAAATTGTGGAGAAGAATTCCACTAGAAGGCGCTTAATTCAGGCCGGAACCGAAATTGCCAACAAAGCCTACGCTGAGGACGCCAATGTGGATATTTTAGTAGGGGAAGCTGAGCAAGAGTTATTTGAGGTTTCTGATAAAATTGTCAAAAGTGATTACAAGGCATTAAATGAACTTCTAGGTGATGCATTTGAACGCATTGAAGACCTTCATAATCATAAAGGTTCTTTGCGTGGCCTTAAAACTGGGTTTCGCGATATCGATAAAAAGACTGCGGGGCTTCAAAAAGGTGATTTAATCATCGTAGGGGCGCGCCCAGCGATGGGTAAAACTACCTTTGCACAAAATCTAGCCTATAATATTGCCAGTATTAATGGTAAAGGGGTATTGTTTTTCTCGATGGAGATGGCCGCAAATGAAATTATCGAACGGATGATTTCGGATGTCTCTGGGGTAAAAAACTGGGGAATCAGAACCGGCAATTTGACGGATGAAGAATTTGCCAAAATTGGCGATGCGATGGCGGAGATGGCAGAAATTCCAATTTATATTGATGACACTAGTTCGATGAACGTAATGGAACTGAGGAACAAAGCCAGGAGAGCCGCGCACGATCATGATATTGGGATTATTATTATTGACTACTTACAGTTAATCGCCGGGTCAGATCGATATAAAGGGCAACGCGTACAGGAAGTTACCGAAATTTCACGTGGTCTCAAGGTCCTGGCTAGGGAATTAGACGTTCCAGTAGTGGCTTTGGCCCAGCTTTCTCGTAATGTCACCGGTAGGGAAAATCCGCGGCCAATCCTGTCAGACCTACGCGAATCTGGTTCTATTGAGCAGGATGCCGACCTTGTGTTGTTGCTCCACCGTCCTGATTACTACAAACAAAATGATGATAATTATGAGCCAACCCACATTACAGAAGTGATTATCGCCAAGCACCGTCATGGTGAAGCCGGCAAAATAGAACTCTACTTCCACCCAGAATTACTCAGATTTATGTCGCTTGATAAAACTAGAGAAGAATAGTATAATAAAATAGTGAAGAAAATACTTATTTCTAAACTTTTTCTGTACCGACATAGATTTGTGATTGGGTATATAGTTTTGATGGCGGCATTTATTACCCTACTTTTTACACTGCCCTTAATTGCACAAGATGGTCTGTCTGAAGCTGAAATGGAATCGGCTACGAATTCTTATCATTTATCCATAAGTGAAGCTTTTGACGGTAGCCTGGTAGATTTGCCATACCATACCTTGCAAAAAACCTCAATTAGACTATTTGGCCTGACGCCGTATTCTATTAAGCTCCCCAGTATAGTTATCGGGTTAATTTTGGGTGTACTTTTGATTTTGCTTTTGAACCGGTGGTTCAAAAACAACGTCTCACTACTTGCTTCTTGTTTAGTAGTATTATCTACGCCGTTTTTGTTTTTGGCGGGTAGTGGCACACCCTTAATTATGTTAGTATTTTGGCCAACTTTGTTGCTTTGGCTCGGCTCTAAGATTCAAGGCGAAAAGCGACCTAAGCCGATGTATTCCTTTTTGTTTGCGATAGTGATGGTAATGGCACTATTTACGCCATACATGGTGTATTTCGCCGCTTTTTGCATAATATTTGTAATATTGCAACCGCATTTGAGATTTGTAGTAAGAAGTTTGCCCGAACTACCATTAATCCTTACTGGCATCATTATTTTAGTAGGAGTCGTAGCAATTGTATTAAATTTTATCAATCAACCATCCGTAGTGATGGAGATTTTTGCTTACAAAGATTATAATATCA
>JAUNRI010000008.1:15085-20296 GCA_030535695.1 Candidatus Saccharimonadota bacterium | reverse complement strand
AGTGAATAGCTATTTAGCCAACCACCTCTATAGTGCCCAGTAATTGGGCACTTTTTTTGCAATAAAAATGGCGGGAGTGTCTGGACGAAGTTCGAACCTTGCTAAAATAATAAAAAGCCCGAAATCCCGGGCTTTTTAAATGTGCTAGGGTTTTTTAGATTTTTTGAAGATTTAATAGACCGTTTGCAATCAGAAAACGCACGCTTTAAAGACGCCGAATAGCTAAGATAATACCGGTTATTTCTTTGCATCAAATCACCTCCCTTACAATGTTCTAAACCCCAGCCCACTTTCAAGTTTCTAAGCGTATTATACCACCAATTCAAGTTCCCCAAAAACGCTTATAGTATCTTGACATTTTTTATAAGGTATGATATAATATAAAAATTAGGGGGCGTATTTTAAGAAAGGGGTGAAAGTATGTATCTAAACGGATATACACTAGAGAATGTGATTTCAAGTTCTCTTCCAACCAAGCTATCTCGTTATACTGGTGTGGGATTCTGCTATGAGTTTGCCGCATTAATGATGATTACCCTGAAGGGTGATCATACAGCAAGGCTGGTCCAAGGATTTGTCACAGCACTAATTGATGGCAAGCTTGAACGCTTTGCACATGCTTGGACAGAATATACATCAAACGGTGATACAAAGGTTATAGATCTATACACAGCATTAAATGCTATGGACAAGACCAAATATTATAGAGAAAGAGAAGTTGAAGTAAAATTTATATCTAGTTATGAGTCTTTCTGGGAGACTCCAACGGCTCAAGTCCTCTATAGATGTATGCAGTCTAAAGATGTATCGTATATTTGGCCAATACTCGCAAATTTCAGACCTATCGACCAACCATTCGGATTCCACACTCGATATCTTCCCAATCCCGACAAAATGGATCTCTTTGGGAAAGAAATGCCAGAGTGTTGGGCCATCGGAAAAAACAATGAGCGGATTTTTATCCGCCAAGAGCTATTTGACCTAATAGTCGCCCCCTAATAATTAGCCCCTATTTAAGGGGCTTTTTTCTGCAACAAAAATGGCGGAAGCGAGAGGATTCGATCTGAGCGAAACGAAGAACGATATCCTGCTTTTTTGTGATGCTCTGGAAGAGCATGGCGGAAGCGAGAGGATTATAGTGAACACTACGATATTGATGTAAAAATTGATGTAAAACCCCTACTCGTCCACCAACATTACTTATTATTGCTAGATTTCACCTCAGCAATATGCCATTTTAACAATTGCAACCCAGATATCTTTTTCGCCGCATCATATACGAATTCTTTAGTCATATTTTTGGTTTTTGCTTTTGTCAAAGCCAACCCTACAATCTTAGAAATTCTTTGGTCGGCCATTGATTCTAGTGACCGTACGCTTCCATCCGCATATTCTTCCTGGTTCATAAACAGATTATCAAGCGTATCTTGAAGTAACTTAGTTACCGCTTGCTGCCTTTCTATCTCTTCATCATCATCTTCTTCATCTTCTTCGGTATCCTTTAATATATTATAAAATCTTTCAGACAAAGATTCATAAAGTGCCGTATTATCTTCTTTTGTGGTAACTTCAACATTCTTCCCTAATTCATCGTTTGCTTTAGCAATTTCATCTATCTCTGTATTCAATTCGTCATCCGATCCGCCACCAAATTCATATCCAATAACCTCTAAATCAGACTCCGTCCAAGCAGCGCCACGTAATTTGTCATCCTCAATAACTATTCTAGCGTCATCACCATCTGCCACAAAAAATCTCCTCTTAAGCCAAGATTCTGGAGTTTGGTCAAATTCCTCCACCTGTTTTCCAGTATCTTTTGCTATCTCTGATATTTTTTTAAACCAAGCACTTTTGCCTTCATTCCTTTTTGAGTTGAATGGTCCCATCTCATCTGCCATTTTTTCCCATTCGTTTTTGCCTCCACCAGTGTTCTGTTCAATTTCTCCACTCTCAGAATTTAATTTTTCAGACATCTATACCTCACTTATTATCCTACACTAATCTTATAGTATCTCCTATACTTTGTCAATTCGTTAACGCCATAGTAAAACAAAAATGGCGGAAGCGAGAGGATTCGAACCTCCGAGAGCCGTAAAGCCCCACACGATTTCGAGTCGTGCGCCTTCAACCACTCGGCCACGCTTCCGCCTCCTATTTTATCATAAAACGTGCTATAATAAAATCAACTAAAGGAGTAAAATATGGACAACAAATCAATTTACAAAAAAACCATTGGTTTTTCCCTTTGGCGTGTCCTCTGGGATTTTCTAGCCACCGTGGCTTTCTTTGGCATGGCCGCTGCTGGTTTTATCATTGCTGATAAGGCCACCAACTACGGCCTCGTTGGTCTCGGTATCGGCGCTTTGCTTGGCGCAGTTGCTTCTTGGCTCATTTTGCATTTTATTGGCTACACCTACAAAGCCGGCCAAATCGCTATGATGACTAAGGGTGTTGCAGAGGGCAAACTTCCAGAAAACACCATCGAAGAAGGTAGAAAAATCGTCAAAGAGCGCTTTTCCACCGTTACTGCTTACTATTTTGTCACTGGTGCTATCAAGGGTATTTTCAATCAGATCGGCGCTGGTATTACTGCTATCGGCCAAGCTGTTGGTGGCGATACTGGTGGTTCTATTGGTAGTACCATCTCTGCCATCATCAATACTATCATCGCCTATCTTTGCGATTGCTGTCTTGGTTGGGTCTTTTACAAAAAAGACGAATCTGCCACTAAGGCTACCTTGGAAGGCGCTGCCATCTTCTTCAAACACGGCAAAACCTTACTCAAAAATCTTGGCCGCATCTTTGGCATCAGTCTCATTTCCTTCCTCGTGATTGGCGGTATCTTCTTTGGCATCACTTATCTCATTCTCAATGCCATTCCAGATGCTATGGGTGCTCTTCAAGCCGAAATTTCCCAGCTTTTCATCGAAAACGGCGAAGCTGTACCAGAAATTCTTCAAGATGTTCTCACTATCAACCTCGCCTGTTCTGCTATTGTCGGTATCATCATGTGGTCTATTCTCCACTCCACCTTTGTCCGCCCATTCATCTTAGTTGGTGTCCTCAGAAACTTCATCGAATCCGGCAAAGCCGAAAAAATCTCCGAAAAAGATTTTGACGAACTAGACAAAAAATCCAAGAAATTCGCCAAGCTCCACGCCGAAGCTTAAGGGATAAAACATGGACCCAGTTCTCTTTACTTGGATTAGTATTATAATAATCTTCTCTGTTGGTTGCCTTGCCCATTTCCTTTACGACCTTTTAAATGGCCCCAAGGCTCTCGGTATTTTTACCGCCATCAACGAATCCACCTGGGAACATATCAAAATCGCCATCACCCCCACTCTGTTGTGGGGGCTGGTGGACGGCTACGTTTATGGCGAAAACCCCAATTATTTCACCGCCAAATTAGCCAGCCTCCTTATTATCACCTTTTTCATTCCCCTAGTTTTTTATTCTTACACTCGGCTCACCAAAAAACCCATTCTCCCTATCGACATCCTTACTTTTTTGGTTGCCATCATCTTAGCCCAGTTCGCTTTTAATGGCATTATCGGTCTTGAAGCCTTCCCCCACCCAGTCATCTATCTCTCCGCTATTGGTGTATTTTGCTTCTTTGGCTCCTACATGACGCTCACCCTGCTTCCGCTAAAAGGCCCAATTTTCAAAGACCCCATCACTGGCAAATATGGTTTCAAAGCTCATCGCAATTTCTTCAAACATCTGAAAAAATCTCGTAAAAAATAAAAGAATATGGTATAATAGTAGCGTCACCTTTTTGGTGATGCTCATTTAATTTCTAGGTGGATGTCATATTTATATAACATCCACACCATGTGTGCCCGTAGCTCAGCTGGATAGAGCGTTTGCTTGCGGAGCAAAAGGTCGTAGGTTCGAATCCTGTCGGGCATACCACATTTTTTAGGAAAACTATGTCAAAGAAATCGAAATTTGATAAAATCATCAAGAAAATCGAAAAAATTTCAAGTAAAGTCGACATCATCATGCGCAATAGATTGATTGTCGCTTTTTTTCTCATTGTAGATGGGATCACCTTCTTACTTAACCCAGATACTACTCTATCAGAAATGGCAAGAAACATTATCTTCCTTATTCTTTTGGCTGCCTTTTCGGTGTTTATCACAAATCTTGCCGCCAAAACCAAAGATCTAAAAACGATCACCTTGTCTTTGATTATTTTAATTTTGGGCATAGTCTTTTATATCTATCCAGATTTCATTGCTGCCTACATGCAGTTGCTACTAGCGCTATTTATCATCTATAACGGGGCTGTTAATATCGCAAAAGTCTTAAATCTCAGCGACAAATTATCAAAATACGTCAAAATTTTTAAAGGCAAACCCAAAACCAAAACCAAGACCAAAGCCAAAGCCACCCGAAACGCGAAATTCAAAGAGGTTGATAATAGCATCAACGAAGGGCTAGAACAGCAAAAGCAAAAGCTAGTATCCCCTCTTAAAAATATAGTAAATAAATCCAGAAAACATTCAGTTTTATTCATTATCGCTAACTCAGCCTCTATTATTCTTGGTATCATACTCCTCATATTCCCAGATGTTTCTATGATGATGTGGGGGCTCATATTCATATACACAGGTTTACCTAATTTCTTTGCCGCTATGAAATCCATGAATTTGTTCAAAAAAATCAAAGAAAAGAAATTTAAAGAAATTCTCTATGATGACGCCGAAAAAAACAACAAACCAAAGTCAAAAAAGCGGTGAAAAGCAATCTGTGCTATAATTAAACTATGAATTGGGACAAAGCAACAGATATCATGGTCGCCGCTGCTGTCGCCACCGCCATCATCTTTTTTATGATGGGTGTCACCCAGTGGATCAAACGTAAATCTTTCAAAAAAATCGATAAAACTCTCTTGGCTCTCATCGCACCATACGCTTTAATGGCCCTTACTTACGTGGTTTTTGATTATATTTTTGTGCTAAACACTCGTCCAGATGGTTCTGGTGAAGCCAGCTTCCCTTCCACCCACACCATGATTACCGCCACCGTCTTTTTCTGTGCCGCTATTGCTCTCCCCAAATATATCAAGCAAAAATCCCTCGTAGCCTTCTTGGATTTAGTCATGCTCGCCTTTGTGATTCTCGTGCCAGTAGGGCGTGTCCTCGCCAATAAACACTGGGTTTCTGATTGTATCGGCGGCCTAATTTTCGCCGCGATTTTCGCCGC
>JAUNRI010000008.1:9153-15075 GCA_030535695.1 Candidatus Saccharimonadota bacterium | reverse complement strand
GCTATTTATTTCGTTTTACTAAAAACTCTAACCAAGGAGCCCAAGCATGAGTAGTATTTTTTCCAAAATTATCAGCGGCGAAATCCCCTGTTACAAAATTTACGAAGACGACAAAACCTTTGCTTTTCTCGATATTCACCCAGAAACTATGGGCCACACCCTTGTTATTCCTAAAAAAGAGGTCGACAAGATCTACGATTTACCAGATGATGATTTTCAAGCTCTGATGCAAACCGTCAAAAAACTCTCCCATCATCTGGAAGAGAAATTAGGCTCTCGTATCATCTGGAAAGTCGTTGGCACCGATGTCCCTCACGCCCACGTCCACCTGATGCCACTAGACGAAAATTGGCAATACGGCAAAACCTTAGAGCCTACCGAAGCAGAATTTCAAGAAATTCAGGCAAAACTAGCAACAAAATAAGCCCAGGAAAAACGCCCCATTAGGGGCGTTTTAAGGTCGATATTTAGTTGTACGATATTAGTTTTTATACGATCAAGCGTGTAAGAGTAGATTCCTCTCATCATTCCAGAGATGAATCTCCGCTCCCTTTTTGGTTTTTCCGATCTTCGAAACTTCCGTGTTTTCACACAGGCACCCTTTACCGATAAAAAGATACTTTCCATTAAGAAGCACAATTAGCTTTCCTTTTTGTTCATCGTAATTCCATGCTACCCTACCTATAACGTTCTTCATTTCTACCTCCTACAATCTCTTTTCCCGTTTCATTGAAGCATTAAGCTTATCGCTCTGGTTGGTATACCAAAGCAGAACTTCTTGTGACGATGCCAACACGGCAATGTGGTAAAACTCCGTTGATTTGCTCATTACAGCACTGGAACACAAAAGTTTAGGTGCCCCACCATCCTTAAACAGCATGTGGAGTTTTCCAGTTCCTTCATCGAAGCGCCATTTTGTTGGTGCTTCCAGGTTTTCGTAGTCGACGCCTCCCCACTCATCGTCTACTAACACGTTGTTGCCAATAACTCTGTTGTCGTCCATCTTACGACCTCCTTTTAAAAATACTACGAGGGCTCACACCCCATTTGCACTATCCTTCTATTTTATCACACTTATGCAAAAATGTCAAGATATTACCCTTGTGCTTCAGGGGTGTTTATGGTATAATCAAACCAAGTTGGTGGGAGTATATTAAAAGTGAGGTGATAATTTTGAGTAATGCACAAGTTCTATGGGACAACTGGAGTAAATACGACGATTTGGACAGTGTTTTAAGGCAAGGTTTTCTGGCTGCTAGAATTTATGGTTTTGGAGACGAGGCCATACCTATGATCGAAAAATATCGTGCTGAAACTACCTTGGTTCATTCTGGACGTACCGCTATGCTTTTTTCCGATATGATGGATCTGTGGCCAGCTTATTTCAAAGATGTGGACAAATATATGGCTTTGAAGGTGGCATTAAACCACGACATCGGTGAACTTTCGGTCGGCGATGTGGTTGATGATGGCCGCATAGAGCACGAAGACAAGAAAGATCCGGAGTGGGGTGCAGTTCAGAACCATTATTTTTCTCATCAGGAGCAAACTTATCTGAGCTGCAAAAACATTCATCGCGAGTTTGAAGACGCCAGCACCTTCTTAGGCCAGAGCATTAAGCTAGCCGATAAGCTAGACTTTATTGCTGAGCTCATCAAGCTAAACAGCGATGGCTACATCACGACCAATCGCAAATATTTTACCAAAGGCGATTTGGCCTTGTGTAGAGAAATCAAACACTATGATCTGATAGATGGCTGCTCAAACCATTTACGCCTTCTGATGCACAAGCACGATTTTGATCAGAGATTGGCACAAATCGCAGTACAGTTTTTGACTTGCGGGCTTGCTACCCTTGGCCGCCCCTTCTTCGAGTGGTGGCAACCCGACGAATTCGGCTGGTACTAACCTCACCAACTTTAAGCCCCCTATAGGGGGCTTTTTTATCGCTTTAAAAAGTGGTATAATCAGAGTAATTATGAAATTTGCATCAAGCTACGAACCAAACCAATACGAATCTGATATTTATGCCGCGTGGGAAGCTGCCGGCGTTTTTAAACCATCCGTCCCTACCGTGCCGATAGACAACAACAGCGATGGCACCGACGACCGATTCGAAGAAAATGGCAGATATTATTCTATTGTCATGCCACCGCCAAACGCCAACGGCAACCTTCATATTGGCCATGGCCTCACCGTGGCTTTGGAAGATTCCCTGATTCGCTATCATCGCTTAAGGCAAGATTCCACTTGGTACATCCCTGGTGCCGACCACGCCGGTTTCGAAACCTGGGTGGTTTATGAAAAGGTGCTAGAAAAAGATGGCCACACCCGTTTTGAATACTCTAGAGACGAGTTGTATGCTCGGGTTTGGGACTTTGTCCAGATGCAGCGCGGCAACATGGAATTGCAACTGAGAGCTCTTGGCGCTTCCTGTTCTTGGGATGATCTTACTTTCACCTTAGATGAAAACGTGATTGACCGCGTTTACAACACCTTCGAAAAAATGTGGAATGATGGTATGGTTTACAGGGGTGAAAAACTCGTCAATTTCTGCCCCAAGCACCAAACCGCCTTTGCCGATATCGAGGTAGAGCACAAAGACGAAAAGGGCACTCTCTGGGACATTGCTTATGACGATATCGTAGTTTCAACTACTCGTCCAGAAACTCTCTTTGGTGATGCCGCTGTCGCCGTCAATCCAGAAGATGCAAGATACAAAGATTTAATTGGCAAGACTGTCCATCTTCCTCTAACCGACCGAGAAATCCCAGTAATTGCCGATGAGCATGCCGATCCGGAGTATGGCACCGGTGCCGTTAAAATCACCCCAGCTCACGACTTTGACGATTTTGAAGTGGGAAACCGCCATAACCTTCCTAGACTCCAGGTAATTTCCGAAGACGGCCATATGATTAATGTGCCAGAGAGATACGAAGGCCTCACCACCGAAGAATGCCGAAAACAAGTCCTAAAAGACTTAAAAGACCAAGGCATTTTAAGAGGTGAAAAGAAGATCGTTCACTCTGTAGCCCATTGCTACAAATGTGGCACGGTGTTAGAGCCGATGCTCAAAGAGCAATGGTTTATCGATGTTGAAAAACTAGCCAAAGTCGCGATTGAACATCTCGAAAATGATGAAATCAAATTCCACCCCGAGAGCAAAAAGCGTGTGCTTATCAACTATCTGAAAAATCTCAAAGATTGGAACATTTCTCGCCAAATTCCTTGGGGTATTGCTATCCCAATGTTTAGAAAAGTCACCGAAGAAGCCACCGATGAGCCCGATTGGATTTTTGACCGCCGCACTAATCTAAAGGAGATTGAAAAATCCGGCGTTACCTACGTGAGAGACGAAGATACTTTCGACACTTGGTTCTCGTCTTCTCATTGGCCAATCGTTTGTACCGACTGGTCCGAAGAAAATCCTACCCCATATTATCCTTTGAATGTCATGGAAACCGGGGCCGATATTCTCTTTGCTTGGGTCGCCCGTATGATTATGATGGGGCTTTACGTCACCGGCGAAGTCCCGTTCAAAGAAGTATATTTGCATGGTCTTGTGTTAGACGAGCACGGTCAAAAAATGAGCAAATCCAAAGGTAACGTGATTAACCCAATGGATCTCGTGGCCAAATACGGCTCTGACGCTTTTAGACTTGGTATTTTAAGGGGTCGTTCTGCCGGCATGAACCAAGCCTTCTCTGAAAATAGTGTCATCGCCGGCCGCAATCTCTGTAATAAACTCTGGAACATCTCCCGTTTCGTTCAATCTATCGTAGATGAAGAAGATTCAAGTGCAGAATATTCTACGGATGCTATGGGCGAAGACTGGATTTGTCGTGAGATTAACGAATGCGCCAAGCAGGTCGAGCAAGATATGAAACAGTATCGTTTCGCCGAAGCCGTCGAAACTTTGTATCAGACCATCTGGGACAAATATGCCGACTGGTTCTTAGAATCCCAAAAGATTTATCGCAACGCCGCACTTCTTAAAGCTACTCTTGAGCACCTTTTGATTATTCTTCACCCATTTGCCCCATTTGTAACAGAGACGATTTGGCAGAACCTCAGCTGGACCGAAGGTTTTATCATCACCAAGAAATGGCCTTCTAGGCTAAATTACGACCCTATCACGGCCGAGCAGTTCGAAAGCATAAGAACTATAGTGTCTGAGGTTAGAGGCACCTTGCAGGCCCTCCCAGGCACTAATAACAGCCAAAAATATCCATTACTATACGACAAAGACAGTCTTGTAGAAGATAATTTGCTCTTAATCAAGGCCTTAACCAGAGTGCCAGACATCAATGCTCTAGATGGCAAACCTCGTGGTCTCAGATTAGCATTGGCAAACCACGAATTATACCTTGACGTCCCAGAGAACGTGGTAAATAACTACAAAGATGCCCTCACCGAGAAGATTCTCTCTGTTGGCCGTGAATTAGATGCTCTCAATGCTCGGATGATGAACCCCAATTACGTGGCAAAAGCCCCAGAGCACCTCGTTAAAGAAACTCAGGATCAAATCAAAGAAAAACAAGCTCTCATCACTCGTCTCAAAACCCAGCAAGAGTTAATCTAATCATCATAATTTGCCATCAGTGCCGCATTCAGCAAATCAGTATCAGAGAATACCTCGAAATTTTTATTAACCCAATATCTTTCTCCATTAGGCAAGCAAAAACCCCATTTGCAGGCATTAGCAGCGTAGGCTATTTCGGTGTCGTTTAGACCGTCTTTCCTCATATCCTCAATTTCTTCAGCACCAACATACACATCATTTTTATGCATTATTTTAAGTAAAGATTCTCTAGAAAATCCTAATTTTTCAAGATGTCCAATATGCCTGCCGAGATATTTAGCAGGGAGCCGATATCCAGCAGTTTTTTCAATTTTTTCCGAATTTTTCAGGCTATATATTGCCCCAATCAACTCCTCATCAGTAAATGCGGGGACTTCTATCCCCTCACCATTTTTATCAAAGCCATGTAATATAGTCCCTTTTTTAGCCTTCTCTATGCCATAGTCATTATATGGGTCTAGGACGCCTTTATAAATATCTTTCAACTCTTTTGCATCAGGGTCTGATGAGAAACAGTTATTAAGTTCGCTCGCTATAGACCAAAGTATTTTGCTAGCCGATTCGCCAAACTGGTCTTTTAGCATTTCGTAGTCAGCCGTCCTTCTGCCAAAAGTTTCTATTTCTTCATATACATGTCGTAAAATTCGTGCTCCATAACCAGGATCATCCCATCGATCCATTTCACTCGCAATATCTGGTATTCCCTTTATTAACCTGACAGTGCGTTCTTTATATGAGTCAGTACCAGCACCATACATAAGCCGACGATATAAAGGAGAAGATTTGTCTTCGACTGAGTTATAGATGAAAGCATATTGCACTTCGTCTAAATCATTTTCTTTCCACGCAGTGAGAACATCATGCATCATGCCAATACCACCAGAACCATCATGATCGTACACATGGTCTATAACTCTACAAGCGTCAGCTAGATCATCTATAATAAACTTCGCATCGTTTAAAGGCTCTCTATAAGTTACATACATTGAAGGTTGATCTTTGCTGTTGCTCAAAAATTCATCAGCCGTTTTAATAATCCCATTTTTATGCAACTCTTCTAAATTAAAACCATGTTCTATAATCACTTTTAACTCTTCCGAGTTGGCAAACTTTTCAATTATTTCAGCGTAGCCAGGCTTATTAAGCAGCGTTTCATTAGAATAATTTTTTAGAATAAAATCTCGTGCCTCGTTTAATTTTGCATCTTTCTCCTGTTGGTATTCCCGGTAATCTTTCTCATCTCTCACCCCTTCTGGCACTTCGCCTTCTCTTTTTGCATCAGCAAAAGATATTTCAGAAAGCACTTCAGCACCTCTGTTTTGGTGTTGCTCGTGAGTTTG
>JAUNRI010000008.1:0-9143 GCA_030535695.1 Candidatus Saccharimonadota bacterium | reverse complement strand
TCCGGGTTTTGCTCCGGGTTTGAATTCCAATTTGGACTCTCTCCGCCCATTTTGCCTCCTTTTACGCCGCACCTAAATCACAAGAAAAATGCGACTATTTACGTTAGTCGCGAAACTATAGTTTGTCCAAATTAGATCAAACTGCGTAAATAGCCGCATTAATCAATCTAATTTGAAATAAAATAACAAACTACAGTTTCGCACTTTCATTATATCACACCCATCACCACCCACGCAAACCCTAGAACGCCCCCTTGACAATTTTTAAAAATTTGCTAAAATTAAAGCAAGAATTAAAAATTAAAGTAAATCACAAAATTAAAATAATGAAAGGAATTAAAATGGAACCAATCACTCTCACCGTTAGCTCGGTCGGGCAAATCACTCTCCCTAGAAAACTCCGCAAACTACTCGGCATCGAAAAAGGCTCCAAAGTAGAGGTGGAAATTAGCGAAGATAAAAAGTCTATCACTTTAAAGCGTCAAATGACTCACGAAGAAATTTTTGCTGAATTAGAAAGGTTAAAAAACGAATGCCCAAAACCAGACCCTCGCGGTAGGCATATGACCGTCGGAGAAATGTCTCTCGAACAAGCCAAATACATCAAGGGGGACACATGGGTATAATTCCTAAGAAAGCAGGTGTTGAGCATATCGATACTAACATTATTATTAGACTTATCACTAGAGATGACGAGAAAATGACTAAAAAAGCCGAGGCACTTGTTTCCAAAACAAACAAGGCTTATGTTTTTGAAGATGCCGCCATGATGGAAGTAGTCTTTGTTTTATCTGGTGCAGTATATCGCCGTAGTCGGGAACAAGTTAGGGATGCCATCAAAACCATCATGAATTTTGACAATATTTTTTTCAACAAACCCCTTATTGGGGAGGCTCTTAATCTCTATGTCGCTCACCCAAAATTATCATTTGTCGATTGCTATTTAGCAGCCGCCACTATCATCTCCGGCGAAACTCCCCTCTGGACTCTCGATCACAAACTCGCCACCCAATGCAAAGTCGCCAAAGCCCTCTAATTTTGCTATAATGAGATTATGACCTTTCAAGATGTAGAAACCGCTAGAAAAACTTATTGGGACAAACTCAAAACCAGGCTCGGTGTTTCTGCTATTATCTCTGTTGTGGCCGGCGTAGTGCTCTCTATCGGCGGTCGCTCCGCCATTCTTTACGCTACAATCATCACCTTCGTAGTTTTTTCCCTGGCCGCTGGCATCACCGTTTTTCTTACCAGAAAAGAGGCCACTGCTTACCGCAAGGCCTACAAGGGGTACTTTGTGGAGCAAAATTTCCAAAAAATCTTCACCGACCTCTCTTATAGCCACCAAGCCGGCCTTGACCCGGCGGTCCTCGATGCCACCGAAATGATTACCACTGGCGATCTCTATAATTCAAACGATCTCACTGTCGCCAAATACCAAAAAGTCGGTTTTGCTCAGGCTGATGCCCACATCCAGAGAGAAAATGTCGACCAAGATGGCAATGTCACCTATTACACGATTTTTAAGGGGCGAGTGATGATTTTTGAATTTCCCAAAAAATTCAATTTCAAGTTAGAGTTAATCGGCAAGAAATTCCACGCTTACCGTGTCCCCTCAAAAGATTACGCCACCGGTCGTAAAATGGTCAAAATCGATACCGAATCGAACGAGTTTAACCACACCTTTAAAATTTTTGCCCAAGATGGCTTTGAGACTTTCTACCTCTTAGATCCAGCCAGAATCGCCAAAATCCAAGCCATCGCCGACCGCTATAATCGCAAAATTCTCTTCGGCTTTTTGGAAAACAAAATGCTCGTTGCTATCGATGATGGCAAAGACTCCTTTGAGCCACCCCGAGCCTTTAAGCCCATCGACGAAAAAGCCGAACTAAAAAAAGTCGCCACCGAAATCAAAGTCATCACCGATTTCGTGGACGAGCTCTCTCTGGCCCCTATTTTTTCGTAAATTTATCTAAATCAAACAGGGGTGTCTTCCCCTGGTCAATGATGTTTTGTGCCCTTTTCAAAAGCTCGGTAATTCTTTTCTCTGATGTTCCGGAACCCACGTGGACAGTCTTTACTACCCTGTTTCCCTCTTTGTAACACACCTGCACCCCTGTTGCCCCAGAGGTAGTTTTGAATTTCCGTATATATGCCATACCTCTATTATATCATTAAAAAGGCCCCAAATCTTGGGGCCGTAATTGTTAGTCGTTGGTTTGACCAGTTTAATCTATGATTGCTCTATCAGTCTTTCACGTTTATCTTTATCCCCTACATACAGCAGAAAAACGATTGCTCCCAAGATAGCGGATACCAGCAACATGATCAAAAAGGAATTTACTGCATCCCACGGTGGGAGAATCTTGAACATCGCGTAACCGATAAGCCCCTCAACCACGATACCTACTCCAAAGGCAATTAGAGATTCTGATTTTCTTTTTTTTATTCTTCTCTCCTCTTGGGCCAAACCAACATTTATGGGGTACAAGCATCCAGCGCTAAAACGCCAGACACAACTTTACTAGTGTATCACATATTTTTTTGAATGTCTAGCTCCCAGCAAAGTTTTTCGCAAAAAATCCCAAATGTTTTCCACAGAAACCATAAGCGAATTCCCAGCCTAAACCTGTTATGCTAGCAACCATTTGGTCTAGCAACCAAACTTGACATTTGATTCCGCTTGCGCTAAAATCGAAGTATCAACCTGGCAACCCTGCCAGAGTTGGGAGCATTACAGATAGATTTTGACAACCGACTATCAAAAAAAGCCGGAGTTTTTGTATTCATAAGCGAAATAAAACAAAACGCTTACGCCGTCAACAAAAAGCACGTGTTTAAGTGTCAAAATTTCACAAAATAACAGGGAAATATAAATAAATTTGTAAGCATTTTGATGAGGAGATAAATGGAGTTGGATGAATGACGCTCAATGTTCTTTTGAGGGGATTTCGGAGCGCGGCAGCGCGAGAATTAGCGCGCGAGCCCCGTGGCGACGGGAGCGAGCGACGCGACCCGAGAAAGAATATGAGCGGAATTCATCAATGTGCTATAATTGTATTTATGGAAATTCCAATTACTCAGAGTAAGGAATGGGAGAAACTACAACAAGACTTAAAAGAAGTCAGTTTTTACAGGGAAGCAGATGATTTCAAATACCTCGCAATTAAAAAATCCATCCCCTTAGGTTGCTATCTTTATTTGCCTTATGGTCCCGTGGCCGAGACTAAAGACGGTTTCAAACACGCCTTAAAAGATCTAGATAATCTTGCCAGAGAAGAAAAGGCCATTTTTACCCGAGTAGAGCCCTTAAACCCCGATTTTGCTAAACTTTTGCCAAAATCCGCTAAAAAATCACACGACTTAAACCCCAAAGAAACTTGGGTGCTAGATTTAACCGGTTCCGAAGAAGAATATAAAAATCGCTTGCCTTCAAGACTCCTCAGATATTACCGGAACAAAGAGAAAAACGGCATTACCATCGAAACCAGCCACCACCCAGATGACATCAAATATCTCTTGAATCTTCAAAAAGCCCTAGCCAAAGAGAAGAATATTAGCACTTTTTCCGAAAATTACCTAAAAACGGAGTTAAAACAGCCATTTGCTACCCTTTACCTGCTAAAACAAGACGGCAATCTCTTGGCTGCTGGGCTCGTATTTGATCACGACAAAACTCGCTATAATCTTCAGGGCGCTCAAACCGATGAAGGCAGGAAAGCCCACGCCACCGGTATTCTCACGATAAAGCTAATCGAAGACGCCCGCGAAAAAGGCTTGGAAAAATTCGATTTCTGGGGCATCGCACCAGAGGGCGCGCCAAAGGATCATCCTTGGGCCGGTTTTACTAATTTCAAAAAGACTTTTGAAGGCACAGAAGTAGACCACGCCGGCACCTACGACATTGTTTTGAACCAAGCCAAATACAAATCTTATCAGCTACTTAGAAAAATTAGGAGACTTATATGACATTTGAGGAAATTTCTGCCGAAGATTTTCGGGAATTTGCGAAAAATAGCCCCTACAAATCCTTTATGCAGACCCCTGAAATTGCCAAATACAGGGAAGAAAACGGCTGGACGGCTTATTTTCTCGCTGCCAAGCACGGCGAAGAAATCAAAGCTGCTACCATGCTCGTGGCCAAGCCATATTTTCTAGGCAAATCGCTTTTTATCGCCCCAGGTGGCCCACTTTTAGATTTAGAAGATCAATACCTCACCGAATTTTTCATCAAATCTCTCAAAAAATACCTCAAATCGCACAATGGCTACGAACTCCACATCAGCCCATATTACGAAATCACCGAGCGCGATCGCCACGGCGACCTAGTAGAGAATGGTTTTAACCACAAGAATGCCATCAAAAACCTCAAAAATCTTGGTTTTACAGAGGTAAAAGATGCCTCCCAACCCAAATACATGTATGCTCTAGATCTAAATGGCAAATCCGCCGAAGAACTAATGAAAGATTTCAAAAGCAACACCCGAGGCCACATTAGAAAAGCCGAAAAAATGGGCGTAACCGTCCGCGAGCTCAAAAAAGACGAGCTAAAAATCTTCAAAGACATCACCGAATCCACCTCAAAACGCCGCGAATTCGAAGACAAACCCCTCAAATACTACGAAGAAATGTACGACCTCTTCGTCCCGAGAAAAGAAGCAATGTTCCTGGTAGCGGAGGTTTCAGTTGATTCGAGGGAATCCGGAGCGCGGCAGCGCGAGGACGAGCGCCGGTCGCCCGTGGCGACGGGCCGACCGGACGCGGCCCGAGAATCAATTGAAACTCCGCTATCTGCCGCCATGTTCATGCTCTACGGCTCCGAAGTCGTCTATCTCTTCTCCGGTAGCGATGAGAAGTACATGAAAGACTACAACGCCCAATATGAACTTCAATGGCATATGATTAAATATGCCGCTGAGAAAAAGTTTAAACGCTACAACTTCTACGGTATCCACGGCCTCCCAGACGATAATCAACCTGATGGTGTTTATGAATTCAAAAAAGGCTTTGGTGGCCAAGTTTTGGAATACGCTGGCACTTGGGAGCTCCCAATTAACCAAACTTTCTATCAGATGTATAAAGCCCTCAAAAAATTAAAGCACCGAGGCTAAAATGAAAACCCACCCGATTTTAAGAATCATCGCCAAAAACACTTTCACCCTGTTCAACCTCGTCAACCTGATTTTAGCTCTGATGGTGGCCTTTGTCGGCAGCTACAAAAATATGCTCTTTATTTTGGTCGCCATCGCGAATACCCTAATCAGCATCATCAACGAAATCAGAGCCTACAAAATCGTCAAGAAAATGCGCCTGATTGCCGAGCAAAAACCTACGGTGATAAGAAACGGCAAAACCTTCCAAGTTTTATCCGAGGAAATTGAAAAAGGCGACATCGTAGTTTTAAGTCTTGGCGACCAAATTTTGTATGATAGCGTGGTAGAAGAAGGCACTATAGAAGTAAACGAAGCCTTTATCACCGGCGAACAAGACAGCATCGAAAAGCGCCAAGGCGATACGCTTATCTCTGGCAGCTTCGTGGTAGCTGGCACCGCCAAAGCCAAGGTGCTAAAAATTGGCGAAGAAAATACTATCGCCAAACTCGAAAAAGAAGCTCACCACCTAAAAACCGCCGATTCCAAACTTTTCGCTCTTATGAACAAAATCGTCAAATATATTTCCTACACCCTTATTCCGATCGGCGCGTTACTTTTGTGGTCTAGATTCCGCACCGAATCCGACACCACTACCGCTATCACTAGCACCGTCGCCGCGCTTATCAATATGATTCCAGAGGGGCTAATCCTCTTGACTAGCTCAGTTTTAGCGCTCGCTACTATCAGACTCTCAAGGAAAAAAGTCCTCGTCCAAGACCTCTATTCTATCGAAACTCTTGCCCGCGTTGATACTATTTGTCTGGATAAAACCGGCACGCTCACCTCTGGCAATATGGTAGTTAACGATTTTGTTTTGCCGGACGGCACATCTTTTGAAAAAATCACAAGCACTATGACCCCAGCCGAAAAATCGCTTCTAAGGCCCTTAAACGCGATTCTAAGCACTCAAATGGCCGAAAACGCCACAACTACCGCTCTGAAAAAAGCATTAGCAAAAAGTCCCAAATTTGAAGAAATAAAGGGCATTACAGATGTCATCCCCTTTAGTTCCGAGCGCAAATGCTCCGGCTTCCGCACCAAAGATGCTGAATATTTGATGGGTGCCATCGAATTCATCACCGATGACAAAGAAGTGATTAAACAGGTTAAATCTCATGCCGGTGACTACCGCGTGATTGCAGTAGTAAAAAATCAGGAATTTTTAGGCTGTATTCGCCTGAAAGACGAAATCAGAAAGAATGCACCAGAAATCATCAAATATTTCTATGATAACGATATCGCGCCAAAAGTCATTTCTGGCGATGATTTGGAGACGGTCAAAAAAATCGCCGCCACCGTTGGCATCAAAGATCTAAAAGGTGTAGATTTATCTCTAGAAAAAGACCTAAATTACGCCAAATTGGTCAAAAACTACTCTATTTTTACCCGCGTTAAACCGGACCAAAAACAGAGCCTGATTAAGGCTTTGAGAAAAGCGGGCGGCACCGTCGCCATGACTGGCGATGGCGTTAATGACATTCTTGCCATGAAAGAAGCTGACTGTTCTATCGCCATCGGTGAGGGCTCCGATGCCGCCAGACGCTCAGCCAAATTAGTATTATTAGATTCCGATTTTAGCAGAGTCCCAAGCATCATCGACGAGGGCCGCCAATCTATCAACAACCTCGAACGCTCCACCTCACTTTTCCTCGCCAAAACCGTCTACGCCGGCATTCTTGCAGTGATTTTCGTTTTGGCGCCCCTAAGCTACCCCTTTAGCCCGATCGAAATGTCGCTTTTATCCTTCGCTTGTATCGGCTTCCCAGGGCTAGCTCTCGCCCTAGAAAAGAACACCGCCAGAATCAAAGACAAGTTTATTTACAACATCGAGCACTACTCCGTGCCTACCGGCATCGCCGTAGCGGCAAGTATGGTGGTTCTCTCCATCATCGCTGGAATCAACAATTTTGACAGAAGTAAACTCACCACCCTTTCCGCCATCATCGTTTTTGCCATTGATTACTTCCTAATCTACAAGATTTCAAGACCTTTAAACCTCTTCCGCGGCCTACTCATGGCGTTAATCGCCATAATTTTCCTCGGCGCTCTCTTTATTCCATTCACCCAACAACTCTTTGAATTTACCCTCGCTTGGTAAATCTAGTAACATTGACAAAATATCACACTTATGCTATAATTAAGGTAATGGGTGTGAACTTTAATAGTTTAGGAAAAGTGCAATATTAGGAGGTGGGAATATGACAACAAAAGAGAAATCTCTCTCAGTTATTAGGCTTTATAAGTGTGCCTTTTCGGAGTTTGGAAATCAAATATCAGAGTTGACAAAAATCACCGATGGGCAATTTGAGTCAGTCAAGTTTGCTTTAAAAGAAATTCTCTCCGACAGGGAATACGAAGTGATTCTGCGTTGTTTCGGTTTTCAAGATGGTAAATGTTGGCCCTGCGAATACATCTCGTTTCAGTTAGGTTTAGCAGACGAGCGCGTTCACCAGATTAAGGCCAAAGCTATCAGAAAAATCACTGCAAATAGGGCCAAATTACCCTGTTTGTTCACATCGCAAGATGGCGAAAAAAAGGTGAGTAATCTTATTTTCCAGCTTAATATTCTGCACGAGGATTTAATTTTCAAAAGTGAGGCCGAGCTCCGAGCTCAGCTTCATGAGTTTTCAAACTCCCCGTTTACTTACTCAGAGAAAGCGACCACTTATCTTGCCGGTCGTAACGAAACGGATTTGGCCAGGCTAGGGCTCAAAGTGCCCACCTATGATTGCCTCAGTCGTGTGGGAATTACCACTATCGGCGATGTTATCGATTATCCCAGAGAAGAATGGCCTAAAATTAAGAACATCACCGAAAAGATGTTAAAGGAAATTGAACGCACCATGAAAGCCAAAGGCTTCACAGATTTCAAGATTTTTGAAGTAGAAGATTTTGACTTTTCCTAAACCCCCAGAGAACCCCGGCACCACGCCGGGGCTTTTTAATACGCTTATGCTTGGGGAAATGGCACCTTTGTAATACACTTAAATAGTAGGTATTGGTATTTTAACAAGAAAGGGGGGTTAGGTTTGCAAAAAATCTATTTTTTGGATGGCAAAGCTGTCACCAGGACACAGATTATTCACGATGCCGAGAAGAAGTCTCTAAAGACCAAGTCCAAAAACAAACGACGTTTGAGGGAAGGGCTGGTATTCCGGTTGGTTAAAGACTACAAAAGCTGGAGAGAGTTTATTGGTAGCTGCGAACAGATTGGCTACGCTTCCGTGCCAGACATCAATGTAAAAAGCATTGTTGAGAGGGCTTTAGGCAGTCGTGGAATCACCGAGCCGTGCATCGCCGTTTTCCGTTTGAACGGTCACTCGTTTGTATATTCCGAAAGGGGCAAACCGGTCATTTACAACGCTAAGCTCCGAATTGAACGCGGTGGCACTTGGTGCAAAGAAGAAGACCAGGATGGCAATGTCGTTGGCTGGTTTTTGAGCGACATTGACCCCGACAGGACCGCTAAAGGGGAGTATCTCCTCACCGACAAGATCGACTTCCCGAGCGAAATGTCGTATGAGTGGCAAGACTATTGTCGCAAACGCTACGGAGAAGTATGTGACAAATACCACATTGTACCAAGATAATACCTACCTAGGGCCGCGAACTTCCGCGGCCCATTTTTAATGGTATAATAAAGGTATGATTAAGATCATCGCCGGTGGCAAAAAGCATCTTCCTTGGGCTGAAGAAGCTATTAAAGAATACGAAAAACGTCTCAAAAAGCCCTATGATTTAACGTGGGAATATGTTGAGGAAGAAAAGTTAAATAAAAAATTGTCAAATTGGCCCTTTTCCGGCCAAGACTTTATCATTATCTGTGACGAACGCGGCCAAAATATATCATCCGATGAATATTCAAGCATGCTAGAAAAAGCTTTTGTCGGTAGCAAAAACGTTATCATTTTAATTGGAGGAGCTTACGGATTTTCCGCAGAAATCAGGGAAAAGGCCGACTTTATCTGGAGTTTTTCCAAATTAGTTTTCCCA
>JAUNRI010000043.1 GCA_030535695.1 Candidatus Saccharimonadota bacterium | reverse complement strand
CCAGTAGCATATCATATAGAATACTGGGATCTTGCTGGTATTTCTAGCACTACATTAAATGATGGTGGCCTTACTTGGAATAATCCAGCATCCGGTACAGCTAAAGAAGCTACTTACCATCAAATTGCAGACCAAAACAGTGCTACTAATACTGGTGCCACTATCACTCTTGCTCCTATTGATACTACTACTGGTACTGCTCTTGCTACTCCAGAAAGACATACTTATACTTTTGCTGGTTGGTGTAGAAATAATACAGACCATAGCAAGATAGGTGTAAATCAAACTATCACTGCCATCCAAAACTCTAGCAACAAAGTAACGGCCTATAATAATCCTAGTACGATGTGTAATGGAGCTATCCCAGACTACACTACTAGTACAGACGATTTCATTAAAGCTGGTGATACTACCTTCAAACTAGATCCTACTCTAGATAATACGAACCTTATCCTTACTGCCGTCTATAAACCTACCACCTTTGCTGAGGCTGGTATAGCAGCCAATGCTAATATGCAAACTATGACTAATGCCATTTGTAAGGCTGCCACACCAAACCAGTTCACCACCCTAAAAGACGCTAGAGGTAGTAGTGCCTCTACCTATGTTTCTTATACCATTATCAAACTAATGGATGGTAACTGTTGGATGGCAGATAATCTAGACTTAGATGTTTATGCTTACAGAAATAATCTCACCACCTCTAATACTCATGCTCATAGCACTTCTCTGAACTACTTTATCAATGGCGGCAATACTAGTACCACCAATCGTTACCCAACTGGCGCAATTAATAGCAGCCTAAGTTCAGCATACACCGATCCAAGCCCAGTTTCTCATTCTACCCAAGATTGGAGTTCATCCCATAGCTATACAGTACCGTTAGCAAACAGGCATGGTTCTTGTAGTGGGTCTGCTAGTGGTAGTACTCCGTGTGCAGGTATATACGAGACGGCATCGTACACGCATATTAAATCAATAGATTACCTAGACGGGCTTACAACCCAACCTTACACTTATGGCGTTGGTAGCTACAAGATTGGCACTTACTACAACTATTGCGCGGCTTCGGCAGGGTATTATTGTTATGATAGTTCATCTGGTACCGGTAATTCTGCCTACGACATCTGTCCAGCTGGTTGGAAACTACCAACTGGTGGAAATTCTGGTAACTTCCAAAATCTTTATGACAAAATTAGCAACATCACTACTACACCGAACTCTGCCACTGACTTACTAAGCCTCCAGACTATGCTTTCTACGCCGGTCTCCGGGACCTACAACAGTGGTACTGCGTACAGGCAGGGTACTTACGGCCTCTTCTGGTCCTCTACGTTTAATAGTACTTCCGGTATGTACTACATGCTCGTTAGTGGTACGGCAGTGAATCCGCAGAATAACAACGTTCGCTACGGTGGCAGCTCTGTGCGCTGTATAGCGCAGTAGTTGCCGTAGGGGTCTCCCCTGTCCTTGATACGGAAAAGCCAAGGCAAGCGCAAGCTTGCCGGGAAAAAGGAACAATAAAATGACAGAAAAGCAAAAGAAAACAGAAACATCAGTACCAAAGCAAACTAGTTTTTTGGAAGATTTTGACTCAAAAAAGTCAAAATCTTCCGCGACCGATTTGATGAAAATTGTGGCGGAATCTATTCCCATCAAAAACAAGCTGAAAAAGAGTTTTTCGGAAGATGAAGTGCGACAGATTTTGGTTAACAGTACAAAATATATGACCGAAGAAGAACGACAAGAGCGGGCCGCCAAAGATAAATTCAAGAAAAACTTAAAGAGAATCAAAAGATTGATTCTGGACATGGAAGCGACTAATCGCGATAAGCTAATTTTTTACCAGAGTTCGTATGAAGGGCAATTTTATCGGGCACTTGATACTTCGGCACTTTATTATGCTTATAGATTGGCGGACAGGATGGGCCGCAAATGTAATGTGATGGTGGATAATGACCGGTTTTCTAAGGCACTTTATGTTGCGACGATTTCGGGCATGGAGAAGTTTATTAAGCAATTTGAAGAACTAGAAGGCGGTAAACCGGAAATTACGGTGGATGGAATATATATTTTTCCTTTGAAAAAGCCGATTTCTGACGAAGATTTTTCTATGCTCAGACAAACCGAAAATACTAAGCAGGAAAGATTGCATAATATTTTGAAACCCCAAAAAATGGCACCGGCGGTGTATCAACAGATTTTGATGATTATTCGTCAATTGGCACCGAGAAGTGAAAAACTGAGAAACGACACGATTAACTACCGGATGCTAGGTGATGAGATGCTAAAAAATTTAATAAAAATTTTGGTGATTTATACAGATTATGCAAACGGACTTTTTACGAAACAAGAATCAGCAAAACTGATTTTTAGAGAAACTGGGAAAATTAAAGCGGCACTGATAATCCTGGGCGAAACAAGAAAATGGGGTGTGACACCGCTGGTATCGGCGGGAAATAATGTAAATATTTTGGAACATTTGATTGAAAAAGATTTGGGGGAGAAAAAGTGATTTTTTAAAAAATGATTGATTTTTTTGGTTTGCTTGATGAAGTGGAAAATCCGGATGAAAAAGAGTGGCTTGAAGATCCTAAAAATATGCTACTTGCGGAACTATTTTTGGCGGAACGAGAAGCTAGAAAGGGGGGCAAGAGAAAAACCGAAGATTGCCATAAATTTGAAGTGCATTTGATGGAGAATTTGATTAGGCTTCGCGATGCTTTGTGGAACTATTCGTATACTCCTAGTAGAGGCGCAGTGCATATTGTTAAAAAACCGGTGAAGCGAGAAATTTTTGCGGCTCCGTTTGTGGACAGAGTGATACATCACTGGATAGTGTCACAACTTTCGCCGTGGTGGGAACCGAGACTGAATTATCGCTCTTGCTCTTGCCGAGTGGGTAAGGGAACGTCTTTTGGGATTGAAATTTTAAAGCGAGAAATTAGACGAGTGTCCAGAAATTATACTAGAGAAACCTCCATTATAAAATTGGATATTTCGGGGTATTTTATGCATATCCGGCGAGATTTATTGTTTGAAAGAGTGAAGTGGGGGCTGGATCGGCAATTTGCCGGTTTTTATGATGATAAACGGTACAAAATGCTACGGCACGCAATTCATGCGGTGATTTTTGATGAGCCAGTAAAGGGGGCGATTTTGCAAGGGAATTATGAAGATTGGCGAGATTTGCCGGTAGATAAAAGTTTGTTTGCGGCGGCACCTCTTTGCGGGCTGGTAATTGGGAATTTGACTTCGCAATTTTTTTCGAATATCTATTTGGACGTTTTGGATAGGTATATTACGTTTGATTTGGGGTATAAACATTACGTGAGATATGTAGATGATTTTTGCATTGTGGTGCCAAAAAATGAAGTTTCTAAGGTGAAGGCAGATGTGCCGGCGATTAACGCGTTTATTAATGGGTTGGGTTTGGAGCTGAATTTAAAAAAGACGAAAGTGTTGGATAGTTGGCAGGGAGTGCCATTTTTAGGCTATGTGGTGAGAGATAATGTAGTGATGCCTGGTAAAAGAATTGTGAAGAATTTTAAGCGGGCGGTTTGGAAAATTGAAGTAGGAATAAAGGATGTGGATGTTTTGACGTCGTATCTAGGTATGATGATGCATTATAATGCAGGAAAAGTGTGTTCATCAGTGTTTGAAAGTGTGGGGTGGGAATATAATTCTTGATTTTTGATTTTTGGGGCCCTATCTCTCCGCCAATAGGGCTGGTTTTTGAAAGCTTGTTTTGACACTTTTTCAAGGACAGGGGAGACCCCTACGGCAACTACTGCGCTATACAGCGCACAGAGTTGCCATTGTTGCGATTGTTGTTATTCTGCGGATTCACTGCCGTACCACTAACGTTCATGTTGTACATATTGGAAGTACTATTAAACGTAGAGGACCAGAAGTTGCCGTAAGTACCCTGCCTGTTCGCAGTACCACTGTTGTAGTTCCCGGAGACCGGCGTAGAAAGCAAGGCTACGACGATACCCGCAGATACAACAATATAGATGCAATTTTGAAGGAATATTTTGGTGGTTTCTTACTTCCTACCGTAGTTGGAAGTAATTCTGAATGCTCTACTTTTTGGTAAAGTATATTCCTAGTCCTTGATTTTAAAAGTGCCAAGCCGAAAAGATGATTTTCGGTGGTTACGGTCTTTTGGGCTTCTTACTTTCTAATATTATTATATACTATAAGCATTTTGGCTTTTAAGCATGAGTAAGGGGTGGGGGTTGAAATTTCTAATAGAGATGGTATAATTTGTTCTATGGAAGTAGGAAAAGAAGTGAAAGTGGCTGGCTGGGTGAATAGCCGGCGAGATCATGGGGGACTGATTTTTATTGATTTACGTGATTTTAAGGGGATTTTGCAGCTCGTGGTGACGCCAGAAAATAAAGAGGCGTTTGCTTTGGCGGAGACGGTGCGGGATGAGTTCGTGTTGTCGGCTAAAGGTGTTATACGTAAGCGTGAGCCGGAGCTCGTCAATCCAAACATTCCTACTGGTGATATTGAATTGGTGGTGTCGGAGCTTACTTTGATTAATCGGAGCGAGCCTTTGCCGGTGAATACTCACGATGATGGCGATAAATCTTCGGAAGAAATGCGGTTGAAATATCGCTTTTTGGACCTGAGGCGTCCATCGATGCAAAAGCGTTTGAAGCGGCGTTCGGAATATTACCGAGTGATTCGAGATTATATGTATTCGCGCGGTTTTACCGAGATTACTACGCCGATTTTGGCCAACTCTTCGCCGGAAGGGGCGAGAGATTTCTTGGTACCATCACGGCTTCATCCGGGTAAGTTTTATGCGCTGCCACAGGCGCCACAACAGTTTAAGCAGCTTTTGATGGTGGGGGGAGTGGAAAAATATTTCCAAATTGCACCGTGTTTTAGAGATGAGGACCCTAGGGCAGATAGACTTTATGGTGATTTTTATCAATTGGATTTTGAAATGTCGTTTGTGGAAGATGGGGAAGTGGTGCGAAAAGAAATTGAGCCTTTGTATATTAAATTGGTGACGGAATTTGCAGAAAAGAAAATTGTGCTAAGAAGCGAGGTGGCTAAAGCATATGTGCCGGAAGACGATATTGTACCACGCATTCCTTATGAAGTTTCTATGGATACTTATGGTGTAGATAAGCCAGACCTTCGCTACGGGATGGAACTAATTGATCTTACTGATGTATTTTCTAAGACTGAGTTTAAGGTATTTAAGCAACCGTGCGTGAAAGCTCTATGTGTGAAGGGTGCAGCGGGGCTTACTCGACGGGAGATTGATGAGTTTACCGAAAAAGCGCGTAAGCTTGGTGCTGGTGGATTGGCATATATATTATATAGTGAGGGAGAGGCCAAATCGCCGATTCTCAAGTTTAT
>JAUNRI010000042.1 GCA_030535695.1 Candidatus Saccharimonadota bacterium | reverse complement strand
AATCCCCTGTAGCTCAATGGTGGAGCAAGAAGCTGTTAACTTCGAGGTTGCCAGTTCGAGTCTGGCCGGGGGAGCCACGTAGAAATTGAAAGAGGCCTAAAGGGCCTCTTTTTGTTGCGTGGGTTTTGAGTTTCCTATCCATCCGATATTACTCTACGATGCGGTAGTAAATACCGTCTGGGCGGTAAGATGCGTCGTCGTGGTAAGAGTAAGCATGACCGTAGGCACCGTGCTCAGCGTCCCACTGAAAATACAAAATACCGTGACGAGGGTTTTCTCCGGTAGGTTCTGTAGCAAAGTCGAAAGTGATGTAAAACACCCCGTCTTCATCAGAGACACCGTAGCCAGTCATCTGGGTATAAACAGGTTGGTCATTAGCCATAAAATTCATGTCGCGAATGTAACTTTCGGCAAGATGGTCGAAAATAGCAACCTTTTCTGATACTAAATTAGACTCGTTGGTTTTGAGCTGGGTAACCGAAATAACATTAATAATAACAGATATAATTAAGGCAACCGCTAAGGTTATAATAATCCCCACGGATGGACGAATGCCTGATAAGGCAGTAGATTTTTTATGAATTTTCTTGGCCATTTGATAAACTCCTTATGCTATTTAATAAAATTATATATGTGATTGATATTTTTTGCAAATAATGTTATAATATAAAAGTTGTTTGTGGGGCTCTAGCTAAGGAGGTGGGTAATGTTAGTAGCACAAAAGGACATTTATAGATATATAGAGTTGTTTGGCGGCGAATTAGATGCCGATGAAGTGGAAAAAATTCTCAGAGTTTCAAATGACGAGGAGCAAAATGGTTCAAAAGGCATAATGGCTGATGAACTGGTTGATATTCTCCTCTGGATTGAATGTAAGCCTTCTCGCGCGGAAATGTTTGCAAATTATATTTGTTCAAAGGTTAAACCTGGTAGCAAAATTTTGGAAGTAGGTTGCGGGCCGAAAGCGAAAATGGCACGCAAACTAATGAAGAGAGGGATGCAGGTCACTGCAATTGATCCGCTCTTGAAGGAACCGAGCGATAATTTTAGACGAGAATACTTTACACTGGATTACGATGTTGCTTTCTATGATGTCGTGGTGGGTTTGGAGCCATGCGAGGCGATTGAGCCTTTGATCCGAGTTTGCATCAGAGAGAAAAAACCTTTTATCGCCGCACCATGTGGACAGCCACATCAGCGTTTAAGCGGAGAGCTAGATGATGATGGCTTAGCTTGGTGGAATTATCTCAAAAACCTTCACCCCAAAATTGAACTAAAATATCTTTCAATAGTGGGTGGATATGTAATCCCCGCAATGTCTTTATATGTCTAAAGAAATCCCGGCCAAAACCGGGATTTTTTGTTATAATAAGTATATGGTTATGGTGAGAATGTTGTCTTGGTGGTATGTGTCTGGCTGGGGTATATTTATTAAAAAACTCGGCGAGCGATTTTCCAACTTGGCAGATTTTTTCTCGATGTCTTCCCTGCTCCGTACGTTGTTCCAGCCTTACCGACAAATTTCTGCAGATACCGCAGCAAACGGCTCTTCTCTAGAAACTAAGTTCCATGCTTTTACGGATCGTTTAGTATCTAGGTGTGTGGGCTTTGTAACGAGATTGTTTTTGTTGATAATTGGGGTGATTGTAATGATTTTGACTGGAGTGGTAGGGCTAGCAATGGTGGTAGCTTGGCCACTAATTCCCTTTTTACCAGTAGCTGGAATTGTAGCCACTTGTATGGGAGTTTTGATATGAGTGCATCCAATACTTTTGACCCAACTAATCCACGAGTGAAACAGGCTCATCTTAAAAAACTGTTTTGTAAACACTCTGTAAAAGTGATAAATATTTTGTTATTTGTAGTTTTGTTAGTGGGCGGCGGAATTTTGATTTATCTGAAATACCCGATTGGCTGGACCTTGATGGGCTTTGCTCCCCTGTTTTTGATGATGAATTTCTGGATTTTTGAAGCACTTTCTGATATTAAAATCGGAAAAAGTGCTGATATTACGGATCTTTTATCGGAGAATGTGCTAGTAACTTTGACTTCTGCAACCACACCGGTAGATTTAGCTAAAACAATCGTCTCCACTACCAGTGGGAGATTTTTGATGACGAGATTTATGTTGCCGATAGAGTTTTTTGAAGAAGTGGCCAAGAGAATCCCGGGAACGCTAGAAAACGTGTTCGAAACTGCGCGTGAAATTCGCCAAGAAACTGATTCGGAAAAAATTACTGGTGGAGTATTGGCCGTGGCGATGGTCAAAAATCTGCCAGAATACGAAATTATTTTGAACCGGATGAAGTTGGATTTGGCAAGTCTAGAACAAGGTGTGATTTGGTTTAATTATTTATATGGTGCGGTAAAAGATGCTAAAACGCCGGTGCGCTCTGGCGGGATTGCGAGAGATTTGGCATTTGGATTTACGCCTACTTTGCAACGGTTCGCAACTAATGTTTCGATGCGTTCAGCAGGGGCTCGGACCAAATTACAACAAGCCGATCATCAAGCGGTGATAGATCAAATGATTGATAATCTTTCCAGTAGCGCTCGCAAGAATACTGCCTTGATTGGAGCGTATGGCTCGGGGCGGACCACGATGATAAATTATCTGGCAGAGACCCTTCTTAATGCTAATGCCAAGATTCCGAGTTCGCTAAAATTTTCGCAAATTTATTCTTTGGATGCGTCGAGTTTGATTTCGGCGGCGAGCAAGCCGGGCGAGCTGGAATATTTGATAATTCGGATTTTCAATGAAGCCTATGCCGCCAAAAATATTATTCTCTGTCTAGATGACGCGCACTTATTCTTTGAAGAAGGC
The DNA here is from genome assembly GCA_030535695.1 of Candidatus Saccharimonadota bacterium. Classification (GTDB taxonomy): domain Bacteria; phylum Patescibacteriota; class Saccharimonadia; order Saccharimonadales; family Saccharimonadaceae; genus Nanosyncoccus. The sequence goes on along the minus strand of JAUNRI010000042.1, from coordinate 2,652 downwards.
AACGGCTCGGTAGATATTGCAAATCTTTTAATCCCGATTTTGGAATCTGGGAATCTCAGGATGATTTTAATTATGGATAGCCAGAAATATCTAGAAATCTCTACTAAAAAGCCATCTCTGGCTAACGCTTTAAATGTGATTCAGGTAACGCCTACCAACCGCGAAGAAACTTTGAAAGTTTTGATGGACCAAGTTCCTTTGATGGAAGCGCAAAAGAAGGTGATTTATACTTATCCTTCTCTTACGGAAGCTTATCGTTTGAGCGAACAATACATCCACGATGTTGAGATGCCGGGTAAGGCTAAACTACTTTTGCAATCGGCGGCGAGCTTTGCCGAAGGTGGAATGGTGACAGCAATTTCGGTACAAACTGCAGTGGAGAAAAATTATGGAGTAAAGGTAAAAGTAGCGGATGACGATGAAGACCGCAATAAACTTTTGAATTTGGAGCAGTTGATTCATGAGCGAATGGTAGACCAAGAAGAAGCGGTGGCGGCGGTGTCCAATGCTCTTCGCCGAGCAGCAGCGGGCATGAAAAATACCGGCCGGCCAATTGGCACTTTCCTGTTTGTAGGGCCAACTGGCGTAGGTAAAACGGAGCTCGCCAAGGCAATTTCAGAGGTCTATTTTGACGGTGAAGAAAATATTATTCGGCTGGATATGAATGAGTTTGTGTCCGCTAATGATGTCTCGCGGCTGATTAAGGATGGGGCGGAAGACGCCTTGAGTCTCACCGCTCAGGTGATGAAGCAGCCGTTTTCGGTAGTTTTATTGGACGAGATTGAAAAGGCCCATCCGTCGGTGATTACTACCCTTTTGCAAGTGTTAGATGAAGGGGTGTTGCGGGATGAAAGAAACCGCGAAGTGAGTTTTAAGGATACTATTATTATTGTGACTTCTAATGCCGGTGCTAATGAAATTCGTGAAAAAATCACTAGTGGCGAAAAAATTGAAGATTTTAAAGAGGAGTTTTTGGATAAATTAATTTCTAGTGGTGAGTTTAAGCCGGAGTTTATCAACCGGTTTGATGAGATTTGTTTGTTTAAACCTTTGTCTAAGACGGATCTTCTGCAGATTCTAAATATTATCATGAAATCCGTAAATAAGACTTTGGCACAGCAAAAAATCTCGGTAACCCTTAGCGATGAGGTGAAGGCTATGTTGGTAGAAAAAGGCTACGATCCTAAGATGGGGGCTAGACCGATGCGGCGGGTGGTACAAAAGAGTGTAGAGAATGCAGTGGCTTCTGCGATTTTGGCGGGGCGAGCCACGCCGGGTTCGGTTTTGAATATTACCGCAGATAAAATTACAATTGAGAACTAAACTTTTCTGAGGGTTTTTAGATAGATTTTGATGTCTGGTTCTACACGGTAAGAATCACAAATTTTGGAGATGGCTTTGTTGAAAGTCCATTTTGGGAGTTTGGAGACCTTGAGATAACTTAAAGTTTCTTCTGGATACTTAATAAAACATTCGGCTACAAGCCAGGCGATGGCCATTTTGATGTAGTATGCTTCCCTGTCTCTTAGAGTTTCGATGCGGTCAAAAATCACCGCGAGGTAATCTTCTGTTACATAGGAGCCCAGCAAAAACACCATACCGGCGCGTACAGTAATTGTTTTTTTGCTTTTTAAAAATGAGTTAATTTTTTGTTCAAAAAATTCCTCACGGTGCTTTTTGATAAGTGGTTTGAGGCTGGCACAAAAAGTGTCACACGAGCACCAATCATCCATCAAGTTGATTTGCGAATCTAAATATAGCAGCATTTCGTCGTAAGACATTCTGGCGATTAACATGCCGCGAAACAGGAGTTCTTCTAGAGAGACTGGCTCGACTTTTAAAATTTTTGTAAAATCTTTAGGCGGAACTTTTGAAGCGATTTCGCGAATAGTGGGGACTCTTACGCCTAGAATTGGGCGCGCAGTAGGAATGCCTTTTGAGACAAAAGCTTGATATTTGTCGTCTATCTCGTGACTGAGTGCCAGTTTGATATCGTTATGGGTCATGAGTTAATTATAACACTTGGTTACTGCGCTATACAGCGCACAGAGCGGCCATCGTTGCGACCGTAGCTACTCTGCGGATACACTGCCGTACCACTAACGAGCATGGTGTACATATGGGAAGTACTATTAAACGTAGAGGACCAGAAGTAGCCGTAAGTACCCTGCCTGCTCGCAGTACCACTGCCGTAGACCCCGGAGACCGGCGTAGAAAGCATAGTCTGAAGACTGAGTAAGTCGGTAGCACCATTTGGTGCGGTGGTAATTTTGTTAATTTGCTGATTCAGATAATAATAGGAGCCTACTGCTTGAGTGCCTAGAGGGAGCTTCCAACCAGCCGGACAGATGTCGTAGGCAGAATTACCGGTACCAGATGAACTATCATAACAATAATACCCTGCCGAAGCCGCGCAATAGTTGTAGTAAGTGCCAATCTTGTAGCTACCAACGCCATAAGTGTAAGGTTTAGTAGTAACTCCGTCTAGATAGTCTATTGCCTTAGTATGCGTATATGATGCTGTTTCATATACACCTACACATGGATAACTGCCAGTAGCAGACCCACTGCAAGAACCATGCCTATTAGCTAGAGGTACCGTATAGCTATAGGATGAACTCCAATCTTGGGTAGAATGAGAAACTGGGCTTG
>JAUNRI010000041.1 GCA_030535695.1 Candidatus Saccharimonadota bacterium | reverse complement strand
AACCAAAACTAGGTGATTTTCGGTACCGTTCCCCTGTAAAATGAAACCAAGCGCCTGTAATTCTTCCGCTAACACCTTAGCATTTTTGACGATTTGCTTGGCATAATCTTTAAATGATGGTTGAAGTGCCTCACCAAATGCTACAGCTTTAGCAGCGATAATGTGTTCAAGTGGTCCACCTTGGGTACCAGGAAATACCGCGCGATCAATCAAAATTGGAATATTTTTAAGCTCGTGAGCTGGCTTTTTGAGCGGTGAGGCAACGTTGCCTTTGCTCATAATCAAACCGCCTCTAGGCCCTCTAAGGGTCTTGTGCGTAGTGGTAGTCATCACATCGAAGCCAAAATCTAGTGGATTTGGGTGCACCCCACCGGCGATGAGGCCAGCCACGTGCGCCATATCAGCCATCAAAAGGATCTCGTGCCCAAATTTTTTCGCAGCCTTATCGCGAATTTCAGAAACTCTCTTAAAATCTGGCACTTTCATAAAAGCAGAATAGCCTACCAAGATAATTTTTGGGTCTTTTTCAAGAGCCTTAGATTCTAGATCATCATAGTCGATATCGCCATCAGAATTTACCCCATAACCCACGAAATTATAAACGTGCGCTGATAAAGTCACTGGCGCACCGTGAGTAAGGTGCCCACCAGCCGGAAGTGACATCCCGAGAATCGTATCACCAGGCTCACACCAAGCAAAATATACTGCCGTATTAGCCTGTGCACCCGAATGCGGTTGCACATTAGCGTGATCAGCATGAAATAATCTGCAAGCCCTATCTATTGCAAGTCTCTCAATTCTATCTACGTTCTTTTGGCCACCGTAATAACGGTAATTCGGTAAAATCTCCTCAGCGATTTTCTTTTCGTCCCATTCGTTAATTCCTTCAAAAGACGGATAACCTTCGGAATATTTATTAGTAAGAATAGACCCCATGGCTCTCAACACGTCAGCGGATACATAATTTTCGCTCGGGATCAGCTCCAAACCCTCTTTTTGACGAGTTTTTTCGCTCTCAATCAAATCAAATACAACGTCTTTCATATTTTCTCCTTATTTTAATTGGTATTTTGAGATAGAAAAAGTTAAATCATCGTCCTTTCCTTCCTTAATTAGGGTTTTATCATAATGGTTTTTATCAAATTCTGGGAAAAATGTATCGGCATCAACACTTGCGTCCACCTCTGTAAGATAAAGATTCTTTGCGTAGGGCAAAAATTCTGTATAGATTTTGCCACCACCAATCACAAAAACTTCTTCCTCAGTATCTTTGTTCTTAGCGATAAAATCGTCTAAATCGTGAATAATCTCATCCGGTCCGTCAAAATCGTGGCTAGAAATCACAATATTTGTGCGATTGGGAAGTTTTCCTGGGAGCGATTCCCAAGTTTTTCGCCCCATCACAATCTTATGCCCCTTTGTAGTTTCTCTAAAAAACTTCATATCATCTTTAATATGAAAAACCAACTCGCCGTTTTTACCTAGTTCCTTGTTTTTTCCAATCGCCGCAATCAAGCTAAACATTTTTACTCCGTCACTGGCATTTTAATTGTGCCGAGATTCTCGTAATTCTCGAGTTTAATATCTTTAAGCTCACGAGAGCTGTCAAATTTATAAAAATCTTTAATTTCTGGGTTGAGCCACAATTTAGGAGCTTTCGGCAAAGTCCCATCTTTAACCGCTTTTTCGTATTTCTCTATCTGTTCTTTGATGCCATCTACCTGATTTTCGTAAATATGCGCGTCGTTCGTAATAAAAGTAAATTGTCCCGGCCGCGCTCCCACGCACTGTGCAATCAGATAACAAAGTACAGCGTACTGGGCAATATTAAACGGCAACCCTAAGGGCACGTCGGTAGAACGCGAGGTCACCAGCAAATTTAGCCTTCCATCGATTAAATTCCATTGCGAGTTCCACACGCAAGAAGGGAGCGCGGCCGTCTCTAGCCACTCATTTTGCCAAAGCGATAGCACCATCCGCCGATTTCCTGGGTTATTTTTGAGAGTCTCGATCAAGTTCTCTATCAAATGATAACGGTTCACAATCCAGCCATAAGCCGTACCAATGGTATGAGCAAAATTTTGCGGTTCTTCATTAGGGTGCCGCTCTTTAAAAATTTTATTGATATTCCGCCCCTGATACTCACCCTTTTCGGAGATTTCCCATTCGTTCCAAATTTTGACATTTCGCTCTTGTAGCCACCGGACATCATTAGAGGCCTGCTGATAAATCCATAAAATCTCTAGAGTAGCAGTTTTAAATCCTACTTTTTTGGATACCAAAATCGGGAATTCTTCCTCAAGGTCAAATTGCATCACCTGATGCGGCAACCGAATCGTCATCGCCTCTGATTTGGCTTGAGCTGTATGATCAGGAATCGCATTAGCTACACTAGAACTCCGATTATCAGTTTTCTTATAATTTAAAACCTTCTCCCCATTCTTAAGAATTCTCTGGCAAAGATCAATATACTGCTCATCAAACTTAGACATATTACCTCCACTTTTAGACAATTATAGCATAAAAATAAGCCCCGAGGGGCTTATTTTTAACGCTTTGAGAATTGTTCTTTCTTTCTCGCGGAGCGAAGACCGTATTTTTTGCGCTCTTTCTCTCTTGGATCGCGTTTCATCATCCCAGCCTTCTTGAGCACTGGACGAAGATCTGCTGCTTCCAAGACTAATGCCTTAGAAATCGCCAATTTGATAGCGTCTACTTGACCAGCCAATCCACCACCTTTAGCCAAGATTGTAATATCGTAATCTTTTTGCTTTTCGGCAATTGCTAGAGGGTCAGTAATCTCTGCAAGGTAAGTTTTGTTACCGGATAAGTATTCCAAAGCTGGTTTACCGTTAATGGTAATTTCGCCCTTACCCTTGTAAAGTCTAGCTGTAGCAGTAGAAGCTTTGCGACGCCCCAAGCCATACACATATTTCTTATCAGCCATTATTTAATCTCCTTTGGGTTTTGTGCTGCGTGAGCATGCTCTGCACCTTCAAACACCCGAAGACGCTTCATCCGCTCGGCAGCCAATTTGTTCTTTGGCAGCATCCCTTTAACCGCTGCTTCAATAGCCTTGGCAGGATCTTTCTCGACCACTTCTTCAAGACGAAGTTCTTTAAGACCACCAGGAAATCCACTATGACGATAATATTTCTTCTGTAGCATCTTGTCGCCAGTTACTACTAAGTTCTTAGCGTTGATTACTACTACATAGTCACCGTTATCAATATGTGGAGTGTAAGTAACTTTGCTCTTGCCCATCAATTTATCGGCAATAATTACCGAAAGTTTACCAAGTGGCAAAGTAGAAGCATCCACAATCCACCATTCACGCTTAATTTCACTAGCTTTTTGAGAATAAGTTTTCATTATTTATCCTCCTTTTTAGCTTTAGCGGCTGACTTTTTTGCAACAGGTTTTTCTACCTTAGCCGGCTTTTCAGCCTTAGAATAGTCGATTTCATCTACAAATGAGATGGTGCCCATTTCAGCGTTATCACCTTTGCGGTAGCCAGCTCTCTCAATTCTGAGATAGCCAGAATCACGCTTTACTTGTGGCGCTACCACATCCACTAATAGGTTCCCACAGGAAACACTATTTAGTCTTGCAATTATTAATCTACGATTATTAAGCCCGCCCTTTCTTGCCATCGAAATCAACTTCTCGGCTTCACGGCGAATTTCTTTCGCCCGTGCGAGAGTCGTCGTGATGGACTGATTCTCGATTAAAGCACATTCGAGGCTACGAATTAAAGCCAATCTCTGGTCAGTTTCGCGGCCGAATTTGCGCCCTTTGTAACTATGACGATGCATTTTAAATATTTAACTCCGTTAACTTTTCTTTTACTTCGTCTAACGCCTTCGACCCAAAACCTTTGAGATCTTTAAGATCATTTTCGGACAACATTACGAGGTCACGAATGGTTTTAATATCATTATTGATAAGTGCGTTAGCGGTTCTGGCAGAAAGATCAAGTTCTTCAATTGGCATAGCAAGCCCTGCGTCATCTTCTTCTTCCTTAGTGCCAGGTGCTGGAGCAGACTCAATACGAGTTTTGCCAGCTAGTGCAGTAAATTGATTTACCAAAATTGCAGCAGCTTCTTCAAACGCATCTTCTGGAGTAATGGTACCGTCAGTTTCAATGGTGAGATTAAGTTGTTGCAAATTAGTATCTTGACCTACACGAGTATTTTCTACCTTGTAGCGGACTCTTAGGACTGGGGTAAACACCGCGTCAATGGCAATCATGTCAGAATGCACGCGTTCCTCAGCCGAGCGTTCAATGGTGAGATAGCCCCTACCACTCTCTACTACAAAATGCATTTTGAGAACGAATTTTGGGTCATCAATGTGGCAAATTACTTGGTTTGGATTGGCAATTTCTACTTCCGCCGGAAGTTTAATATCACCAGCCACTACCCGTTTTTCGCCATCTTTTTCCGATGATTGCTCAGAACCCTTGATAGTAAGTTCTAATTCTACTGGGTTATCAGTATGAACCTTAAAACGAATATTCTTAAGGTTAAGCATGATATCCACTACATCCTCGCGGATACCCGGAATTGCCGTAAATTCATGAGTAGAACCTTCGATTGAAAAGGCTGTAATTGCAGCACCTTTCACGCTAGAAAGGAGTACCCGACGGAAAGAATTTCCGAGAGTATTACCATACCCATAATAAAGTGGGCGTACTACAAATTCGGCAGTAGTATCATTAATTTTCTTTACTTCAGCTAGTTCTGCTTCGTGAATATTTTTTGTAGTCATTTATCCTCCTTTTTAGCGTGAGTAATACTCAACGATTAGTTGTTCATTAATGCCGGCTTCTGCCTCTTCGCGTTTAGGCACGCCGGTAATTTCAATTTTCATTTTCTTGGCATCAGCTTTTAGCCATGACAAAGGCACAGCGCCCGCCGCACTGACGACATTCGGAAGATTCTTGAAATATTCAGTTTTAGCTGATTTTGGACGAACTTCGAGTACGTCACCTGGATTCAAACGAATTGATGGAATATCAATTCTTTTACCATTCAAAGTAAAGTGTCCATGCGAAACCAGTTGTCTAGCTTGACGACGAGTGGTAGCAAAACCTGCTCTAAACACAGCATTGTCTGCCCGTCTCTCTAGAAATTCTAGCAATTTTTCACCAGTTAGACCTTCAGCTTTGACCGCTTCGCGCATCAACTTGGCAAATTGTTTTTCCATCAAACCATACATCCGACGTACTTTTTGCTTTTCGCGCATCTGAGTAAGGTAAAGACTACCACCTCTTTGACGCATATCACCGTGCTCACCTGGAATACCTGGCTTTTTGGCCATAATCTTGTGAGCTTTAGGAGCGAGTGCAAAACTCTCTCTACGGCTTTGTTTTACTATTGGAGATTTATCACGTGCCATTACGGTTTCCTTTCTCCTTTCGGTCTTACACCACCGTGTGCAATTGGAGTTACATCGGTGATACTATCAATTCTGATACCTACAGTAGAAATAGCCCTAATTGCAGCATCACGACCAAGACCAATTCCAGAAACATATACGTCTACAGAACTTAAGGCGTGATTTTTCTTTGCAATATCAAGTGCTTTTTCAGCGGCAACCCCTGCTGCAAATGCGGTACCTTTCTTAGAGCCTCTAAAGCCATTGGCTCCAGCAGAGGAAGCAGAAAGCACTGCACCGGTTTTATCAGTTACACTAATAATTGTATTGTTAAAGGTAGCTTGAATATGTACTGCACCAGCATTTACAATTCTTTTACCTTTTT
>JAUNRI010000007.1 GCA_030535695.1 Candidatus Saccharimonadota bacterium | reverse complement strand
AAGGAAGGATAGTATAAATGAAAAAATTTAAGAACGACAAGAATCTTTATTTCGATTATCGCGACACCAAAACTCTAAGTCGCTATATCGATGCTTATGGCCGGATTGAGCCAATCTCCAAAACTGGTTTATCCGCTAAACAACAGCGCCAACTCGCTGTTGCCATCAAGCGTGCTCGTCATCTAGCACTTTTGCCATTTGTTTCTAATAACTAAAAGGAGTTAAAATGTACGGACCAACAGATCTAAAGAAAAATACTCTTATCACTTTAGACGGCCAGCCGTATAAGGTGGTAGAATACTCACAAAAAGTTATGGGCCGTGGTGGCTCTATCGTCAACGTAAAAGTAAAAAATTTGATCACCGGTGCACTTCTTCCAAAGACTTTCAAAGGTCAAGAAAAAATTGAGCCAGCCGAAGTTACTACCAGAAAAGTGCAATATCTCTACAAAGATGATGAAAAGTTTTACTTTATGGATCCAGAATCTTTTGAGCAATACGAACTTGCTAAGGATATGGTAGGTGATAGCCAAGATTTTATGAAGGAAGGCGACGAAATGGAAATCCAATTTTACAACGGTACTCCAATCAACTTGCAGCTTCCTAAAAATCTTTGGCTCAAAGTTACTTACACCGAATCCGTTGTCAAAGGTGATACTACCAGCTCTGTAATGAAAGATGCAACCCTAGAAACTGGCGTGGTGGTAAAAGTTCCAGCTTTTATCAAAGAAGGCGACACCGTTTCGGTAGACACAGATACCTATGAATACCGCGAGCGTAAAAAATAGAGGTTACTACAAAATTGAGGGCGCAGCACGCGCCTTCAATTTTGTGTTCAAAGATAAAGTAGTATTGGATATCGGTTCTTCAACCGGCGGTTTTACTCAGTATGCCTTGGATCAAGGTGCCAAAAAAGTCATCGCCGTAGAAAAGGGAACCAACCAAATGAAAGAACCCTTGCGTAGCAATCCCAAAGTAGAACTTCACGAAAAAACCGATATATTTGATTTCAGAATAACAGAAACCCCTTCTGAGGGGCATCCGCAGTTGCTACGAGGACTTAAGAGAGAGCCCCGTGAAGACGGGCGCGACGAGCGTACCGAAGAAGAGGTTTCTGTTATTCTAGCAGATGTATCTTTTATCTCTTTAACCAAGATTTTAAAGTATGCTAAGGATAATTTGGTAAACAGCAATACCGAATTTTTGGTGATGCTAAAACCCCAATTTGAAGCCGATGAAAAAGACCTAACAGATGGCATTATCAAGAACGAAACCATCAGAAGGCATGTGATCAAAAAATTTGAACAGTGGCTAAAATTTAATGGTTTTGTCATCGTGAATAAGCATGATAACGAACAAAAAGGCAAACACGGCAACCTAGAGAGATTTTACTATTTGCGCCTTGCAAAATAGCTTGCAAAATTAACCATAACCATATATAATTAAGGTATGAATTTATTGCATGGCGTGGGCGATTTCTTTTCGTTAGATATCGGCACAAACTCGATGCGTATTATTCAGCTCGCCGGAGATAATAAAGACGGCTGGGCTTTACTTCGCTATGCTTATGTTCCAATTGAGCAAAAACTCACTGCCGACACCACCGAATTAGGGAAGAAACACTTAGGTGAAGCCATCATGGGCGCTGTGGAACAGGCTGGCATCAAGACCAAATCCGTAGCCGTAGGTTTGCCCGCCAGTAAAACTTTTACCTCTATCGTAGAAGTCGACACTCTCCCAGAAAAAGAACTAAATAAAGTTTTTGGGTACGAAATTGATAAATATGTACCAATGCCAATGGCTGATGCCAAGGCGGATTATGTAATTTTAGGCCCTAGCCCTAATGATCCACAAAAAACCGAGGTCTTAGTTAGTTCTGTTGCTAAAGAATATGCTGAAGATGTTCTCGAAACTATCGAAAAAACCGGTCTTAACGTAATCGCGATGGAGCCAGAGCCTCTAGCTATGGCACGCTCGTTAGCTATTCCCGGCGCTATTGATGCCAATCTTATCGTAGATTTCGGCGAAAAATCTACTGACCTTGTAATTGTCTACCAGGGAAAACCCAGATTAGTCCGCTCTATCCAAGGTGGTTTTGGTCAACTGGTCACAGCGGTTGTCAATGGTCTTGGGGTCAAAGAAGAGCAAGCCCGCCAATTTATCCTCAAATTTGGTCTAGCCGAAGACAAAGTCGAAGGTCAAGTCTTCAAAATCCTCAATCCATCTCTAGACAATTATGCATCAGAGCTTGCTAAATCCGTTCGTTTCTTCCAAACCAAATATCTAAATGGTAAAGTCGGCGGTATCGTGCTTTCTGGCTATGCCAGCATGATCCCACTTTTCCCAGAGTATATCGAAGCCAAAACCAATATTCCTACCATGAAGGGGAACCCATGGCAGCTTGTTCGTACCACGCCAGAACAACAACATGCGCTTCTTCCAGTAGCATCAGAATTTGCAGTAGTAATCGGTTTATCAGAAAGGACTAACGACTAATGGACGGTATTTTAGAAAAGTTCAAAAATCTCAAAATCCCTAAGCTCGACAACCTTTTTGGTGGTAAATTGGGTGGCCAAAATGCTACCGCCGAACCCAAAGTTAAAGAAATCAATCTAGTCCCCGACATCAAGAACGATTTTATCAAAACTCTTAAATTCCGCAATTTAGTTTTCTTCATTTGCATCGTAGTGGCCATTTCTAGCACTGTAGTGATGTTGATTTTTCTTTCTATCGCCGGTGGTCAGCAAGGTTTTATCACCGCTAAGCAAAACACCATTGACGCTTTGCAAAAGAAAATCGAAGAATATTCTGATCTTTCCGACTTTCTTACTATTCGTGATCAGCTAAGTAATATCGCCGAAATCACCGAAAACAAAGTGATGATGTCTAGAACTTTTAACATCCTTTCCGCCATGATTCCGACCGGGAGTGACTACATTAGCATCTCCGAATTGACCGTTAATCTAGAAAATGAAGAGGGCGGTCCTACTTTCAATATTGATGCCCAAGCTAATGCCGGCACCGACCCGCAAATCGACTACAAAGTTCTAGATTCCTTCAAAAAATCCATGCGCTATCTGCGCTATGATTATGGCGAATATGTAGACAAAAACGACCAAACTATTCCGGCTTATTGTATTATTGAGACGGATAACGATGGTGCTACTTTAAGAGACTCGGAAAAGGGCTACTATGCCTACTGGTTAATCGAAGGCGAAGGTTGCAACCCGTCCGCCGAGGATGAAGAGAATGAAGAGGTAGAAGAAACTACCACGCTGCTTCAAACTCAGACTTTTGACGACCAAGCACTCTTCACTCAAGAAACCACTGTTGAAGATTTTATTGCCAAACCCACTCTAGCAGACTTGAGCGAAAAAACCGGTTATCAGGTAGAAGAATATAATGGCCAAAATGTGGTTAAAATTTGGCGCACTCCCCAATACACCGAATGGTACAAGGCAAACCCACAAGAAAATGAAGCTTACATGGACCTAGATGGCAACATTCATAATATTCCGCACTTTAATAGCTCCTGCATTTCTTATAGCGGTGCCGAAAAAGATAATAAAACCATTACCTGGACTACTACCAATGAATCTTGTTTGCTCGTACCAGACAACGAGGAAGGCGGAGAGGGCATTGAAATTGAATCATCTTCAAATGGTCGAAATTCGGATGAGGAATTAGTTTTACGTTTTAATGCAGTTATTGCTTTCGCGCCAGAGGCCTTTAATTTTAACAATCACCACATGCTTGCACTTCCACCAGCTGGTCGTCGCAACGTCACGGACTCTTACTCGCAAATTCAAAGCATCTTTGCCGAACGCGCTAGCGATTGCGACAAAAACGATACCGAGTGTATCACTACCCCCACTAGCGACACTTCTAATTCTGATAATCAAAATACTGAAGAAGAAGAGGAGGAGGAATGGTAGAAAAACCCAAAACTGGCAAACGCCTCAAAATCTCCAAAGCTCAAGAATATATGATTCTTGCCGTACTTGGTGCCGCCATTTTCTTAGGCTCCGCCATTGCTGTGGTGATAAATTCAATCAACAAAATTTCCTTTAGTGCTAGCGTGATTGTGGCTGAAGACCAATCCATCGTTAGTTTCTCTGACACTATCAAAAACATTGGTATTTGCCCCAAACCTTCTGGTCAGGTCTATAATGATGACGAGCTTAAAAAATGCACCCCAAACAATGTCACAGTATCATCTGTGCCAAACACTCTTCGTTCTAACATTCTAGAAAACATTGCATCAAACAAGGCTCTAGCTAGCGTGCCAAACACCAGCAACGAAAGTTGTATCAATCCAACCACTAATAAAAATTATACTTATAAAGAACTTGAAGAAAATTATAATCAAGCCGAATCCGAAGATGCCAAAGTTGCCGCTGTAGGATTAATCAAAAGCTGCTCTGCGCTTCGCGTTATTCCGGATGCTCTCCCCGCCTTCAAAAATGAAGAAGCTTTACTTGCTAGTATAGATAAGGTATTCCGCGACTCTGGGACCGAACCAGAATCTCTCAGCCCGAATGACGAGACCGATATCGCCCCATTCGGTATCAATCTGTACACTATGGATATTAGTCTTAGTATCGAAGCGGGCACAAATATAATCCATCAACTCTTAAACAATCTTGAGTATTCTATTAGAGACTTCAATATCAGAACTGCAACTATTACTTGGAGTAGTGATAACACCATTGAGCTCAAAGGTGCGGCTACCGCTTATTATATGACACCATCCGCGTTAACAGTAACAGACAAATCTATTAAACAGGGAGGTAAATAAAATATGAAAACTGATATTACCACAGCCGTTATCTCTGCCATCGCAGGAATATTGATAGCATATTTTGTCGTTAATGGCATGATTTTACAAGATCCAAAACCCATTAATATTAAAACACTAGGCAGCACTATCGAAACTACCACCAGCGAGCCCAACCCAGAAATTTTTAATTATCGTGCTCTCAACCCTACCGTAGAAACTTATGTTGACTGTAAGAATTATGACATCAGTGGCGCTTGCCTAGACGGGGGAGAATAATGGCAGTTTTAACTAGAGAAGCTGAAACCAGAATCTTAAACCTTCTTTTGGCAGAAGGTCTAGTTGATCCAACTCTAGCAAATAACGCTCAAAATTCTGCTGCCGATGGCAGCCCTATGTTAGATAAACTCATAGAAGAGCACGCCATTACCAGCGACATGGTCTCTCACGCCACCGCAGTAATTATTGGTGTGCCATATATCGAGCTCAAAAACATCATGATTGATCAAGAAATCTTGATGAAAATCCCTTATGAGACCCAAGCTCGTTTTATGGTTATTCCGCTTGGCGAAAAAGATGGCATGCTTAATATCGCTATGAGCGATGTTACCAACGTTCAAGCTACTGATTATATTTCCAATCTCATCAATCAGCCCGTACGCGTGTGGATGTCATCCGAACGTGGCATCAAAGAAATGCTAGAGAAAAACCATGGTGATTTTTCTGGCGTCAAGGAAGCTGTTAAAGACACCAATGAGGAAGTTGCTGAAAAAGCCCAAAGCGCCGATGTTAAAACTATCGTTCAAGACTCCCCAATTTCCAAAGCCCTAACTACTATTTTGAGTTATGCAGTAAAAACCAAATCTTCTGATATCCACATCGAACCACTCGAAGATTCACTCATTATCCGTTGCCGTATCGATGGCGTTTTGAGAAAAATCATGGATCTTCCGAAAATCGTCGCACCAGCTTTAGTCTCCCGTATCAAAATTTTAGCCAACCTCAAAATCGATGAACACCGGATTCCGCAGGATGGTCAGTTTACGGTTTTAGTAGAAGACAAGGAAGTGGACCTTCGTATTGCTACCTCGCCAGTTACTTGGGGCGAACAAGTGGTGATTCGTCTTTTGGATAAAAAAGGTGTATCCATGGACATCCATAAAATGGGTATGGCCGGTCACGCCCTCCGCGACGTCTTGAGTGGTATCGAAAAACCTAACGGCATGATTTTGACCTCTGGCCCTACTGGTTCTGGTAAATCTACCACTCTCTATGCTTTAATTCAAGAAATCAAATCCGAAGAAATTAACATTGTGACTCTAGAAGATCCAGTTGAGTATAAAATGGATGGCATCAACCAAATTCAGGTCAATGTGGATGCGGGCCTTACTTTTGCATCTGGGCTAAGAAGCATTCTTCGTCAAGACCCTGATGTGGTAATGGTAGGTGAGATTCGTGATGGCGAAACCGCGCAGTTGGCTGTGCAGGCCGCTCTTACTGGTCACTTAGTATTTTCTACGCTTCACACCAACTCCGCTGCGGGTATTTTGCCGCGTCTTCTCGATATGGGTATCGAACCATTCCTTTTGGCATCAACTCTAAACGTAGTAATTGGCCAGCGCTTGGTGCGTCGTGTCACCGAAAAACGCGATCTTTATAAATCTTCCGAAATTGAAACCGAGAGCATCAATTCTATCGTTGGCGATTTATTACCCAAAACCAAAGAAGAAGTCGATAAAATCAGCGAAGATCTTGGTTATCCAGGTTTACCAGTCAGAAACAACAACTTTTATATGCTAGCCAAGGGTCGTGATACTAAGGAAACTCCTGGTGGTTACACTGGTCGAGCTGGCCTTTATGAGACTATCGTAGTAGACGAAGACATTCAAAAAATGATCACTAATCATTCCACCGCTGCTGAAATTATGCGTCTGGCTCGTGAAAAAGGCACTATCACCATGCGCCAAGATGGCATTCTCAAAGTCCTAGCTGGCGTTACATCAATTGAGGAGGTTAACCGTGTGGCATCAGACATCTCGTAAAAGGAAAGGTATGGTATAATAAGCTTATGCAAAATAGTGGGCAAACCGGAAACAATCTCAGAATTGAACTCCTTTTAGAAGAGTGTATTCGTCGCAATGCCTCAGATTTACACCTTCAATATGGCATGCCGCCGATTTTGCGTATAGACGGCGGGCTTGTTCCAATTGCTGGCCTTCCGCAGCTTAACTCTGCTATGCTTCAAGAGATTATCTTCGCAACTCTAGATGAAGAGCAGAAAAAAATCTATCTTAAAGATAAGGAGTTCGATTATTCATTTGCTTTTGGTGATGTAGCACGTTTTCGGGTTAATGCATTCCATGAACGTGGCAAAATGGCCGCTGCTTTTCGTCTGATTCCTAATCAAATTCGTCAAATTGGGGAACTTGGTATGCCAAGCATTGTCAGCACCTTTGCTGATTATCCGCGTGGACTAGTTTTAGTTACTGGCCCTACGGGCTCCGGTAAATCTACTACTCTCGCCGCCCTCATAGATAAAATCAATCAAGAAAAAGCTGTTCATATTGTCACCATCGAAGACCCAATTGAATATACCCACACTTCCAAACGTGCTGTCATCGCACAGAGGGAAGTACACTACGATACTTTTAGTTTTGCTGCAGCACTTCGCTCAGTTCTGCGTGAAGATCCAGACGTGGTTTTGATTGGCGAGATGCGTGATCTAGAAACCATCCAAGCCGCTGTCACTATCGCCGAAACCGGCCACCTTGTCTTTGCTACTCTTCACACCAACTCCGCCGCCCAATCTATCGATCGTATGATTGATGTTTTTCCGTCTCATCAGCAACCCCAAATTCGTTCACAGCTTGCCAATATGCTCCAAGCCATTTGTTCCCAGCGTCTTGTACCAGCTATTGGTGGTGGTCGGGTAGTTGCTGCCGAAATTATGGTTTCAAACTCCGCCGTCCGTTCACTTATCAGGGAAGGGAAGACTTTCCAACTAGATAATGTGATTCAGACTGGCTCCGCTCAAGGTATGCAAACCATGGACCACGATCTCGCAAGATTAGTCCAAGCCGGCACAATTTCCTATGAATCCGCTTGTGATTATGCCATTGATATCAACGAACTTAATCGCTATACAAGGGGTTGATAAATGAAACGCTTTAACTATCGCGCCAAAGAAAAAGCCACTGGTAAGCAGGTTAAAGGTAGTATTCAGGCCGATAATGAGCGTCTGGCTGGAAAACTTCTAGTAGAACAAGGGCTTGTTCCAGATTCCCTTGTAGAAGAAGGCACCACCAATCCATTCACCAAATTCAATAACCGTATCACCGGCAAAGACCGGATTATGTTCACTCGTCAGCTTTCTACTTTAGTTGGTGCTGGCCTTCCGCTTTCAGCCTCGCTCCGTACCGTGGTAGAACAAACTGAGAACAAAGGTATGCAGGCTGTTGGCGAAGAAATTTTAGCCGCCACCGAATCTGGCAAAAGCCTTTATGAGGCTTTTTCCGCCCACCCAAATGTATTTAATGGTGTTTATCTTGCGTTAATTCAAGCCGGCGAAAAATCCGGGACATTGGATATAGCCCTCAAGCGCCTTGCCGATCAAGAGGAAAAAGACGCTGCCATGCTTGGCAAAATCCGTGGCGCCCTAGTTTATCCAGCTATTATTCTCGTAGTAATTATCGCCGTGCTCCTCTTTATGATGTTTGCTGTGGTTCCACAAGTCCGTGATCTTTATGAAGACATGGGCGAAGAGCTCCCAGGCCTTACTCAAGGTTTAGTGAATCTTACCGATTTTGTAGTTAATTTTTGGTGGCTGATTTTGCTAGTGTTGGTCGGCATCATTGTAGGCACATTTTTCTTTGTCAAACGCACTCCTGTGGGTAGAAGAATGGCAGATAACTTCAAAATCCACGTGCCACTCTTTGGCGGGCTCTTTAGAAAACTCTATGTCTCGCGCTTTGCCCGCACCGCTGAAATGCTTCTATCTACTGGTGTACCAATGGTAGATTCTATCACTATTGCTATTGAATCCGTATCAAACTCTGTAGTAGAGACCGAATATACTAAAGCCATCGAACTTATCAAGGGGGGCAAAAGCCTTTCCGAATCCATCCAAGATCTAGACTATATGCTACCACTTGTTCCACAAATGGCCGGTATCGGCGAAGAATCTGGTAAAATCGACGAAATGCTTGGCAAAGCCGCCAAAGTTTATGAAGACGAACTTTATGAACAAATTAACAACATTTCCACCATGATTGAGCCAATTTTGATGGTGGCAATGGCCGGTCTGATTGGTATCGTAGTAGGCGGTACTTTACTCCCAATTTACTCATTAGTGAACTCCGTTGGCACCTAAATCTTGAAAAAATACCCCAAAAAGGTTATACTTAAAATATGAATCAAAAGAAACATGGCTTCACTCTTATAGAAGTATCTTTGGTTTTTGGTTTGGCCGCCGCTATCTTTCTGATGGCCTTTCTCGCTCTGCCGTCTCTCTGGATTTCTCAGCGTGACGCCCAAAGAAAAGCTAATGTCATGGAACTGGTTTCTGATCTTAAAATTTATCAAACCAACAATAGCCGCGGGGCTCTGCCAACTGGTGGTAGTACCAATTTCACATTCTCTCAAGCTAAAAGCCAAAACCCCGCCGAAAACACCTGGATGTATTTTGTCAAAAACTATGTCGCCAAAGATTTCGCCGACCCTGATATGACCGAAAATGGCAGCAACCTTCATTTTACTATTTATAATTGTAATCCAGCAACTGCCGGCAGCACTTGTACTAATACAAAAAATAACACCGACACCAGCCCTGCTTTTAATAAAAAGGAAATTTATATCTACATCTTTACCGCCGCTACTTGTGATGGCGACCATGCCATCAGAGCCAACAGCGAGCGTAGCGCTGCGGCCATTCAGGTTTTAGAACGTGGCGGCCGCTATTGCTACAGCACCTAAAATGCTATTGTTTTTTCTGAGAAACTTTGTTATGATAAAGTAAAGATATTAGTGAAAGGATTATATTATTATGGTCAATAAAAATAATATTAAATCTAAAAAAGGCTTTACCATCATCGAGGTCGTGCTTGTTCTCGCTATCGCCGGTCTTATCTTCTTGATGGTCTTTATTGCACTTCCAGCGTTGCAACGTTCTCAGCGCAACACTCAGCGCCGTGATGATTACTCTATGCTTGTAACCGCAGTAAACAACTACATGGCATCTAACAATGGTAAACTAAGTAACCTCCTTAAAAAAGGAACTGCTACCAAAGATCCTAACAAAGAACTAGATCCAAAACAATGGATTAATACAAGCGGCGAAGATCCAAACGGTAACCAATACCAACTTACTGCTATCAGCTGGGGCAAATACAAAGACAATCCTCAGACAACAGAAGACCTTGAAGCAACAGCACAAAGTGGTGGTTCGCCTGTTTATATAATTATCAAAGCCAACTGTAAGGGCCCATCTGACTCCAAGAATAATCCACAGCCTATGGAAGACAATGCAGCTCGTGCCTTCGCTGTCTACGGCTACCTAGAAGGCGGTTCCGTGTTCTGCCAGGATTCTGGTTCTAACAACAGCTAATCTTAGACCTAAAATCCAAAATACCCCCGCAAGGGGGTATTTTTATACCTAAATTATATATGGTAAAATAAATATATGCAGATTCTATTTCTCATCTTCATGTTTATCCTCGGCGCCGCCTTCGGCTCCTTTTTGTGCTGCCAAGTCAGGCGACGGGAGCTAGGTGCTCTTTCGAGGGGCATCCGCAGTCGCTACGAGGACGCAGCGAGGAGCCCCGTGAAGACGGGCGCGACGAGCGTCCCGAGGAAGAGCACTAAGCTCCCGCCCCGTTCTATTTGCCTCCACTGCAAGAAGCAGCTCAAGTGGTACGACAACATCCCGATTATCTCATGGTGTATTCTAAGAGGGAAGTGCAGAAACTGCCACAAAAAAATTGGCTACGCCGAAATCATCTCCGAACTTGCCACCGCCACTACTTTTGTAATGCTCGGCACCACTATCAACCTAGAAACCACCACCATATTAGAATGGGTAAAGTATGTCATTACCATCTTGCTCACTCTTACGCTCATTTTTCTGGCTATCTACGACGGTATGTACGGGGAACTTCCTACTGCCTGCTTGATTGTCGCTGTGCTTTTTGCTGCGCTATCTATTGTTCCAAATCTCGTGAGTAATTTTTCTATTCAACCATTCTTGTCTGCCGCTCTCTTTGGCGGTATCTATCTAGGGCTGTATCTCGTCTCCAAAGGCAAATGGGTCGGCGATGGCGACTGGCTCCTGGCACTTGCCATCGGTCTGGCTCTTGGCCACCCCTGGCTCTCCATGATCGCACTTTTTGTCGCTAATTTCTCCGCTTGTCTCATCATGTATCCAGTAGTCAAAAAGAAAAAGCAACACCAAATCTACTTCGGCCCCTTCCTAGTTCTAGCCTTCATCGTAGCATATACTTTTTCCGATTTTTTCATAAGCATGATATAATAAATATATGAAGAGAAAGGGTGATACTCTAATAGAAGTAGCTTTGGCTATTGGTGTTTTTTCTTTGGTAGCCATCACGGTAGTGAGCGTAGTATCTGCTAGCCTCACCAACGCTCAGGCTGCTCTAGAAGTTACCTTAACGCGTGAAGAATTAGATGCCCAGGCCGAGGCCCTCCGCTTTATTCACGAATCTTACATCACTGGTACTCAAGCAGCCATTAGAGATGATGATAATCCATATTATGGACTCTGGAAGAAAATCACCGAACATGCCGTAGATCTCTCTACTGCAAGTCAAACCAACAAAGAGAAAGTTTTAAAATTTAACCCTACTACCTGCTCCACGCTATATAATACCACCAATTATCTTGTTAACAAACCTTTGAGCGGGGCCATCCCATTTATTATCAATACTCGCCAACTCAGCAGTTTAAGTTTCAATAATGTTATTATATCTGAAGAGACCAACAAAAAAGTTTTCTATCCCGCCAGTCCTTATCCACGGATTCTTTATAAGGGCCAAACTTCAGATGACTTAGATACCCAAAGCAAATACACTGGGACCACTATCCAGAGAGTGGAAGGTATCTTCATCATCGCTGTAAAAGGCAAGGAAAAAGTTGTTTCTGGCACTAACGTTACAGACAAAACCGCCTACTATGACTTTTACATCCGCTCTTGCTGGATGCCACTTAATTCAGACCGTGCTGCTACCATTTCTACCGTAGTGCGCCTATACGACCCAGCCGTAATTACTTACTAATCATTTAGTCTCACTATGAAACTTCTCATGCACCTCTCTTAGATGTGCATCCGTCACATGCGTATAAATCTGCGTAGTAGAAATATCCGCATGCCCCAGCATCGACTGTACCGCCCGAATATCCGCCCCATTCATCAAAAGATCCGTCGCAAAAGAATGCCTGAGAGTATGTGGTGATACATGCTTAGTAATTCCCGCAAGCCTAGCATATTTTTCTACAATCCTTTCCACCGAGCGCGCGGTAATTCGCCGGTAATTTCCAGATGTGTCCACCGCCTGCAAATTCCTAGAATTATTCAAAAACAGCGCCGGAAGGGAATCAGTCCTAGCATCCAAATAATCCGCCACTCTCTCTGCACAAGCCTGAGAGATAAATATTGGTCGGTCTTTAGAACCTTTACCCCTTACCACAAACTCCCGCTTAGCCAGGTTAATCGAATCCCGATTCAGCCCCACCAGTTCAGACACCCGTAATCCCCCAGAGTATAACAACTCAATAATCGCCCTATCTCTCAGCCCCGATTCCGTAGATAAATCAATCTGCTCTAGCATATCTTCCACTTCGTCATAGTGCAAAAACGTCACTTGCTTTCTCACCACCTTAGGCAAATCAATCAGGGAAGGATCAAGCGATTTTATCTCTCGCCTTGCCAGATATTTGAAAAATCCGCGTAGCGCAATCAAATGATACGCCTGCGTAATAGTTTTAAGATCATCCTTGCCATTATCCGAGCCATAACGGTTTAATTTCAAACGGTATTTTCTCAGAACCTCTTTATCAATATCTGAGGCTTTTATATCGTCTTTATTCAAAATCTCTGTAGTAATCTCTAAGAATCTTTCCAAATACAGCCGATAATTCTCAACCGTCTTCTGCGAGCGCCCACTTTCAATCTCTAGGTGCTCCAGAAAATCCTCAATTAAATCAGAGATATACATAATCTAATTATAGCACGACTATCTAGCTAGTTTATAAGCGTCGCGCACAATCATCAACTCTTCGTTGGTTGGCTCTACATACACTGGTACGGTAGAATCTTCTGCAGTGATCACACCACTGGTGATTTCTTTGAAACTAGCAATTGCATCATTCACTTCTTTATTGATTTTGATCCCGAGTGGAGCCAAACCTCTAATAATAGATTCACGAGTTTCTGCACCATTTTCGAGAACCCCAGCTGTAAAGACAATTGCATCTACTTCACCACCAAGTTCCAGGTAATATTCTGCAATGTAGCGGTCAATCCTATCCACGTACATATCAAGTGCCAGACGCGCGTTCTCGTCACCCTTAGAAATCGCTTCCTCTACATCGCGGTTATCATTAAACCCACAAACCCCTAAAAGCCCAGATTTTTTATTGAGAGCATCATCTACTTTGTCGTAAGTCATTCCTGCCTCATCCACCATATATTTAATAATGGAAGGATCAATTGAGCCAGAGCGGGTGCCCATCATCAAGCCATCAAGAGGAGTAAGGCCCATCGTGGTATCATAGCTTTTGCCATCTTTTACCGCGGTAATAGAAGCACCAGAACCTACGTGGCAAATAATCAAATTGATATTTTCTTTGCCGAGTTTTTTCTGCATCGTTTCGGTAATATATTTGTGAGAAGTGCCATGAAAACCGTATTTTCTCACCCCATATTTTTCATACCATTCCATTGGCACCGGATACATATATTGGATTTTTGGAATCGTATGATGAAAAGCCGTATCAAACACCGCCACCTGCACCGCATCCGGCAGAGCCTTTTGCATAGCTTTAACCCCAGCAATATTGCCAGGGAGGTGAAGCGGTGCGAATTTACCAAATTCCTTCATATCCTTCAAAACTTCATCATTAATCACTACAGACTTGGTGTATTTTTCACCACCGTGCACTGCGCGATGTCCTACTGCTTTGATTTCTGACAAATCTTTCACCACACCGTAATTTATTAGTTCTTCAAGCATGATTTTAACTGCTTCAGTATGGTCAGCAATCAGTTTTTTGACTTCATTTTTCTTGCCTTCGTGTTTGATAGTATAAAAACTATCTTTGGCCCCGATTTTTTCTACATAACCACCGATAATAGATATTTCTGCCGGCATGTCATAAAGTTGAAACTTCAGCGATGACGAACCAGCATTCACGCACAATACTTTCATTTTTTACTCCTTTATACTTGTATATATTATATCATAAAATTTTACAGCACCTTTTCCAAAAACTCTTTCACTCTTGGAGTTTTGGGATGAGAGAAGAAACCACTTGGTGTGCCTTCTTCCACAATCTTGCCGCCATCTATAAATACTACGCGGGAAGCAATTTCTTTAGCAAAGTTCATCTCGTGCGTCACAATAATCGTAGTCATTCCGTTGTCCACTACTTCATGAATTAAAGAAAGCACATCACCAATAGATTCTGGATCGAGTGCCGAAGTTGGTTCGTCAAAGAGAAGCACCTTAGGTTCCATCATCAAGGCTCTCACAATCGCCACGCGCTGTTTTTGCCCACCAGACAAAGAAGCAGGGAACGAATCAGATTTAGCAAGAAGCCCAATATGTTTCAAAAGCCCTCGAGCTTTCCTCTCTGCCTCATCTAGAGTCATTCTTTTTAGTTTTACCGGTGCTAAAGTTAGATTTTCCATCACTGTCAGATTGCTGATCAGATTAAAATGCTGAAACACCATGCCAATTTTTTGCCGCATTTCCTGAATATTTTTATCGTCAATCGCAATGTCTTCGAAGCAAATTTCTCCAGCTGTAGGCTCTTCCAGTCGGTTGATGCATCTAAGGAATGTGGATTTACCCGAGCCAGAAGGTCCCAAAACCACCACTTTTTCGCCCTCAAACAAGTCAAAATCAATCCCGGTTAAAACCTTATTATCGCCAAAGGCTTTTTTAAGCCCCCTAACCGTTATTACACTTCTACGCTCTGGCATCACTCCTCCTCATGTGTTTTTCTACGCGCTTGATCACAAAAGTAATCAAATATACTACCGCCAAATAGAACAGCGCCGCCACAAACATCGGCACCACGTAGCTTGCCATATTTTGCCCCGAACCAATATCTTTGGCCGCCATATTAAGATCATACATCCCCACCATCGAAACAATCGCAGTTTCCTTAATCACCGTAATTACTTCATTCCCAAGGGAAGGAATGATATTTTTAATCGCTTGCGGAAACACAATTTTATGAAACACCGTAAGCGGCGACAGCCCCAATGCTAGCCCGGCTTCCGTCTGCCCCACATCTACCGACAAAATTCCACCACGAATAATTTCGGATGAATATGCTGCCGAGTTAAACGCAAATGCGAGTATTGCTGTCACTATCTGAGGAAAGTCCCGTATCGCAAAAATCACAAAAAACATAATAAACAGCTGCAACGCCATCGGTGTCCCCCGAATAATCGTGACATATACTCGGCAAATAAATCTAAGTGGCGCAAACCATTTAGATTTGCCAGTTTCAATTAAAGCAATCAAAAGCCCGAGCAAAAACCCAATTAAAACCGCAAAAAACGCAATTTCAATTGTCAAAAGAAACCCATGCAAAAGAGAATCAATATATTCCGGTGTGGTGAATAATTCTACGATTTTATCAAAGAAATTTTCCACCCAAAACCTCCGCTAGAATCCCATATATTTTAGCACTAGCCGGTCAATTTCAGATTTACCTTCTGGGTCTTTGGTTAGCATCTCCGCCAACACTTCATTAAACGCCTCGAGAAGTTCGGTCCGGTCTTTGTTTACCGCAATCGCATAAGATTCTTCGGCCGGCTCATCTTCTCCTATTGTCGCCCCCATATAATATAATGGCAAAGCCTCGAGATTGGAATTTTTAGAAACAATCATTTTGGCCGGTAGTTCATCGGCAATCGCGTAATCTATAATGTGTGCACCAATCGCATCCGCCGCGAGTTGATGTGAATCAAAACCTTTTACTTCAGTATTAGTGCCAGTAAGCACCCCAGAATCTACTTCGTCCGAAGCAAAGAGATACCCAGTGCTACCAGTTTGCGAGCCGATTTTAGACCCAGCCAGCGCATTCCACACAATGTGTCCGTCGCGAATCTCCGGCGCATTACCACGCGCAAAAATCACATATTGCACCGAAGTATAATAGGGAATAGAAAAGTTCACTTTTTCACTCCTAGCCGGAGTAATAGTCAGCCCTGCTGCGCCCGCATCAGCAATTTTACCAGCTTCCACGTTATCAATAATCACATCAAACTCTACATCTTTGATGTCAATTTTCTTATTCATTTTCTCCGCTACGCGATTGATAATTTCTACATCCACACCCTTAATCTCTCGCCCTTCATAAAATTCAAATGGCGCAAAAAACGCATTTGTTTCTACAATATAATCGGCCTTTTTATTAGCGTTAATAATAAATAGCGCCACCACCCCCGCAATCGCCGCAATAATAATCAAAATTTCCACCACCAACCCAGTAGGGAACTTTTTAGCATTTTTCTTTTTTCTTGATTTACTAGCTTTTTTTACCATAACCTTATTATAACACAAGAAAACGCAAAACTCTTGCGTATAATTTTAAAACCGTGCCATAATAAGCTTATGTTAAGATCAAAGCAAAGTAATTGTCTCATACTTTTGATTACAAAGATTTAGCAGTTTCTGTAGCCACCAATAATAAAACTGGTTACCAATTAACTATGAGCACTACTAACACTAGTCTCATTAACACGGCAGATAACGCTTTAATGCAGTAACAAACCCACTGGTAGAATATCTACAAAATTGGACCGGCTGCAAACTTGCGAACAATAACTGTTGGACATTGGAAAATCTAAGACTAGACCTTAGCACCGTATCTTTGGCTAATCTCCAGGGGACAACCAGCGCACCAAATACTAATGCAAATAATAATGTTGACCCATACATTGCCGGTTCTCGGTCCGTTGTGTGCTAAGTAATTAACCATAACCAGGGCGTACACTAATTAATAAGTCAACCCGTATCTTATTTCTTACCCTTAGCAGCTTTCGCATCTTTCTTGCGATTGATACGGTTCATACCCTTGATAATCATAAAGATTACCCAAGCAATAATCAAAAACTCTACTACATTTTGAATGAAGTTACCATAAGCAATCACCGCTTCGGTATCGCCACCAAAGAAGTTCGGAATCACTAGTTTAAGGTCGCGGAAATCTACGCCACCGCCAATCAGCCCTACAATTGGCATGACAATGTCATTTACCAGAGAATTAACGATTGCGGTGAATGCTCCACCTACCGCCACACCTACAGCGAGATCCACCACCGACCCGCGGTTGATAAACTCAATAAATTCTTTGCGAAAACCACTGTTTTTTTCGTGCACAGCAGCAACCTTTTCTTTGACAGCTTTTTTGTCCATAAAAACTCCTAATAATTATTATTTCTAATTATATCACTTTGTCTCTGAAAAGTCATTAAATTGGGTATAAAGATTGTTCAGACTATCATAAGAGTTTTTAAGAAGCGACTGCAGCTCCGCGTCACTAGAGCCATTAGAAATCCCCGCTTCATCATTCATTACGCTATAAATCTCCAGGGTCATTTTATGTGCATAAACTCGGTCCAAAAGCCCATTAATTTTGGCTTCAAACAGTTCATTCATCAGTTCATCTCGAGCTAGATTAGCTTCTTCTCGCACCGCTTCTTTGACATTTTTATCTTCCCAACCAAAAGCATTAGTCATATAGCTACTAAGTTGTGAAGAAGTATTGGTAAATACACCCTTAAGCGATGCCGACAAAGAACGCAGCAATGAAGATTTCACATATTGTTGATACTCATCGATAGCTTCCACCGTCCCATCTATATGCAGTTTCAAATCCGTGCATTGTTCTTCTGGAGTGACTTTATTACCCATCAACGCCCCAAAAATTGCCATCGCAATCAAAAGCACCACCGCCACCACCCCCAACTTAAACCATTTAGAACTCAAAAAATCACCAATGCCACCCTTACTAGCTTTTACAGGTCTGGCAGATCTTGAAATTTGGTCCAGATAGTCCTGACTGTCCATGATATAATTACATTATACCATGTATGACGCGAAGGAGGAAATAAAATCTCGGCTTCCCGTAGAAGATGTGGTGGGACGATATGTGGAGTTGAAACGCACCGGGCGTAGCCTTAAAGGCCGCTCTCCTTGGGGTGTAGATAAAACCCCTAGTTTCATGGTTTCTCCAGAAAAGGGTATTTGGCACGATTTTTCGGCCAACAAAGGTGGCGATATTTTTACCTTCATCATGGAAGTAGAAGGCGTCACTTTCAAAGAAGCCCTAGAAAAACTCGCCCGCGAAGCCGGCGTTGATCTCTCAAAATATAAGGTTGGCGCTAGTGACCAAAAATTCACCGAGAAAAAACTCCGCCTCAAACAGGCTCTAGCACTCGCCACTAAATATTATCAAGCCTGTCTAGTCAAAAACCGCCCCGTCTGCGAGTATGTTTTTTACAAACGCCACTTAAATCGCGCCACCGTGGCTGAGTTCAAGATAGGCTACGCTCCCGAAAGCGGTCACGCTCTTCTAGATGTATTAAAAAACCGCAAATTCACCGAAAACGACTTAAATGACGCCGGCCTATTAAACCGTTTCAAAAAAGATTTGTTTAAAAACCGCATGATGATTCCATTTATTGACACCAACGGTGATATTATTGGCTACACCGCTCGCATCATCGGTGATGGCGAGCCCAAATATCTCAACACTCCAGAGACGATTCTTTTTAACAAGTCCAAATTTATCTTCGGCCTTTATCACGCCAAAGAGGCCATCAGAAGAAGTGGCTTTGTGGTAATTGTAGAAGGGAACATGGACGTAATTTCTTCTCATCAAGCCGGTGTCAAAGAAGCTGTGGCTACCTCTGGCACCGCCATGACCGAGCAGCATCTCAAAATCCTCTCTCGCCTAACCAACGATATCCGTTTGGCCTACGATGGCGACGAAGCCGGCGTCAAAGCCACCGAGCGTGCGGTAGAACTTGCCGGAAATCTCGGCATCGATCTTACTATCATCTCCGATTATCACGGCGCCAAAGACCCGGATGAACTCATTCAAAAAGATCCAAACCTCTGGCAACAGGCTGTAGCAGAACGCGTCCCGGCGGTAGATTGGCTCCTTCAAAAATACGCCGAGAAACTAAATCTAAATCTTGCTCCAGACAAGAAAAAGTTTTCCGATATCGCCCTCAAACTCCTAACTTATATTAATGACGAAGTCGAGCACGCCACCTACGAGCAAAAAATCGCCGACAAACTCGGTATTTCAACAGAAGTTTTAAGAGAAAAAGGCGCTCGGTTAGAAAAAGAATTAGAAAAAGCCAGTTCCAAAAGATTTTTGAAAAAACCTAAAACCACCATCGTCCCAGACCATATCAAAAAACTAGAAGACAATCTCCTGGCTCTCAAGATTTACGGAAATATCACCAAACTTGAAATCCCCCTAGAAACCCCCAAAGACGACACTCGTCTCTCCGAATTAGAACTGATTTTTAATACCAATTATGGCTCCATCAAAGATTTAGATTACGAAAAAGAGGCCAAATCTCTCTTAAATCGCTACCAGAAGGAAATCAAAAAACTTAAAATCACCGCCCTTCAAGAGAAGCTAGAAACCCTAGAGGAAACCGACCCAGAATACGAAAAAACCCTAGAAGAGTTAAATACTTTACTCAAAGCTTGAAATTTTCTCTTATCTGTGCTATAATACTCCTAGTATTAAAAAAGGAATAATATGAAGAAAGCAGTTATCCTCGTAGGCGGGAAACAATATCTCGTCGAGGAAAAAGAGACCCTACGGGTGGACCTCCTCCCGGCAGGCACTAAAGAGCTCGAAACTGATGCTTTACTCGTAATCGACGGCGACAAGACCACCGTTGGCACTCCTACAGTAAAAGGCGTAAAAGTTTCGGCCAAGGTAATAACACCAGAGGTCAAAGGCGACAAAGTTCGCGTAATCCGCTATCATAGCAAAAAACGCGTTCACACCGAAACTGGCCATCGCCAAAAATACTCTGAAATTCAGATTACCAGTATTAAATAAAAAATAAGCTCTTCAATGAGCTTATTTTTTGTGGTATAATATATTTTATATGAGTGCGAAGGTAATATGTGTAACTAACCAAAAGGGTGGTGTCGGCAAAACTACTACTGCCATAAATTTGAGTTATTATCTTGCCAAAGATAAAAAACGCGTTCTTTTGATAGATTTTGACCCACAAGGTAATGCCACGTCTGGGCTTGGTTTTGATGACAATGACAAAGCTAGCCTCGGCATCACCATCACCGAAGTTCTAATGGATAATGCCGACATGGAAGATTCCATTCGTCACACCAAGTACAAAAACTATGATTTATCTCCAGCCACCCCAGAACTTGCTAATGCTGAAGTTGAAATCGCCAACATGAACAAAAAATTTGTTCGCCTTCGCGACGCTATTAATAGAGTAAGAGATCAATATGATTTTATCTTGGTTGACCTTCCGCCATCACTAAGCTTACTTACCGTCAATGGTATGATTGCCGCTGACTATCTTTTGCTCCCAGTCCAAACTGAATTTTATGCGTTACAGGGTGTAGCCCAGCTTTTGGAAACCATGAAAATGCTTAAATCCCGCGCCAATCCCCATCTTAAATTACTAGGTGTGGTTGCTACCATGTATGACAAAAGAACTAGCCTCTCCACCCAAGTTTTCAAAGAGATTCAAAAATACTTCAAAGAGCTCACTTTCAAGACTACCATCCCTAGAAATGTCCGCGTGGCCGAAGCCCCATCTCATGGTGTGCCAGTAGGTGATTATGACAGATTTTCTAAAGGGGCTAAAGCCTATAAAGAGCTAGCAAAAGAAGTAGAAAAGAGGATTAAATGAAAGGTCTCGGCCGTGGTTTTGACGCGCTAATTCCTACCGATTTGGTAGATGAAGATTTTGATCCCACCGCCAAAGAAGACAAGAAAGAATCCGAGCTTATCAAAATCAAACTTACCGAGATTATCCCAGACGAAAACCAGCCTCGTCGCGAATTTACTCCTGAGGCCATGGAGGCGCTCGCCGCCTCAATCAAAGAGCACGGTGTGCTTCAGCCTATCGTCGTCACTAGGGAAGATGGCCAGTATAAAATCGTCGCCGGGGAAAGAAGATGGCGTGCTTCTAAAATTGCCGGTCTAGACAAAATCCCCGCCATCGTCCGCTCGCTAGACTCCCAAAACCGTCTTGAGCTTTCCATTATCGAAAACGCCCAGAGGGAAGATCTCAACCCTATCGAGCTTGCTACCGCCTACGCCAAGCTCAAAAACCAGTTTAATTTATCAGACGAAGACATCGCTGCCAAAGTTGGCAAGTCCGAGGCCACCATCCAAAATACCCTGAGGCTCCTCAATCTCCCCGAAGATGTCAAACACACCATGGTCAAAGAAAAACTCACCGAAGGCGTTATGCGCCCACTAGTCAATAGAGACGAAGAAACTATCAGAAAGGTCCTCCCCAAGATTGTCGAAGAAGGCTGGACTGCTAGAAAAGTCGAACGCTATTTTCAAGACCACAAGAAAAAATCCTCCGCCGCCCTAATCAAACGCGACCAATACCACAAAGAAGAAGATGCATTAACCGCCAAATACAATATCGTAGTTAAAATTTCCGGCAAAAGTCTCACCTTCAAGTGCAAAAACTTAACCGATTTACAAAACCTCATTGATAAATTAAAATAGTATTTATAATGAGCAAAGACTCGGACAGAGTTAAAAAAGCCATTGCTATGGCTACCAAGGCTCACGAAAGTCAATTCAGAAAAACCGGCGAGCCTTACATTATTCACCCTTTGGCTGTCAAAAAAATTCTTGAAGAATGGGGTATGGACGAAGACACCGTTATCGCTGGTATCCTCCATGACACCGTAGAAGATACTAATCTCACTTTGAAAGATATCGAAAATGAATTCGGCGAATCCGTGGCCTTTCTCGTCGATGGCGTCACCAAGCTTTCCACCGCCAGAAATGGTATGCGTGACATCGACACCTACCTTCCCGAGACCAAAGATAATTTCTTAAGGCTGATGATTGCACTCGGCGACGATATTAGAGTTCTCATCATCAAACTCGCCGACCGCCTGCACAATCTCAGAACCCTAAGTGCCCTTCCACCAGACAAGCAGAAAAAAATCGCCAAAGAATCTTTGGAAGTTTTTGCACCCCTGGCAGACAGATTAAACATGGGGCTTTTACGCGTCGAAATGGCCGACCTATCTTTTAAGTACGTGGACCCCAAGCGCTACGATTACCTTAAAGATTTAATCGAAAAGTATAACAAAACTGCCGCCAAATCCCTTAAAAAAATCGAGCAAGAAATCTCCGAAGCCCTCAAAAAGGAAAAAATCAAATTCACTCTCTCTGGTCGTGTGAAGTCAATTTATTCACTTCACAGAAAACTTGCCAAACACGACCAAAACATCAACGAGATTTATGATCTTACTGCACTTCGTATCATCGTAGAAGATGTTACCACTTGCTATCTGGTTCTTGGTATCGTCCACTCGCTCTACATGCCAATGGATGGTCGCATCAAAGATTACATCGCCATGCCCAAGCAAAACGGTTATCAGTCTATCCACACCACCGTCATCACCAAAGATAAGCACATTGTCGAATTTCAAATTAGAACCAAAGAAATGCACGAATTTGCCGAGCACGGGCTTGCCGCGAGTTTCTATTACAACGAGCAAAAAGTCACCGAAAACTACAAAAAAGGGAAGATTGAGCATCTCCCCACCAATCTTTTGTGGATTCAAGAACTTCAAATGACCGCCGCCAAACTCCGCGAAGGCAAAAAGGTGGATTTAAAAAAGCTCAAACTCAATCTCTTCGCCGACCGCATTTTTGTTTACACGCCAAAAGGCGATATTCTAGATTTACCAAAAGGTGCTCTGCCACTAGATTTTGCTTACCGTCTTCACTCCGAAATCGGAGACCATGTCATGGGCGTCAAAATCAACGGCAAGATGTCCAATCTCAATACCAAATTACACCATGGCGACGTTATAGAAATTTTAACTTCCAAAAATCAAATTCCCAAGAGTAGCTGGCTCGACAAAATCATCACCCCGCACGCCCGTTCCAAGATTCTTCATAGTCTTAATGCTATCAATAAAAAGTAATCAATGCTATAATAGACAACATATACCATTTATGCCGATGTAGCTCAGTTGGTAGAGCAGCTCATTCGTAACGAGCAGGTCACAGG
>JAUNRI010000040.1 GCA_030535695.1 Candidatus Saccharimonadota bacterium | reverse complement strand
AACTACAACCAAAAAAACTGCAACTAAAAAGACTGCTAAGAAGCCTTGGCTAAAATACTACGAGGAAGATAATATCCCAGAGACGCTGGAATTTCCAGATTGCTCGATGGTGGATATGATTATTCAAACCGCCGAAAAATACCCAGATAATGTCGCCTATTCTTACTATGGGCACAAAGTTACCTATAAGAATTTCGTCAAAAAGATTGAAAAGGCTGCCCGTGCCCTTAAAAATTATGGGGTCAAAGAGGGCGACCGTGTCACCATCTGTATGCCCAACACCCCAGAGGGAATTACTATGGTTTACGCTGTTAATATGGTTGGCGCAGTTTGCAATATGGTTCACCCCTTATCATCAGAGAAGGAGCTAGAATATTACATCAAGATAGCCGAATCCAAATATGTCCTTGTGATTGACGCAGTTTTTGACAAAATTTATCGTATCAGAGATATCGCCCAGTTAGAGCGGATTATCGTAGTTCGCCCATCAGATGGCTTGGGCTTTTTAAAACAGCAACTTTACAGATTACTTCACGTCAAAAAGGTCCGTCTCCCAGCTAACGATGCTAGAGTAGTCCTCTGGGAAGATTTCATCGCTAACTCTTATTTCTACCAAGGTAGCTATCACGAAGAGCGTGGTGGCGCTGATCCTGCCATTATTATGTACTCAGGAGGCACTACGGGCGCTCCTAAGGCGGTTATGCTATCAAACCTTAATATCAACGCGGAATCACTCTGCGACGCCACTATGATACGTCAAATCACGCCAGGAGCCACAGTTTTATCCATTTTGCCACTCTTTCACTGCTTTGGCCTAGGGGTTTGTATCCATACTCCTCTCTGTAAAGGTATGGGTTGTGATCTGATTCCAGCCTTTTCTCACAAACTTTTCGCTGACATCTTAAGGAAAAACGCCCCTAGTTTCATTGTAGGTGTCCCAACCCTGTTTGAAGCTCTCATTAATACTAAACTAGGGTCAAATGATCTAGAATCAGTTACCGCCGTTATTTGCGGTGGCGACGCCCTAAACAGCACTTTGAGAGATAAAGTAAATGATTTTCTGGCCGCTCATGGTTCTAAGGCTAAAATTCGCGTCGGCTACGGTCTTACCGAAGGCTCTGGCGCGGTCTGTCTTTCTCCAGAAAATGCTTTCGCCGATGGTATTATTGGCGCACCTATGCCAAATATGGATTTTAAGATTGTCAAACCCAATACCAAAAAGGAACTACCTCAAGGCGTAGATGGTGAAATCTGCATTAATGGCCCGCTCGTGATGATGGGCTATCTTGGTGACGAAGAAGAGACCAACAAAGTCATCAAGATTCACGATGATGGCAAAGTCTGGCTTCATACCGGTGATATTGGTCACCTTGGCGACGACGGTTTGATTTACTTCGGCCAGAGGCTCAAACGTATCATCATTTCATCAGGTTACAACATCTATCCAACTCACCTAGAGTCTATTATCAACTCCCACGAAGCTGTACTCACCTCTATTGTGATTGGTATAGACCACCCACACAAAGGCCAAGTACCAAAAGCCTTCATCGTCTTAAAAGAAGGTTACAAGCCTAGCAAACGTACCGAAAGAGAAATCAGGGAACTACTCGAGAGAAACATCCCAATTTACGCTCTTCCTACCGCTTATGAATTTAGAGATGAACTACCAAAAACCCTAGTTGGTAAAGTCGCCTTCAAAAAACTCGAAGCCGAAGAAAAACAAGGCAAGTAGAAAATTATATTATAATTTTCTACTTCTTCTTATAATTCAATCTTACTCGGATTCTTAATTTCAAAGGCTTTTCTTTTAAAAAGCGGTTTTTTCGCCACTTCGGGAAATATTTTGTTAGCATCTCGCGTGAAAACTTAAATCCTTCTTTTCCTTCCGGAAATTTAGCAAAATCCGCCGCCGAATCAATCAAAAGATTCCAGATAAAAAACCACTCTAGTTCATCATGATATTTTGAAACCGCCCCCGCCTTTTCAAACCGAGCAAAAAGCCCAGAAAGTGCAGGGAAGATATCTAGATAATGCTTATCCCAAGACTCTTTGTGCAGCACCGAATCCGGATTCTGATAATAAAAATACAAGGGTTTATCTACGCAGAAAAATCGGTCCGTATATAAAATCAGGGCAGAAATCATCTCCATGTCTTCGTGAATGATACCTTCTTTGAACAAGAATTTATGCGAAAGCCACCATTCGCGTAAAATCAAAAATTGCCACGGCCCCGCGCCATAGCGCACAAACCGGCTCTTATAATCTGGCTTAGTGGGATTTACCGCCGAAAGATAATCCGAGTGCCCATCCGGATAAATTCTGTTTGCCCCCATCATCACAAGATCGGCCTTCTTTTCTTTCGCCACTTCCACCAAATCCTTCACCGAATTAGCCGCAATTTCATCATCCGCATCCACAAACCAAATATATTTACCGCGCGCTTTTAAGACCCCAAAATTTCTCACCGCCGCCGCACCTGCAGTATCGCAGCGAAAGACATTAATCCTAAGCGGCGATTTTTTGGCAAATTCTTCCGCCACCAAAATAGAGTTATCAGATGAGCCATTATCTACCAAAATCACTTCCGTGCTTGCTTTGGAGAGTGCCACCGCCTTAAAAATCGAGGAAAGGCATCTATCTAGATATTTTTCCGCATTGT
The DNA here is from genome assembly GCA_030535695.1 of Candidatus Saccharimonadota bacterium. Lineage (GTDB taxonomy): Bacteria > Patescibacteriota > Saccharimonadia > Saccharimonadales > Saccharimonadaceae > Nanosyncoccus. The sequence goes on along the minus strand of JAUNRI010000040.1, from coordinate 3,282 downwards.
ATACCGGCACAACAATAGACAATAACATACGTCCATTATATAATAGAGTGTATGATTTGGAAAATTCTTTTAGTTTTATTAGTTTCGATGGTGCCTTTGATTGAGCTTCGCGGCGCTATTCCTATTGCTATCGGTATGGATATCGGTTTGCCAGAATGGGCCGTGCTTTTAATCGCTTTAGTTGGCAATATTTTACCCGTTCCAATCATCTATTTATTCGCTCAAAAAGTTTTAAAATGGGGCCAGAAGTGTAAAATCAAATGGTTCAAAAAATTCTGCAATTTCTGTCTAGAAAAGGGTCAAAAAGCCGGCAACAAAATGCTAAAAAAGGCCAAAGGCGGTGTCTACCTCGGGCTGTTTTTGTTTGTTGCCATCCCCATTCCTGGTACTGGCGCTTGGACCGGCACGCTCGCTGCATCTATTTTAGATTTAGACTTCAAAAAATCCATGCTTGCCGTCATCGCCGGTGTTATCACCGCCGGGCTAATTATGCTTCTCGTCTCACTTGGCGTTTTCAGAGTTTTATTTGGTTAGATGTGCTATAATAAAACTATGAAAAACATTGTGGAGATTAAAAATTTCCAAATGAAATTTGGGAATAAAACTGTCATCAAGGATTTGTCCTTTGATGTCAAAGCCGGCGAGATTTTTGGACTTTTAGGTTCCAACGGTTCCGGTAAAACTACAACTTTAAGGGCGCTACTTGGTTTTTACACGCCCACCGGTGGGGAATTGCTGATCGATGGCAAAAAATACGACCCAGAAGATACCAATATCACTATTGGCTATTTGCCAGAAGAGCGCGGCCTTTACAAAAAGGAAACCGTCCTAGACAACATGGTTTACTTTGGCGAGTTAAAAGGTCTCAAAGACCCCAAAGAATGGTCACTCAAATACCTAAAGCGTGTCAAACTGGAAGACAAAGCCGACGAAAAATTAGAGAAACTCTCCGGTGGTCAGCAGCAAAAAGTTCAACTAGGCGTCACTATTATGAACGATCCCAAACTTCTAATTTTAGACGAACCTACCAAAGGTTTTGACCCGATGAACCGCCGCCTTCTCATGGAAATCATCGAAGAATCCCACAAAAAAGGCGCAGCCATTATTATGATTACCCATTATATGGACGAAGTCGAAAAACTTTGCGACCGCGCGATTTTGTTAAAAGATGGCGTCGCTCACGCTTATGGCACAATCGCAGAGATCAAAAAACAGCACAAGAACAAATCCTTAGAGCAAATCTTTATAGATGTATATGGAGGTGAAGATGAATAATCCAGTCTGGAAAGTTACCAAATTTGAATTTATCCGCCAAATCAAAAAACCGTCTTTTTGGGCCACGATTATTTTGATTCCGGCGATGATTGTGGGGATGTTTATTATTTCCATGCTAATTTCAAGCAACAACCACACCACCGACCCAACTATCAACGAAGACACCAAAATCGCTATCACCGATGAGGCCGGTGTTTTGCCAAAAGATTACCCCATGCTAACAAATATTACAAAAGATGAGGGAATCAAACAAGTCACCGACCAAAAAGTAGATCTCTATTTTTACATTCCGGCTGATTTCGAAGAAACTAAAAAGGTAGATTTTTATCATATTTCCGAAGGTCTAGAACTCTTCAACATGGATGGCGAGACAATCAAAGCCATCCTAAAACAAGCGACTTCGCCAAAGTTTTCAGACCTAGACATCGTTGCCCTTACTGGCAGTTTTGATGTAAATGACAACAAACTCACCACAACCGGCGAATCATCAAATGCGCTTGGCCATGCCGTTATTCCGTTTTTGATTTTGGTGGTCTATTTCTTCTTTGTCACACTCTTTGGCGGGCGGCTTTTAATGACCGTCGTAGAAGAAAAAGAAAACCGTATCTCCGAGATGATTTTAACCAGCGTTTCCACCAAGCATCTAATCGTAGGGAAGATTTTCTCCATGATGCTGCTTGGTCTCATCCAAATGCTAACCTTAATTATTCCGGCTGTGGTTGCGGTAATTATTTACAAAGATAATCCGATGGTTAGCACGGTCTTGTCGCAAATCGTGATAGACCCAGTTACTATTATTACCAATCTCGCGCTGTTGGTATTCTCAATTTTCTTGGCCACCGGTTTTCTTACTTACATCGGCACAATTACTCCTACTGCTAAAGACGCGTCGCAGTTTATCGGCCCGGTGATTATCGGCGTGGTCTTTCCACTTTACTTTATGTCGGCCTTTATGGCAAGCGAACCGAGCGGGTTTGTCTATTTCTTAACCTATTTCCCACTTTCCGCCCCCACCGCTTTGATGCTAAGAAGTGCCTTCGGCACTTTGACCACTCCAGAACTTATCATCGGCCTTGCCGAAATCACCGTTCTTTCTGTTATTATTATCAAAGTCACCGTCAAAAGTTTCCAGAAAAATGCCATCAACTTTGGCCTCGCCCTACCCAAATTTGGCAAGAAATAATCCTTCATAAAATCATAAAAAAAGTCTTGCAATTGTAAAACTCTTATGTTATCATAAGAGTGCAATAGGTCATACAAAAGATGTTGAAGAAAAAAACAAATATTTCTAAGTTGTCATCCTATATATATATATATATATAGGTTAGCGCGCCGCGCTTCTTCATTTGTGCTACACCGTGGTCTGGAAGTTATTTCCAAAGACCTGTTTTTGTTCAAACTAATCCCTGAAGCAATTCATCGGATTATACCACGGCGTAGCAGCACATTCTCAAGGAGTATTAATAGAAGTAAGATTATCCGTTTAGCAGGCTTTGTTACTACCTTCTCCTTTATTTTACTTATTGCTTTATCGGCCTTTCCCATCATCAATCATCAAGACCAAGCCGAGGCCACTCCCGGTGTAGAAGAAGCCCCCACTATTACTATCACCTCTGCTACTGGCAATACTGCTAGTGTAGATATCACTCCAACTTCTGCTAATGGCACCTTTGCCTATAGTGATGCTAGTTCTCAGTTAGCTTTTAGTGTCTCCACTGGCAACTATACTGGCTATACTCTCAGTATTAAAGCTAGTGATAATGCTGGACAGTTAACTAATGCTACTTATGGTGAAACTTTAGATTCTATTACTACTATTACTACAGAAAGTGATTTTAGCTCAGGAGCTGCTAGTACCTATAACAACAAATGGGGCTATAAACCTAGTAGATATGTAGATACTAGCACTGGCACAGTCATAGATAATACTGTTACTAACAACTTCCTTCCTGCTCCTACTACCACAGAAACCTTACTAGACAACCAAACTACTGCTACTACCCAGAA
>JAUNRI010000006.1 GCA_030535695.1 Candidatus Saccharimonadota bacterium | reverse complement strand
AGAAATCGTGAAGGGTGCAGCCGAATCGGTAGAAATGCCTTACGTTACTGTACGTTGGGTTGGCGGCACTCTTACTAACGTAGAAACCGTCAATCGCCAAATCAGAAAACTCAAAGATTTGGAAAAGAAAATGGCTTCTGGCGAGCTTGAAAATCGTTACTCTAAGCTCGAAGTTCAAAGATTTCAAGAAGAAATCGATCTTCTTAACGAGCGTTATGGCGGTATCAAGAATATGAGCGAGCAACCAGCCGCAATTATCATTGTTGATGCAAATGAAGATAAAAATGCCATCAAGGAAGCCAAAAACTTGGGTATTCCAGTGTTTGCAATTGTTGATACCAACGTAGATCCAACCGGAATTGATTACGTGATTCCAGCAAATGATGACGCAATCAAATCTACTAAATTAATTTTAGATTATATAACAGCTGCGATCAAAGAAGGTCGTAAATAATTAAGGCTATTAAGGAGATATAAAATGGCTGAAATATCAATTGAACAAATCAAAAAACTAAAAGAGCTCTCTGGCGCTGGTCTTACCGATGCTAAAAAAGCTTTGGTAGAAGCTAAAGGTGATTTTGATAAAGCGCTTGAAGCAATGAGAAAAAAAGGTCTAACAAAAGCCGAAAAACGTGGCGATCGTGAAACTCGCGAAGGTCTCGTTGAAGCTTATATTCACGATGGCCGTCTTGGCGCTATCGTAGAAATAAACTGTGAAACTTCTTTTGTGGCTAAAACCGAAGAATTTAAGACTTTGGCTCACCAAATTGCCATGCAAATTGCTTCAATGGCGCCACTTTATGTATCTGAAGAAGATATTCCAGAAGCTGACAAAAAAGCTAAAATCAAAGAACTGGAAGAGAACTTTAAAGGCCCAGAGAATATGAAAGAGAAAATCCTTGAAGGCCAAGTAAAGAAGGCTTTTTCTGACAAAGTTCTCATGAACCAACCATACATCTTGGATGATTCTAAGACTGTAGGGCAATTCATCAAAGAAGCTATCGCAAAAACTGGTGAAAATATCACCGTACGTCAATTCAAGAGAATTGAACTTGGTGTAACCGAGTAGGAAAATAAAATAGACCTTTCTCGGGCCGCGTCCGGCCGGCCCGTCGCCACGGGCGGCCGGCGCTCGTCCTCGCGCTGCCGCGCTCCGGATTCCCTCGAAAGGTTATTTTATTTTCCAAAACGACGATTTCTACTCTCGAATTCGGCTAGGATATTTGTAATGTCATTCCCATCCATTTCTGGGAAGTATTTTTTGATGAACATAAATTCAGCGTAAGAGGAGCGCCAAAGCATAAAGCCAGAGATTCTTTCTTCGCCAGAAGTTCTCACCACCATGTCAATATCAGGTACTTCTGGGTGATAGAGATGCCCGCGGATGGTTTCTGGGGTGATGGTTTCGCCGTTTTTGAGGGCTAAATTCGCCGCGTCAGCAATTTCTTGTTCACCCCCATAATTAAAGCAAAAACAAACTGTAATCCCGGTGCAGCCTTTAGTGAGGTTTTCGGCTTTATCAAGAGCGGAAGCGAGTTTTGGCCCAACGTGATCTTTGGACCCTAAAATTAGCATCCGGGCATTTTGAGTGGCTAATTTTTCGGCATATTTTAAAATCCGGGTTTCGGCAAGTTTCATAATATAAGAAACTTCGTCGGCGCTTCGCCCCCAGTTTTCCGTGCTAAAGACGTAAAAAGTGATATATTTAATTTCGGTCTTGGAAGCAGCAGCAACTAGTTCTTCGATTACATCCAAACCTTTTTTATGACCTTCGATAGTGGGAAGTCCATTTGACTTGGCCCAACGACGGTTACCGTCTGCAATAATTCCTAGGTGTTTTAATGTCATATCTTCATAATCTCGTCTGATTTGTTTTTAAATTCGGCATCGATTTTATCGGTAAATTCTTTGGTAAGATCTTCGATGTCTTTTTCGGCACGTTTTTTGACGTCTTCACTCATTTCGCTAGCGATTTTGACGGCTTTTCTAGCGTCTTCGCGCACATTTCTGAGAGCCACCTTGGCGTTTTCGACTTTTTCGGAAGCGTTTTTGACAATTTCTTTACGGCGTTCTTCAGTAAGGGGAGGGATTGGCACGCGAATCACGCGACCATCATCGGCAGGGTTAAGACCAAGAGATTGATCGGCACGAATAGCAGATTCGATTGCTGCGATATTGGCCGGATCAAATGGAGTTACTACGAGCAGGGTAGCATCGGCGGCGGTGATATTAGCAGCTTGGTTTAAAGGCATAAATTGGCCGTAGACTTCTACCTTGATACCAGCAAGCATATCTGGATGAGCCCGACCGGTACGAACTTTTTTCATTTCATCTTTAAACCGCAAAATTACGTCTTCCATTTTTTTGCGGTCTTCTTGAGTGTCAAACATACTAACTCCTTTTTAGTTATTTTTATTATATCATGATATAATAGTTTTATGGATATTTTTATAGGTGTGGTAGTGGGTCTTCTTGTATTGATGGTCCTAGTAGTGGCACACGAATTTGGACATTTTATTATGTCGCGCCGGAACGGAGTAAATGTTTTGGAGTTTGGGATTGGTTTTCCGCCAAGAGCAGTGGCTTGGATTAAAGACCCCAAAACTCACAAATGGCGCAGGTTAAAGCGCTCCGAATGGGGAAAAACTAAAGTCACTAAGGTGGTTGGAGCAGGAACATCAGAAAAATCGTCGGAAAATTCAAGGGCGCTTCAATCCAAGAAAATTATTCAAGACGGTTTAATTTTTAGCCTTAACTGGTTGCCGATTGGCGGTTTTTGCCAAATGGATGGGGAATCGGCCGAAGATTCTAGAAAAGGCACTTTTGGTAACGCCAGTTTTTGGAAAAAGACCAAAATCTTATTTGGTGGCGTGCTAATGAACTGGTTGGTAGCATGGTTAATTTTTACAATTTTGGCTTGGGCAGGGATGCCAAATTTTATAGATAACCAATTTACCGTTGAGGCCGATACCAGGGTAGATTGGACCCCAGTTCAGGTGAAGGAAGTGCGCGAAGATTCACCGGCCAAGAAGGCTGGGTTTGTTGCCGACGATTATATTTTGGCGGTGAACGGAGAAGAGGTAAAAAGTGGTCTAGATATTATCGAGATTAACGAAAAAAATGCCGGGAAGGAAGTAAAATACACAGTAAGAAGGCAGGGTAAAACTGATTGTGATTGCTATATGGAGCCATGTGATTGCCCGGTAGGCGAAATCGAAACCGAACTTACCGCCACGCTAAATCCAGAGGATAGCGAATATTTACTAGGCGTAGCGATGAAAAGTACTGAATCTTTGGCTTATTCTACCTGGAGTGCGCCGATCGTGGGCGCAGGGCTGACTCTGCAACTAACAGGGGAAACTTTTAAGGGGTTGGGGCAGTTAGTCTGGAATCTAATTTCCGGGTTAGGGCAGCAACTAAGTTTCGATGATACGGTAAGGGAAAGTGGCAGAGAAGCAATTGAAAGTGTGGGTGATTCGGTAACTGGGCCGGTGGGAATTATCGGGGTGCTGTTCCCATCCTTTACGGCTTCAGGGCCGGCGAATTTAGCATTTCTCGCCGCACTGATTTCGGTCTCATTGGCCTGTATGAATGTTCTCCCAATTCCGGCTCTAGATGGTGGCAGATGGTTTTTGATTGCAATTTATAAATTGAGAAAGAAACGACTTACTAAAGAAACTGAAGAAAAAATTGTGGCTAGAGCCTTTATTATACTTTTGGCTCTGATTGTAATTGTAACGATTTTAGATATTACGAGGTTTTTTAGATGAAAAATAATGGGTGGCTGAAAAAAGTTTTGTGGGTAATAGCAATTTCGGCATATGTTTTTGCAGTGGTAGTAGGAATACAATTTTTGTTAGGCTTATTGCTAGCCCGTTTAGTACCGGTGGAAGTTTTAGAATCCCCAATCACCAATACAGTTTTTTCGGTGATTTCTTATATTTTGGCAATTCTAATAATTATCGTTTTGCCACCAAGAATTTTTAAAAATAAACTTGCCAGGCCATCTAGAGAAAGTTTAGGGCTTAGAGGTCTTCCTACTTGGACTGATATTGGGCTAGCGCCGATAGGATACGTAGTGAGTGTTTTGTTAGCTACTGGACTGACGGCGTTGTTTAATTTGATGCCGTGGTTTAATGCTAACGAAAGTCAAGATTTGGGTTATAGCCTATACATGATGGGGTTTGAACGGGGCTTGGCTTTTGTGATGCTAGCGATTATTGCACCACTTGCGGAGGAATTGATTTTTCGGGGATGGCTATACGGCAAACTGCGGATTAAAATCCCCAAATGGGTGGCGATTTTAATCACTTCGTTGTTGTTTGGGTTAATTCATTTACAATGGAATGTGGGAGTGACGGTATTTTGTATGTCTATTATAACCTGTATCTTGCGAGAAATTACTGGTACGATTTATGCCGGGATGTTGGTGCATATGCTTAGCAACGGGATAGCCTTTTTCTTGGTCTATGTTGTGGGTGGATTTTAGGCGTGAAAAACCCGCGGCTTTTAGACCGCGGGCTAAGAAGGGGGTTTATCAGTTTTAGAAGTGTTTCCACTTCTGGATAAAAGCGATCGTGTGCGACAATATGCTGTTGATGTTCGACTCTTGTTTGGCGTACTCGCTTAGGGGAAGCGGAACGCGGGCATTAGCGCAGGACTCCCGCTTTAGGGTCTCGTTGGAGATACGGTGTTTCTCGTGGCTGATTTCTTTTCTAGAATCCAGTTTTAAAATCTCCTGAATTGAGAGATTTTCGGGATTCTTTAGTCCTAACTCCTGCCCCTGATAGAGGCAGATCGCCTGTGCCGGCGAGCTGAATATGGTTTGAAGAATCATTAATGGATCGAGTCCCGAACGAGAGGTGAATCTCGGCACATCGTGAGATTCCAGATTTAACATAAATCTGGAATTTTTGGAGAGCGTCGTGATTTTACGCTTAATCCCGGTCGTAGTCTTGGTATTGGCAATAGCGGTACTTCTGAGCATTCGGTTGGTAATAAATTCTATATCGGTTTCCCGACTATAGAAATTACAAACTTTACCATCTGGGTCATTGTCGAGACAGTCCATAACTAGAAATGGTGCCTTAACCCCAAGATTATTAGAAAGCTCATTAATCACCGTCACGGCCTGCCGTCCACACAATAATTCATCAAGTTTGGGTTCTTTTTCACCAATTCCATTGATGAGTTGTGCAAACTCCAGTCGGAAACCATCCACTCTATGAGAGATCCAAAAACCCATGATCTTGCGGAAACATTCTACCAGACCACGATTCAAAATCCCACCGTTAAACCAATTAAGACTGGCCTGTTTGGGATGATTCAGAGCAAGGTAAAAGTTGTTACCCGAACCTTTCTGCCACGCCAAACTATCACTCAAGAAATTTAACCTGGTGAAGCTGGGCATTCGATCATTCCTCGTGATGTACCGATGCGATTCCGTAAGAAACCAGTTGTGTTCCACCGAAGTGGAATCAATCGGTAAGTCCAAAATCACCTTAAGCCCCATGGCATGAGCAGATTCGATGAATTCATCGATGTCTCCCATCGTACCTAGCTTTGGCTCTATGGTATAATAATCGGCTACGTCATAGCCTCCATTTTCCCAAGGCGACTTGAAAATCGGGCAAAGGCACACATAGTCAGCACCTAATGCCGCAATACGCGGTAGAAACAGCGTCATCATCCGAATAGACCCCCAACTATACGGATAAAGTTGATAAACCAAAATTTTTCTTGCCATGATTAACACCTCCTCATCAGTTCTTGAATTTTTGGCAAAAAAATATAAAGTTACTAGGTGTATTACTTTAATTATAACACAAGTGGTTATATAAGTCAAGATATGGTACAATTTAGGGTATGAGACTATCGAAATCATTTGTTAAAACTTTGCGTGATGCGTCAAAAGACGAAATTGCTAAAAATGGGGTGCTTTTATCTAGAGCTGGGTATATTCATAAGGGGCTAGCCGGGGTGTATGATTATTTACCCCTGGGGCTAAAAGTAATTGAAAATATCAAGGGGGTTATCAGGGAAGAACTCAATGCTCTTGGCTGCGAAGAAGTATCCATGAGTGCTTTGCAAAATCCGGAGCCTTGGGAGGCTACTGGTAGATTTTCGGACCAAGAGGTGGATATCTGGTTCAAAACTGAGTTAGCCTCTGGTGGACTGTTGGGGCTCGCTCCCACTCACGAAGAACCAATGATTGAGATGCTCAAAACTTACGTGTCGTCCTACAAAGATTTACCTCTGTATATTTATCAATTCCAAACTAAATTTAGAAACGAACTGAGAGCTAAATCGGGGATTATGCGGGGTCGCGAGTTCTTGATGAAGGACCTCTATAGTTTTCATACTTCTGAGGAAGATTTAGATAAATTCTACTCTGTCGTAGAAAAGGCTTATACTAAGATTTTTGATAGATTAGGTCTAGGGGCGGACACTTATGAGACTTTTGCATCTGGGGGGATTTTTGCCAAGTTTTCGCACGAATACCAGACCTTGCTTCCTGTGGGCGAAGATACAATTTATTACAATGCCGATAAATCTTTGGTATTTAACAAAGAGGTATTTAACGACGCAGTTTTGGCCGAATTTGGAGCTTCTCAGGCCGACTTTACCGAGGCCAAAGCGGCAGAAGTCGGCAATATCTTTAAGCTGAAATTCAAATACACCGAACCTTTGGGGTTAAATTACACCGATGATCAGAACGAAGTCAAGACCGTTTATATGGGGTGTTATGGGATTGGCGTATCTCGGGTGATGGGGGTAATTGCGGAGAAATTTGCCGATGATAAAGGTCTAGTTTGGCCAGAGGCGGTGGCACCATTTAAGTATTATCTGGTAGGAATTGGCGCCGAGGGCACAACTAAAGCTGAAGAGCTCTATAAGGGGCGCGAAAATGAGATTTTGTTTGATGATAGAGATGCTAGACCAGGGGAGAAATTTGCTGACTCGGAACTTATGGGTATTCCTTATAGGATAGTAGTGTCTGATAAGACTCTGAGCTCTGGCAAGGCCGAGCTCACCTCTAGAGCCACTGGGGAGACAAAACTGGTTGACTTAAGTGGGCTTTTCGTGTAGAATATATCTAGTATGAAAAAAGATGTTCACATTACCGCTGAGGGTAAAAAAGACTTAGAAAAAGAATTGGCAGAACTAATTGCCAAGCGTCCAGAGATTGCCGAAAAGATTGCGACCGCTAGAGCTTTTGGTGATTTATCAGAGAACGAAGAATATAGCTCGGCTCGGGCGGAGCAAAAAATGGTAGAAAACCGTATTCTTGAAATTCAAGATATCTTGAAAAACGCCAAGGTGATTAAAGCCGGTAAAAGAAGCTCAGTTTCTCTTGGTGTAAACGTAAAATTAGATCTTGGTGGCAGAAAAATGGAATACACCGTGGTTGGCGCTACTGAAGCCGACCCAACCAAGGGTAAAATTTCCAACGAATCGCCAATTGGCAAGGTAATTATGGGCCATAAAGAGGGGGAAACGCTAGAATTTAATGGTAAAAAGGTAAAAATTATCTCAATCAACTAATATGTTACTTGAAGACTACAGAAATGAACGGTTGAAAAAATTGTCTGCTTTAAGAGAGCAGGGAATTGAGCCATATCCGTCCAAATCCAATCGGAACTGTTTTATCTCTGATATAATCAATCATTTTGATGAAAAACAGGGTCAGGAAGTTTGCGTAGCTGGCCGGATTGTAGCAATTCGGTCATTTGGGAAGTTGGTATTTTTGAAACTCAGAGATGTCACCGGTGAAGTGCAAATTTTCATGAAAGCTTCCTCTGAGGCTACTCCTGAAGGGCTGTTGGGAGCAAAGGATGTGAAACTGCTCGATACTGGTGATTTTGTTGAGGCTAAAGGCTTGGTAGATAAATCTCAGACAGGGGAGATTTCCGTATTTGCCGATTTTGTACGGCTTTTAACTAAAACTCTCCGGCCGCTTCCTGAAAAATTTACCAACAAAGAGGAGAGATATCGCCGTCGTTATGTAGATATGAATGTCAATCCAGAGGTGAGAGAGCGTTTGGTGCGCCGCTCTAAGTTTTGGCAGGCGACCCGTGATTTTATGAACAAACACGGTTTTATAGAGGTAAATATCCCGGTTCTCGAGCATACCACCGGTGGAGCGGATGCTAATCCGTTTGTCACCCACATGGATGCTCTTGATGAAGATTTTTATCTCAGGATTTCGCATGAGCTACCTTTAAAAAGGCTACTCGGTGGTGGTTTTGAAAAGGTTTATGATATTGGGCCGCGGTTTAGAAATGAGGGAATTGACGATGAACATTTGCCGGAACATATCGCCTTTGAGGCCTATGCTGCCTACGAAAATTACGAAGACGGCATAAAATTTTACGAAGAAATGATTAAATATGTCTGCAAAGAGACCTGGGGTACCCTACAGTTTGAGGTCGGTGGATTCAAAATTAACCTAGATTGTGAATGGCCTAGAGTTAAATACGCCGATCTTCTATCTGAAAAATTCGGCGTAGATGTGTTCAACCCAGATAGAGAACAGCTTATTAAGGTGCTTCTTGAGAATTGGGACGCCAAAGATCTCTCAAAAGAGGATTTTATGAAGAAGCTCGAAAATACCACTACGCCACATCTGATTGATGACGTGTGGAAGTTAATCAGAAAGACCTCTCCTGGGCCTTATTGGGTAATAGAGGAGCCTTTGAGTCTGTCGCCTTTGGCTAAAAAATCTTCCGAAAATCCTCTAGTAACAGAGAGATTTCATCCAGTAATTGCCGGTACAGAGATGGGGAATGGCTTCTCAGAGCTAAATGACCCACTAGATCAGCTAGGTAGATTTGAGGAGCAACAAGCAGCTAGAGACGCTGGTGATGAAGAAGCCCAGATGCTTGATAAAGATTTTGTAGAAATGCTAGAATATGGGATGCCACCAGCTTGTGGTTGGGGTAACTCAGAACGTAATTTCTGGCTACTTGAAGGTGTACCAGGTAGGGAAGCAGTACCGTTTCCAACTATGCGTTCATCGGAAAACATTGAATAAGCATTGACTTTTTTGGTTATTTGTGGTATAATGAAAGCACAAGTATCTCCCATTGGGACTAATACTAGTTGTTTTTACAAAAGGAGGGTGTTACTATGGCACGTATTATGGATGAAGAATTAGCTAAAACTGAAGAACGTATAAGATATGAGAAGTATTTGGAGGAGGCGAGAGCGAAAGTTGACCCTGATATGATCCCCGATGATGAAGGGACGGCTTATTGGGACTTCCGTTGCCTGTTTTCTGACTGTATGTGTCACGAATTCTCTAGATACTACCGCCTCGGCGGCGAAACACCGGAAAGTTCATATTCCGAAGATCAGGAAGAGGAGCTCAGATTGGCAGCGGAATGCGAAGTAATCTGTGGGATTTTATCTCATAAACCCAACTTCTGTTTTGCTTGACCCTATATCCCATGTTTCTACCCCCTCATAAGGCTCAGGTTTAAAACCCTGGGCCTTTTTCTTTACAATTTCTACATTTTGTGATATAATAGTTTAATTGAAACATTTTTGTTTAGTATATTAATAAGGAGGGAGTTTATGGAAAAAAGAAACGTGGGATTTTATATTGAGCAACCGAGCATTTTGAGATATTGTCTAAAAGCACAAGATGAAAGATGCCCGGAATTAATAGCGATTGCTCTGGCAATTACCAACAAGAAGAACGTAACTTTGAAACCGGAATACCGTGATAAAGTCTACATCTATGGCCAGGTTGGCAATCCGTCTAGTTCTAGCCCAGATATAGAGTGTTGTAGCTGGATTGAGACTACCCCCATAGAATCAGTCTATTTTGAGAGGGTCCGGATGAACGATTATATGGATTTACATTGTTATGTAAAGACCAAAAACACAGTTTATCGCCTTTATGATTGCGAACGGAATCGGTTAACATGGATGCATTTTTTGCTACAAGACATTGAGGAGAGAGATTTGAAATTTGGGGATCTGATAGAATACTTCAGCGACATCAACACAAATTATAAAGAAATTAGGATTATGGACTGACTCCCCTCTTAAAGGCCCCGGCAAATTGCCGGGGTTTTTGCTTGAATTTAGCATAAGGTATATTGACTTTTTATGAGTTTTGATAGACCTTGCTGATAGTCGATCCCCGGATGTAACGAGAGATAGTATAGGCGAAGTGCCTAGAATGTAACATTTTCTTTCTACCCCCAAAGGAAGGCTCAGGTTTAACCCTGGGCCTTTTTTCAGGTTTTGTTGTATAATATTATTATGCCAGCTTTTAAGTTAGTGTCAAAATATCAACCGACCGGTGATCAGCCACAGGCAATTCGCCAGCTTGTTGATGGGCTAAATAAGGGCGAGAAAAATCAAACGCTACTTGGGGTGACTGGTTCTGGTAAAACTTTTACCATGGCCAACATTATTAACGAAGTACAGCGGCCAACTTTGGTTTTGGCGCACAATAAGACTTTGGCGGCCCAATTATACTCGGAGTTTCGCGAGTTTTTCCCGGAAAATGAAGTGCATTATTTTGTATCCTATTTTGATTATTATCAGCCGGAAGCTTATATTGCCTCTACCGATACTTATATTGAAAAAGATTCGGCGATTAATGATGAGATTGACCGGCTACGCCACGGCGCGACGGAAGCGCTTTTAACCCGCCGCGATGTAATCGTGATTTCATCGGTTTCTTGTATTTATGGTATTGGTGCGCCAGAAAATTACCTGGCTATGTCGTTTGAAATTGGGGTAGGTTCTAATATATCGCAGATGGATTTGATTAAAAAATTGGTGTCGATTCAATATCACCGTAATGACTTGGCGTTTGAGCGGGGGAACTTTCGGGTGATGGGAGATACGATTGACCTCTATCCGGCCAATGGAGAAAAGGCCTATCGGTTTGAGTTTGCGTTTGATGTTTTGGAAGAAATCAAAATCGTAGATCCTCTGACTTTTGAAGTAAAGCAAAAGCCGGAGAAGGTGCATATTTTTCCAAATACCCACTATGCCACACCTAAAGAAGAACTAGAAAGAGCATTAAAATCCATCCGGGCGGAATTTGATGAAAGATTGGCGTATTTTAACGAGCATGAGAAATTTTTGGAAGCGCAGAGACTTTCGCAACGGACCAAATATGATCTTGAGATGTTGGAACAAACTGGCTTTGTGAAGGGGATTGAAAATTATTCTAGGCATCTGGAAGGCAGAAAAGCGGGTGAGCCGCCACATACTTTGATTGACTTTTTCCCGAAAGATTTTCTTCTGATTGTGGATGAATCGCACATGACTTTGCCGCAAGTTCGCGGGATGTATAATGGCGACCACGCCAGAAAACAAAATTTGGTGGACTATGGATTCCGGTTGCCATCTGCTCTTGATAACCGGCCTTTGATGTTTGGTGAATTTGAAGAAAAAGTGGGGCAAGCGATTTTTGTTTCGGCTACACCGGGCGATTATGAGTTAGAAAATTCGCCAAAACCGGCCGAGCAAGTGATTCGTCCAACCGGGCTTTTGGACCCAGAAGTGGAAGTTAGAAAAACTGATGGGCAAATTGATGATTTGATGGAAGAAATTGACCGTAGAATTGCCAAGGGGCAGAGGACTTTAATTACGACTCTCACCAAGCGGATGGCGGAAGATTTGACGGACCATCTCAAAGAAAGGGGAGTAAAAACGGCTTATATTCATTCTGATATCGACACTTTGGAGCGCGGGGATATCTTGAAGGATTTGCGTGAAGGAGTGGTGGATGTACTAGTGGGAATCAATTTACTCCGTGAAGGTTTGGATTTGCCAGAAGTGTCTTTGGTTGCGATTTTGGATGCGGATAAAGAAGGGTTCCTCCGCTCGGAGTCGGCTCTGATTCAGACGATTGGGCGGGCAGCTCGTCACGTGGAAGGTAAGGTGATTATGTATGCTGACTACATTACGGAAAGCATGGAACGGGCGATTTCGGAAACCAACCGCCGACGCGAAATTCAGCAGGAGTATAATGCCAAACACCACATAGTACCGACTTCGATTAAAAAAGAAATTAGTCTTGGGCTTCGCGCCATTATCCCGGAAAAGGAAGTCGAAAACAAATTAGACATCAAAAGAATACCTAAAGACGAGCTGCCCGCCCTCATCAAACAATTATCTTCAGAAATGCAACTAGCCGCCGCCAATCTAGAATTCGAAAAAGCTGCTGCTCTTCGTGATGAGATTGAAAAAATCAAAGAAATATTGGGATAGAATTGACTTTTTGTCTAATCTGTGCTATAATTAAGTTATGGGTGCTAGGAATAGCACATTTTTTAACATTTAACTATTTACAAGAAAAAGCATATGCGATATAATAAAAGCATGAGTGGAGTGGGCATAGATAAATCAGAATATATCAAAAAACGCATCCGCGCTTGTGATTATATGTGTGTGGCACAATTATTCCTAAGCGACGATTTCCTTTTGGAGAGACCATTAGGATTTGATGATGTAAAGCCTCGTCTTTTGGGGCATTGGGGCACTTGTCATGGTATCAACGTGGCTTATGCAAACCTCAAAAGTTTCTTTGACGGAAACGAAAATTTCACCTTTGTGTTGGGGCCAGGTCATGGCTTTCCAGCCTTGCAAGCGAATTTATTCTTGGACGGCGAACTAGAAAAAGTTGACCCAAATGCATCTCGTGATGCGAGAGGTCTTGCTTATGTTTGTCGCAATTTTTCTTGGCCAGACGGTTTCCCATCTCATGCTAGCCCATACACTCCGGGCGTAATTGTAGAGGGTGGCGAACTAGGATATGCACTTGCTAATGCTTATGGCGTGGCACTTGGCCATCCAGAAAAGACTTTGGCAGTCTTGATCGGGGATGGCGAGCTTGAAACCGCCACAGCACTAGATTCTTTGAATTTACGCGCGCTGATGAATAGTGCTAAAAATGGTAAAGTTTTGCCGATTCTGCATTTAAATGGCTACAAAATTTCTGCTCCATCGATTTATGCTCGTCGCTCCGAAAGGGAATTAAACGAAATGATTCGTGGTTTTGGTTTTACGCCAATTACTATTGAAGGTGATGATCCAGAAGCCTTCCAAGCTGCATTGAAGCAAAAGAAAGATGCGCCATTTTATATTTTGAAAACCGAAAAAGGTGCCGGTGGTCCGAACAAACATCACGAAGCACATCAAATTCCGCTTAAGAACCCAACTACTGATTCTAATGAGCTAAGAACCCTTGAAGATTGGCTTTCATCTTATAACTTTAAAGAATTATTTGATGCGGAGAAAGGATTTACGCTATGATAGAACATGTAGAAAACCCAGGTGTAGAGAATTTTTCGCCAGCCGAAAAGGTAGGCGAACTCTTAGCCGATCAATTTAAGAAAAATCCGTTTTTCTATTTCTTCTCACCAGATGAAACCACTTCTAATCGTTTTGAAAAAGTATTTGATGTAGAAAAAAGAGCTTGGGGCGACTTGGCTAAAGAAGCCTGGGATCTTCCCGAAAGCCCAGATGGTCGGATCGTAGAAATGCTATCGGAAAACGTGCTGTTTTCTACCATGACCGGGCATCTGATGAACGGTGAGCAAGCGATGATGGGAAGTTACGAAGCGTTTTATCCAATTATCACTTCGCAAATTTTGCAACATCTTAAATTTATCAAGCAAGCTAGGGAAGTAGAATGGCGCGAGCCAATGCCAGCGGTAAATCTTTTGTCTACTTCTACTTGTTGGCGGCAAGACCATAATGGCTATACTCACCAATCGCCAGCTCTTTTGTCTACACTCTTGACACTTCCTACTAATCTTTGCAACTGCTTGTTCCCAGTAGATGATGTAGCTTGTGAAGTAGCGTTTGATAAAATGCTAGAATCGCGCGATTGTCTAAACTTAATGACTTTCAATAAGACTGATGTGCCACGTTATATCGACACCAACCATGCTAAATATCAATATGAAAATGGTGGGGCATCTATCTTCCAATTTGCATCTGATGATAAACCAGATTTTGTACTGACCGCAGCCGGTGATATACAAACTACTGAAGCGCTCGAGGCGATGAAGATTTTGCGCCGGGATCTTCCTGGCATTAGACTACGCTTTGTAGGTATTACGGCACTGTCTTATCGTGCAATTGGCACCTGTAAGAACAAACTTTCTAAATCTCAATTTGAAGAACTCTTCACTGCGGATAAGCCAATTATTGCTAACTTCCATGGTTATCCAGAAACTCTTGCAGCTATTTTTGAAAATTATACTGCTAGAGGTCGAGTAAAAGTGCATGGGTTTATTGAAGAAGGTTCTACTACCACCCCATTTGAGATGCTCCGCAAAAATGGTTGCTCGCGCTATGATATTGCGGCGGATGTAGCCAAAGTACTAGGTAGAACTAAGCTTGTAGCAAAATACTATGATCTTCTGAACGAAAACCATAATACGGCTGTAAAGTTTGGTGAAGATTTAATTAAATAATTACTTTTTAACAATTTTCGCAAAGGCCATGCGGCCGGCAGAAGTTTCGAGAAATTTAGTGAGTTCTACATTAAGCTCGCGGCCGATTTTGGTGGAGGCATTTTCTACCACTACCATGGTGCCATTAGGAAGATGACCAACACCCTGCCCACGACCGGTACCTTTTTCAATGATTTTAACTTTAAAGCGGTCTCCGGCATTAAACTCGGTACGAACAGCCAAGGCTAAATCGTTAATATTTAGAGTTTCGATTCTCTCGGCTTTAGCAACTTTGATAAGATTAAAATCCATGGTTATGATTAAACCTTTTTGTTCTTTAGCGACTTTTAAGAGCTCCTCGTCAACCTTTTTAAGACCGCCAGTATCATCCACAATTTCTGTATTAATATTGATGACACGCTCCAATTCTGAAGCGGTATCAAGCCCGGCACGAGCCTTGGTGCGTTTATCATTATCTTTGCTATCGGCTAAAAGTTGAAGTTCCAACAGTACACTTTTTAGGATAATCAAATCACCATCTAGAAAACCGGTTTTAGCGATTTCTAGAATCCGGCCGTCAATCAAAACGGAAGTATCTACGTAAACTTTGCGACGGGAAGGCATTGTGGGGCGAAGTTTTCTAAATACTAAAACGGAAGTTTCGGTTAAAATAAGGAGTGTGATAACGAAAATAGCTATATCCATAAATCTAGTTTCCGGATTTCTTTTTATCCACGGTGAGCTCAGCGGTAGTTTGATAACCGGCGGTATCCGAAACTGTGAACTTAATGCTTTGTTCGCTACCATCAAGAGTAAAACCAGAAACTACACCATTTTTGTTGACTGAGACACCAGGAATTTCTAAACCATCTACTACTAGTTTGTAGCCAGCAATATCATAGCTACCTTTCTTGACAGAAGCGATTAGATTGTTGCCACTTGGTGAAATACTGACGGATGGTGGGCGATAATCGCAGGTGTCTTTAACCTCACGATTATATGGCTCTGGCACTGTGTAGACAGTTTCGCCAGTCATTGGATCAAGAGTCTTAGTGACTTCTACCTGAATTTTGTAATCTTCGGCTGTACAATCGGAAGCTAAGAGATAATTATAACGGTTGAAGGTCATCGATTCTTTGGAAACACCGGAGTTTTTGGCATTATACCAGCTTGGCCAAATATCGGTCTGGCCGTTGACGGTAAGACGTTGCATGCCGGCCGGCTGCACTGGCTGGTCGCCCGGGTTCCACCTACCATCTGGCTGATAAACTTCTTTGTGAACGCGTTCCATGTAGGTGCCGATGGTATGACGAACGACGTTGTTGGAGTTAGAAGAAAGCCCAGAACCATCGTGATTACCGTTCCAAACCAACGTAGAAACGGCAGTAGAATAGCTTTCCATCAAAGAATCCTTGGTGACAGCGGAATTAGTAGTAGTGGTAGTACCAGTCTTGGTAGCAGTCCAAACGCCAGGTACGACAAAGCCTTCATTATTAAACCAACGGGCGGAGCGGTCGGAAAGAATACTTGATAGCATGTAGGCAACCTGCTCATCTACTACGCGAGTGGCTGGAGTGTCAGTCCAGTTTTCTACAACGTCGCCAGAAGAATTTTTAAGTTCTAGAACATAGGTAAGATCTTTATAAGAACCGCCGCGAGCAAGGGAAGCGTAAGCGTTAGCATGCTCTACCATCTTAACACCACAACCAGAACCAATGGCGATAGAAAGACCGTAGCCTTCGCGGTCTTTACAATAAGTGGTATCACCTAGAGCATGTGCAATTTCTAGGGAATTATCAATACCATTAATATATAGGGCTTTAACTGCGGCAATGTTAAGAGAGTGACCTAGTGAGAATCTAATGGTAACGTTGCCATAGAATTGCCCAGTAGCATTAGTAAGTGAGCATTTGCCCGAATAGCCGGCACAATAAATTTTGTTGATGTTTTCATCTTTCAAGATTGAGCCTGGACCATAGTTGACGCCTTCACGTTGCATAAAGAGGGAAGAATAATCCAAAATCGGCTTGATGGTAGAACCAGGCTCAATCAAAGAATCGGTAGTGGCATTGAGCTCACCATAAGTTGGATTATTAAAATCAATGGAACCAACCATGGCGATGACTTGAGAAGTTTCTACATCAATAGAAACTAGAGCAATATCGTCACTACGGTTGACGTAAGTATAGCCAGCACCGACAGCTACGGCGTCTTCAGCAATTTTTTGGGCACGATAATCTAGAGAGGTTTTAATAGTCCAACCACCAGCCCGCATAGTAGAGATACCATATTTTTCTTCTAGTTGTTTTCTAACCTCCAACACAAAGTGTGGGGCCAAAATATCTGCATATTGAGTAGATTCTGGCAAAATACGGTCTAAGACATTCTCGGCCTTAGCAGCTTCAGCTTCTTCTTTGGTGATCATACCCATTTCAGCCATGATATCGAGAGTATATTGCTGGCGTTGAATCAAGCCTTCATGACCATATTCATTATATGGATTATAAACGGCAGGATTATTTGGGATGGCAGCGAGAAGTGCACACTCGGCAAGATCTAGGTCTTTGGCAGATTTACCAAAGTAAGTCCTCGCAGCAGACTCCACACCATTACGACGACCACCATAAGGTGATTGGTTAAGATACATCGTTAAAATTTCGTCTTTGGAATACATCCGTTCTAGCTCGATTGCTAGAATCAACTCTTTGATTTTACGACCCAAGCCACCACGGTTTTCACTTTGAGCCTCGTCAGCAAAGTAAACTTGCTTGATGAGCTGTTGAGTAAGGGTGGAACCACCTTGCACACCATGGCCACCTAAAGTAGAAAAAGCAGCACGAATTAAGGCAAAGAAATCTACACCGATGTGGTTATAAAAATTCCGGTCCTCGATTGCAATAGTAGCATTGCGCATGTTTTCTGGAATTTCGTCTCTAGAAACTACCAAACGATAGTTATCCGAACCGGTGTCTTTCCAAAGTACAGTACCATTGCGATCTAAATATGTATTAACGGTATCAGAAATATCAATTTCGTCTAGTCTTAACCCATCAATATCTTTTTTGTAATAAAGGAAAAGACCACCAATAAAGATAATAATAATCAAAACTGTAGCAGCAAGAACTTTGAGGATAGTTTTTTGGCCACGCCAAGAAAACCACCATTTAAAAACTCGTTTGGGATGAAGTCTAGCCCAAAATCTTTTCCAAGGGTCTTTTGGCAAGGTTGCTAAATATTCTGCACGACGCTTAGATTTCTCGTCTTTTTTTGCTTTATGTTTAGAAGATAAATTGGAATACAAATTCATTCTACGCCGACGAGATAAAGGATTAACCTTTTTAGGCATAGACTTTTGTGTTTTTTTCGCAGTTTTTCCCACTACTTTCTTTTTAGCCATATAAATATTATATCACGTGTTATAATTAAATATATGAAAAAGTTTCATTTTAAGTCCGTCACGCAGCTGGCCAATCTGAAATTGTCGGTAAAATCAGCCGCGGTGGTGCTAGCGACTTCGTCGTTGGTTTCAGCACTTTTGGGGCTTTTTCGGGATAGATTATTAAACTCGTATTATCTAGGAACTTATCCTACGGGGATTGATGCTTACACCGCAGCATTCACGATCCCAGACTTTATGTTTTTTATTTTGACTTCAGGCGCGCTTGCAGTTTCGTTTATTCCGGTGTTTAACCAAAGGTTGGCATCAGGGAACAAAAAATCGGCTTGGGAACTGTCGTCCTCGCTTTTGAATTTGCTAGCGATTTTGACTTTGATTACTTCGGTTCTCATTATGATTTTTGCAGATCCTTTGATTCGTTATGTAGTTTCACCAGGGCTTGATGAATCTGGCACGATTCTAGCTATCAATATGACGCGGGTGATTGCAGTAAATCCATTTTTGTTTTCAATTGCCACAGTTCTTACTTCTATGCAACAGGCGGTGAGAAGATTTGTGTTTTATGCATTTGCACCTACTATATATAATATAGGTATTATTATTGGGATTACTTGTTTCACTGGCGGAATTAATTTATTTGGTGCACAGATTTTTGAAGGTGGGATTATGGGCGTAGCATTGGGTGTGGTGTTGGGAGCGATTTTACAATTAATCGTGGCGCTGGTTGGTATGTTTGGCCTCGGCTTTGATTACGAATTCAAAATTAATTGGAAAAATCAAGGTTTTAGAAAAATCTTGCATTTGCTTCCACCACGTTCTCTAGATCAAAGTATTGATTACGTGAATTCAATTGCTTCAACCAACCTTTCATCACGAATGGGGCCAGGTGCGGTGCGGTCATTTGATCAGGCCACTACACTACATACTGTACCAGTAAGTTTGATTGGAGTAGCAATTTCTACAGCATTTTTTCCAAAACTTACTGAAGAATTAGGGCAAGGAAACAAAAAAGATTTTTATGATACTTTTAGGCAGGCACTTAGAACAATTACGTGGATTGCTTTGCCGGTTTCAATTATTGCGTTCTTTGGGCGAGGTTACGTAGTATCGTTTATTTCTAACATTGGTAATAACGATAGTAATGGTACGATGGCTTCAATTTTGGGGACTTTATGTATTGCAATCTTTGCTAGGAGCGTTTTCCATATTGCCTCACGCGGGTTTTATGCCTACCAAGATACCAAAACGCCATTTATTGTATCGATTGTGGCGATTGGACTTACTATTGGACTATCAGTGGTGGCATATTTTGCGGGTTGGGGCGTAGATGGGCTAGGTGCAGCTCAATCGGTAGGAGCGTTGATAGAGATTGTAATTTTATTATTTATTTTGCAAAAACGTTCAGGCGGAGAGATTTTGGATAAAAGTTTTTGGCGGGGATTAGGGCGAATGTTGTTTGCGACTTTGATTTGTGGTTGCGTAGCGTTTTCTCTAACTAAATTTATTCCTTTGATGGCGACTGATACTTCTCTCGTCATTACCATTCCAAAATTCCTTTTGATTGCAGTGGTTTCTTTTGTGGCCTATGTGATTGCTAGCTTTTTCTTGAATCTAAAGGAAGCGGCGCCAATTATTAATTATATTAAGAAAATATTATTTAAAAATGTCAAATAAAGAGTGGCATGTGGTATAATATAGAGTATGGAAATTAACTGCGAGACAATTGAACATTTGGCTGAGTTGTCAAATTTTTCGGTTTCTGATGCAGAAAATAAATCTCTGCAAAAAGATTTGAACGAGATTTTGAAATATATTTCGCAGCTTAATGAAGTGGATGTTTCGGATGTAGAGCCAACCTATCAAGTATTTGAAATGGAAAATGTGTGGAGAAAAGATGAAATTTTAGAACAAGAAGCTAATCGTGAGGAATTATTGGCTCTAACCAAGGAACAAAAAGATAATCAAATAAAGGTGCCGAAAGTCCTATGAAAATTGCAAACTCAAAAGTAAGTGCGGTGAGACTGGTAGAAGATGCCCTAAAAAAGGCTCACGATTTTGAAGATTATAATATTTTTACGTTTTTGAATGATGAAGTGGTACTTAAAAAAGCTCGCGAGATTGATGAAAAAATTGCCCGTGGCGAAAAAGTGGGGAAGCTAGCCGGCGTGCCTTATGCTCTGAAGGACAATTTCTTGTCACCTGATGGCGAAACTACAGCTTCGGCGCATATTTTGCAAGGTTTCACTTCACCAGTTACTGCCACGGCCGTGACAAAATTAGAAGAAGAAGGTGCGATTATGATTGGGCGGACTAACCTAGATGCCTTTGCGCACGGTTCTTCTACCGAAAATTCCTATTTTGGACCAACTCTAAATAGCCATGACCGTGAACGTGTGGCCGGTGGGTCTTCTGGTGGTTCGGCAGTGGCGGTGGCTCTTGGTATCGTAGAATTTGCAACTGGGACTGATACTGGTGGTTCGATTCGCCAGCCAGCCTCGTTTAATGGTGTATATGGTTTGAAACCTACCTATGGCTGCATCTCTCGCTATGGTGTGGTGGCAATGGCCTCTTCTACGGATTGTATTGGCTTTTTCACTAAATCTACGGAAGATATGGATCTTTTGATGTCGATCGCTTCGGGTAAAGATTCTAAAGATCTTACTACTTTGGATGATTATTATAATAATAATGAAACTAAAAAAGTTAAAAAAATTGGAGTGATTAAAGAATTCGATAACGAAAGTGTAGATAAAAATATTCGGGATGCGTTGAAGAAAAAATGTGAGCTTTTGAAATCTAGAGGTTACGAAATTGTAGAGCTTGATATGCCAGCATTAAAATATGCTTTGGCTGCATATTATATCATCGTGCCAGCAGAGATTGCTTCTAATCTTTCGCGTTATGACGGTGTGCGGTATGGTTTTCGTTCGGAAAATTCCAAAGGTTTGAACGAACTTTATGCTAACACTCGTGATGAAGGTTTTATGCCAGAAAATAAGCGCCGAATTATGATTGGCAACTTTGTGTTGTCTTCTGGTTTTTATGATGCATATTTTCTAAAAGCAGCTAAAGTCCGCACTTTGATTGTAAAAGAATACGAAGAGGCATTTTCAAAATGTGATTTTATATTAACTCCGGTTTCGCCAAACCCGGCTTTTAAGTTGGGTGAAAAAGTAGATGACCCGGTAGCAATGTATCTAGAAGACTTGATGAGTGTATCTCTCAACTTGGCTGGAGTGCCGGGGCTTGCGATTCCGGCAGGAAAAACTGCTAGCGGACTTCCGATTGGACTCCAAATCGTGGGGCCAAGAAGAAGTGATAAAAATTTGATTGAATTTGCCAATGTTTTGAAGGAGGAGGCATAATGGGCGGTGCGACACCATTTATTATTGCAGTTTTGATTGTGGGGGTGATGATTCTGGTTGCGATGATGATGACCAAAAAGCGTTCTTACCATTTTAATAAAGAAAAGTACCAGACTAGATTTCTTGCAATTGAAAATGGATTAAACAAAAATAATTCCGCGACTTTTATGAAAACTGTGATTGATGGTGACAAGCTTTTAGATAAAGCCATGGTAGAAATGGGGATTCCTGGCAAAACTATGGGAGATAGGTTAAAACACAGTAAGGAAAAATTTTCGGATATCAATGCCGTGTGGCGAGCACACAAACTTAGGAATGCTTTGGCTCATGAATCAGATCTTGAAATTACTTATCGACAAGCTCAAGTAGCCATGGCGATTTACAAAAAAGCTTTAAAGGAACTAGGAGCGATTTAGTATGAAATATATACCAACAATCGGAATTGAATGCCACGTACAGCTCTCTACCAAAACTAAATTGTTTTCGGAAGTAGATAATGATGCTCGGGGTAAAGAGCCTAACTCCTGTGTGTCGCCGGTGGATTACGCGCTACCCGGGATGCTGCCTCGGCTGAATGGTGCAGCGATTCGCTATGCGATTTTGGCAGGCCGTGCGATGAATTGTGAAATCAACGCATTTTCTAGATTCGATCGCAAACATTATTTTTACCCAGATTCGCCAAAAGGTTATCAGATTACTCAGTTTTATCAGCCGATTATAGGAGCTGGGTATGTGGAATTACCTTCGGGAACTAAAATTAGAATTAACCACGCGCATCTAGAAGGTGATGCGGGAAAACTTACGCATTTTGATTCGTATTCCTTAGTAGATTTAAACCGCGTAGATACGCCACTGATTGAAATTGTGTCTGAGCCAGACATTCATTCAGCTCACGATGCGCACGATTACTGCAAAGAACTCTGGCGTTTGATGTGCTATGCTGGGGTAACTTATGGTGATCTTTATAATGGTAATATGCGGTTTGATGTAAATGTGTCGATTGCGCCGGAAGGTTCTTCTGAGCTTGGCACTCGCGCAGAAGTAAAAAATCTCAATTCTTTCCGTTCGGTAGAACGAGCGGTGGAATATGAGATTTCTAGACAGAGTAAAATTCTGGATGATGGCGGACGAGTAATTCAAGAAACTCTGGGCTGGAATGATGCTAGTGGTAAAACTACCGGACAACGTTCTAAAGAAGAGGCCAAAGATTATCGTTATATGCCAGAGCCAGATTTGCCACCGATTAATCTATCGGCTGAGTTTGTCGCAGAAGAATCTGCAAAATTGCCGATGATGCCAAAAGATTATCGGGAAAAGTTTGGCGGCGTAATTAAAGACGATATTTTAGAAATTCTTCTAGATTATCCTGCTTTGATGGTAAAACTTGGTGAAGTAGATAATAAATATACAGTTCTAATTTCTAATTTGTTCGCGTCGGTCCTCTTGGCGGAGGAAAAGTCGGCGGAATATTTGAATGATCTACCTATTGCTAAACAACTAGCAGATTTGGCCGAAATGAATGAGAAAAAAGAACTTTCTTCTACGGCAACAAAAGAAGTATTCCTTAAGATGTTTGATCCACAAATGAAAGGAAAAGATGCTAAGGTGATTGCTAAGGAACTTGGGGTGATGCAAGAAAATGACTTGGGTGCACTTGAGACAATCGTAGATACGGTGCTCGCTAAACCAGAGACAAAGAAAGCTCAGGATGATTTTAGAAATGGGGAAGAAAAAGTAATCGGATTCTTGGTGGGCCAAGTAATGAAAGAATCCCACGGCAAGGCTAACCCATCGGCCGTGCAGGAAATTCTACGCAAGAAATTAAGCTAGCTTTGCGCTATACAGCGCACAGAGCAACCATTGCCGCGACTGCTGTTATTCTGCGGACTCACTGCCGTACCACTAACGCGCATGCGGTACATATCGGAAGTACTATTAAACGTAGAGGACCAGAAGTAGCCGTAAGTACCCTGCCTGTACACAGTACCACTGCGGTAGTGCCCGGAGACCGGCGTAGAAAGCATAGTCTGAAGACTGAGTAAGTCAGTGGCAGAGTTTGGTGACATAGTAATATTACCGATTTGCTTATTTAAGTAAGCATAAGAACCGGATACTGTATCACCCTCACCACTAGGCAATTTCCAACCAGCCGGACAGATGTCGTAGGCAGAATCACCGGTGCCAGATGAACTATCATAGCAATAATACCCTGCCGAAGCCGCGCAATAGTTGTAGTAAGTGCCAATCTTGTAGC
>JAUNRI010000039.1 GCA_030535695.1 Candidatus Saccharimonadota bacterium | reverse complement strand
GCAAAACGAAAGTGTTCGAAAAAATATCGAATTAGTAGTCATGTTTCCTCCTTTCTTGCAGCGGCCAGAAGTGTAGAAGTAAGTTTTGTCTTCATGTACTGTGTTTTCTATTGGTTTGGTTGTTTCTATTGCCTCTCCGATGTACTCAGAGCAACATTGTACCTCTAACATACAGCATTCTGTATGCTGATGCAAGTAAAAAAGTAGGCATTAACGCAAAATAAATACATTTTAGCCACATAAGGAAACGGTCGTTAAGCTAAAATTTGTTTTTTGATGGAGTGTAACCCCTTGATTTTTATGCATACCTACAGCATACAGAATGCTGATGCACCTTACTCCGCATCCTTCACGCTTTCCTGACCAACGAGCTTGAGCATGGTAGCGATAGAGCTGATAATGCTTATTTTGCAGGTAATACTGTTCGTGATGAATTTCATCCGATGAGCATTAAAGGCTCCGTCCGGTGAGTAGCAGCTCACCGGGCGTTTCGTCTCCCAAAAACGTTTTTTCAAATCTCCTATTGACAAAACTTTCCAATACGCTATAATGTCCCCATCAGGAAACGTACGTTCCTATGCAATTCTCCTGAGATGCCTCCAGCTGCTACTGGGGGCATTTCTATTAGGAAATCTCGAAAAACTCGACAAAACCATTTATTTTCTACCCAACGGCGCCTGCCTCGGCGTAGGCGAAGACGGAAACCGTACTTTTCACCCGCGCTTGCGCGGGTGACATATCATAGCCTTGGGCGTACCTGCCCGGGCTACCCTATGTCGCGCCCCTGCGGGGCTCATGAATTCCGCGCGCATGGCGGGCCTATATTTCACTATTTCCTCTTTCGGGATTCGCTGTAATTATTCCACCTCGAAGAGCAGGCGCTCTATCTCAGCCGGCGGCAGGTTGAGCAGTGACAGGCGCCGGTAGAGCAGGGAGGTACTCAGCCCCAGTGCGCGGGCCATTGCAGCCGGGGTGCAGAAACTCCCGTCCGTGAGCATCTGCTCCAACCGCAGAGCATTGGCCATACACAGCGCAGCCTGAGTGGGGATGTGGCCGGTTCGCCTGCCATTGAGCGCTTTACCACGCGGGTATCCCTTCAACACAACAGTAGCAGTCCCCCGGTCCTCATCGATTGGCAGGGGCAATTCCCAGGCCGCACCTTTCACATGTCGCAGTTGCAGGACCAGGCGGCCGCTGTCACCGTAAAATACCAGCGCATCAAAGAGCGCGTGCCACAGTTCCGCATCTGCCGGACCGCAAGCACCGACCGGCTCCCCCGGGGGTGTCAATCGGGCTCGTTGTACCGGTGGAAGGGCATCCGTGAGTTGCTGCACACAGCGCTCCGCGCAATCAGCCCGCAGCCGCGGGCACTCACAGGCTGTTCGCCCCCGTCGTAATCGGCGCCCGCAGGCATAATAGCGCAACACCGAGCGTTTGCCCCTGTTCTGAACCGGCACCATACGGCTGCCGCACAAGCCACAGAACAAGAGCCCCCGCAGTGGGAACGGCATTCGCGGTTCGCGGCGTTCCAGTCGCCGGTGCATTTTGCTCCACTCCTCCTCGCGCCGACGTTGCGCTGCAGACCACAATTCCCGGCTTACCTGAGCCTCATGAGCACCTTCCACCAACTCCTCACCGCAGCGTATACAACCGGCATATACCGGATTGCGCAGCAGGTAGCGCACGTGCTCCCGGCACCAGTTCCCGAACTTACCGCGCCCGGCAAGAGCGTGCTGTAGTCCGTGCTCATTCAGCATATCGGCCAGGCTCTGCAGGCTATCCCCGGCCACATAGCGGCTGAACACGCGCTCCACCCATGGGCGCAGTTCGCTATTCGGCACCAGTCGGTGTCGCACCTTCCTGTAGCCAAAGGGCGCCCCGGGCCCCAGGTACAGCCCACGTAACTGCGCCCCGTGTGCCCACTCCCGGCAGCGCTGTTGCAACATCGAGCGCTCATATTCCGCAAGCAGTCCCATCATATTCATGGTCAGCTGCCCCATGGGCGTCGTGCTGTCAAAACTCTCGGTTACCGAAGCCAGCTCCACCCCATGCTCCGACAACTCACTCAGCATATTCAGGAAATCCCGCATGTTACGTGCCAGTCGGTCTATCTTGTACACCACTACGCAATCAAACAGACCCGCCCGGGCATCCGATAACAGGCGTTGTAACTCCGGTCGTTCCGTGTTGCTCCCGCTCAACCCCATATCGCTGTACGACAGCTCATGGCGCCACCCCACAGCAGCATGCCGCTCGATATACTCACGGCAGATGTCGGCCTGGGCATCCATACTGCCATACGGTACCGTCATATCGCGCTCCAGCGACTTACGCGTGTAAATGGCACAGCGCAACTCCCGCACTTCGTTACTGTCTGGCTTTTTTCGCATACACTCCGAAAAACTTTGTACAGCTCACATGGTAGCCCGCTATATGCGTTGCCACGGCAGACAATGACCTGAAACGCCGTCCCCGGTACTCAATGCCGCGCTCACTGCAGTGCACCTCGTGAACCTCACCATGGTACAGCTTGCGAATCGTCTGCCGAACCGGCACTCGCTCATCTTCTCTTATTCTGAATCGGTGCACCTTCACCCGTAGCAGGGTATCATCCATTATCTCCTCGGCTCGCTTCAGCGCCCGCTCCGATATCCCTCCACTTACCAGCGTATTGATGCGCCACTCCAACCGTCGCCTTACAAAACGCGAACTGTGACTATAGCATATATTCCCGAACAATTCTGCCCACAAAACACGCAGCTCGTGCATGTCCATCTCATGCAGATCCCGAATCAGTGAATCAGCCTCTTCCCGGCTCCATTTTTCATCTGTTTTCCTTAGCATATAATCTCACGCTCCTTTCCGTCTTTTTTCTTTTCTATAGCACATTCTTCTCTTCCGGAAAAGAAAAAAATCAGCCAAGAGACGGTAAAAATCTCACACGGGCTTCTTTTTTTAGTCGCCCCGGTTTTTGCCAACATCGCTTAATAGACGATGACGGTACCGGTACTGCCAGGATTTACGCGTTGGAATAAATAGTGGAATACGTTTCTCACACCTGCTGCTCGTCATCGGTACTTCCTTTCTCTTCAACTTTACCCTCCAATAATATGTCCATGGCTATCCTTTATCCCTCCATCCCCCATTTCACCCTCCCTCTTCTCGCTCCTCTCGTGACGATATTTTATCCCTTCTATCCTCTTAAAATATCATGTTTTCAATCACTTCCATCTCCTCCCATAAACCTTTGGTCGCCTGTTCAAATCACCGCGCTCCTATTAAGGTTGGCTTTCGCTTGGATGTTTGCGTTGGTTTGTTTTTGCAGGGCGTTTATCGACATATTATCTCCTTTATGCTAATCTTTGCAGGTACTTATTTTCCCGGAAAGTTTACCACATTTTCTTCCAATTCTCAAGGAGCAAAGCCCGTATTTTTGAAAATAAGCGACGTTGATGAATGAATTGGCAAGAAAATTAGGGCAACAAAAAGGAGAGAGAATCAGGGAATTTCACCCCGACCCCGGTAGCTTTCGCCCCTATCCTCTCTCGCCGTTGATTATAGCTCCGAATGTAAGGAAGTCAAGACAAGGGAAGAAGAAAAAGCCCCGGTCAGGAACCGGAGCTCTACCGACAGGTAACACGGCGCACGTGCCCAGTTTACTTGCAGAGGATTTGGGTTCCACCCCAGCAAGGTGCTGTCAGGACTTTTAAGATAATGTAGCACAAGCGAAAAGTCAATCTTTTCAACGCCTCGGCAAGGGGGAATGAAGCGAAAATAGTTCGGCTCCCATCAAGCCCCCTTCAAGGCAAGCAATCTTCGTAACTGAGATACAGGTTCGACTTATGACTTTTTTCGAACTTTTGTCTGAGAGGAAAATGCTCTTGTGGTTGCAAAAATAGCATGAGCTGAAAATGCAAAAAATTGATTGTTAAGAGGTGAGAGAGGGTTTAACCCCCACCGAGGGGGCTTCATGGGGGTAAAACCCACACAAGTCCCGGGGAGTCCCAGAGGACAAAAAAGGGGCAAAAAAGAGCCCTATTTCAGGCCGATTCGAGGCTCAATCGGAGCTTATGCCGTTTTCGCAACTGTATGATATTGAGCGGATTGGGACAAAAAGAAAAAGCGGCGCTTTCGATATGAAAGCGCCGCCTAGAGGGGTGGCTAATGGGAGTCGAACTCAAGGCTATCGGAACTACAATTTATCACTTTGATAGAGTTCGTTCTCTTCTGATGTAGTTGAAATTGATATGTCGCGCGGGAGGTAATTATATAATGAGGAATTCTTATTGAGAGAAAAGGAGAGTCTGTAACCGCATAGAGGGAATGTGGCGGGGGATGGGAGTTATGGAGATTCTAGTCGCTGATACGGTGGGCGGAGTTGAATGTGGGAGATTATGTAGTATCATATAGAAAGTTTTTATTTGTTGTGCGATATTGTCTCTATCAATACATGTTGAGTTAATATATGACGGGTGGTGGTTATAACAAATACAGGATAGTATCGAAAAGTACATGAATGTTATCCGCCTTCAGAGGCATTTTTAAGAGAAATAAAGGAAGCAAAAAAGCGGATAAAAGTTTGTCACGAAAGGGAAGAGCAAGAAGATTGACGAGTTAGAAGTTACGATAGAGTTTAACGAGCTGCGAGCATCCTGTCTCGGCGTATCGCAGAGAAGTCGGAAGCGAGCGTATCTTCCATCATCTACGACTTCTGACGATGAAGATGCCCACCCATGATGCCCTGAACTTTGTCCGTAGCAAGGATGGCGACCTCGAATCCCTCATGCTCGCTGCATGTCTGACTGCGCTAGGTATTCCGTTTTCGGAACGCCCGGCGTTCAGCATGTCCGGCGATACAGAGCCTGTGGTAAACCGGCTCTTTGACGAACAATCCCTTGATGGCAAGTTCAAAGCCTGCGAGATGATTGCAGAATGGAATGATAAGGGGTGGATTACTCGTGCAGATAATGACCACCCGCTTGCCTACATGGCCGCTGCCATGCGCAATCTTTACACCCTTATCAATCACCACATCGACCAAGCTCCCAACGTGGAGCTGGTGAAGCGAGGGCATAAGACGCTACTCATCCCCGAGGGGACGCCTGAATCCCAGCTTGGCCTCCTTATCAACAAGTTCACAAGGGGGTAAAATAGAAATGCCCCCGGTGACAAGTCGGAGGCACTTCAGGAGAATTGTTTATCAGCGCACAATGTTCTGATGGCTTCATTATAGTCAATTGTGACCTCTTGTCAATAGTTTGACTGAAAAATCATCATTTTTTCGCGTTTTTTCAGGCGACCTGCACCCGGTCGTTTGTCAGGCGACCGGGTGGAGCCGTATTACTCATCAGATGTGCCGAAGCACAAACAGGGTTACCTGTATATCAATCACCACATCGGCCAAGCTCCCAACGTGGAGCTGGTGAAGCGAGGGCATAAGACGTACTCATCCCCGAGGGGAGCCTGAATCCCAGCTTGGCCTCCTTATCAACAAGTTCACGAGGGGGTAAAAAGAAAGCGAGCTGACCATCAGCAACTAGTCAGCTCGCGGAAAAGAGTCCAAAATGAATCTTAGAAATCTTGGATGGCTTTAGTATAACGCAAAATGCTGTAATGTCAAGTCTTCGACAAGAAAAAATCAGTAAAAAAATCAGGAAAGGAAACGCACGCACCCCTGTTGCTGCAGGAGTGCGTACTCGCCATTAGAAGCTCATGATGAAGAGAATAATCTTCAGGATAAGCACTAATAGCTCGATTCCATTTCTAAGATTCATGAAACAGAACTCCTTTCCACCAGCCATGGTTAGCTGCTGTTCCGTACCCTTGCGGCTACGTTACCATCAGCGGTAAGGACTGGCTTACTTCCCGCTGACGGTGCACGTAGACACCCGCCATGCGGCATGTCGGCGGAAAAGCGTGGCGATTCTACCATACAGGTGCATTTCGTTCAAGTCTGAAAGGTATTCACTTTTGACATTCCGCCGATGCATTATGGCTATACAAATTCACACTCAGTCACTCGAGGACAGCAACAATCGCGCTACCATATTGATAACAATAAAATCAGAAAGAGCAGCAAAAATAAAGCAAGCTTTTTCCCGCAACAACAACCTAATTTAGAGATAACCATAATGCACCTACTTCTTATAGAAGATTAAATGATAGCGCTGTTTTAGTCAAGTATATACACGCTCACAATACTTTGCACAAGAAAAAAGGGGCTTAAACTGTTGTCTTAAAATCAGGCGCCATTATAGCCATGCGCAATCTTTACACACTTATCAAAAATCACCACATCGGCCAGGCTCCCAACGTGGAGCTGGTGAAGCGAGGACATAAGACGCTCCTCATCCCCGAGGGGAGCCTGAATCCCAGCTTGGCCTCCTTATTAACACGTTCACAAGGGGGTAAAAAGAAGACCTCCCAGAGCGGCCACTCGGGAGGTCTTTGGAAAAACATTATCAGAATCTTCG
>JAUNRI010000069.1 GCA_030535695.1 Candidatus Saccharimonadota bacterium | reverse complement strand
AGTTCATTTACTTCGAGAACGGTAAGATTTACCAATTCTTCAGCTAATTTTTTAATATCAGTAGCCATAGTATTTCCTTTCTATAATATATATAATATATGGTTGCTTATTTTGCGTGTGCTTCAAGACCAGAAACGATTCCAGAAAGACCTCCGGAAAGGCCAGATACAGAATCTGTAACTGGTGAAAGAAGTTGTGCCACCACTTGAGCGATAAGCTCGTTTTTGGATGGCAAGCTAGCGAGTGCTTTGATTTCCTCTTCCGAAAGGCTGTTACCAGCGTCCGAAAAACCACCAGCAAGAGTTAACGCATCGTGTTTTTTGGCAAATTCAGCCAAAACTTTGGCCGGAGCGACTTCGTCTGAATCAGAGATAGCGTACAAAAGCTGGCCGGTAAGACCAGTAGTATCAGTATCTTTGTAGACCGCAATTTGCCCCATTGCAACTTTTACTAAACGGTTTTTAACTACCTTGATTTTTACGCCAGCTTCTCTAGCGGCTTTTCTGAGCTCTTGAATTTCAGCTACGGTCAAGCCTTGATATTTGGCGTAAACGGTAGTTTCAGCGTTTTTTAGAAGCTCGGTCAAATCAGCAACCAATTCGTTCTTTTTATCTTTTGAAATTGCCATAAAAAGTTCCTTTGGTTAATAATTTGTAATAATAAAGTTAGCTAGTTGTTAAACATCGTCACCAAAACTCTATTATAAGAATAATTCCTCGGTGGCATGATTAAGCTTTCGCCGCCACTGTCTTTGGTAACTTCATCCATTATAGCACAAACTAGTCATGTTTGCAAGAGATAAATTGCACCAAAGAACCTAGCGCGCCAAAACCCACAATCATCGGCCAAAACCAGGTTTCTCCGTTCATATCTGGCACTAAAGCCAAAATTGCTAGTGTGAGAGCATAGCCACCCGCCACTGAAGTGGCAATAATAGTGGCCGGCTTCATCATCATCACGGCTAGACCACCCAATATTACCCCAATTATCCCCCCGATCGCCATTGTTTGCATTTCAGTGCCAAAATACTGTGCAGTCATCATTAAAGTTAAGCCAAATATGATCCCGCCAAGGCAGATTTTTTCGATCATAAAACCCATCAGAGCAAGGAGCAAACCACCCAAAATCGGCAATAATCCCTGCCAAAAGCTACTATTAGCTACATCGGCCCACGCACTGTTAATGATCGGCATTAAATATCCCATGCCAATATATCCCAGCAAAAACCAGATGATAAAGAACGCAGGTTTTTTTATCTTGTAACCAACCAACATCAAAGCCAGCCCCACGCCCCCTACTACCCACATCTGCCACTGCTCATAGTGGGACAAATTCAAATCCATATTCTTAAAATCTTCTATAGTCTTATTAACTTCGGCAAAATTATTCATAAGCTTATTATAACATATTAACAAAAAAGTGCCTACGAGGGAATCCGGAGCGCGGCAGCGCGAGGACAAGCGCGCGAGCCCCGTGGCGACGGGAGCGAGCGACGCGGCCCGA
>JAUNRI010000038.1:5375-6665 GCA_030535695.1 Candidatus Saccharimonadota bacterium | reverse complement strand
GTCTCTACAGCTGGGGCAGATGGATTGTCTAATGATGGGGCATCCAACTGAACTGGGCCGGCAACTTCTGGGGTGGTTTCTGGAGTGGTTTCGGTGCCGACGCCAGACAAACTAGCCTCGGTGGCTTTAAGCTCATCTAAAAGACCGGGGTCTTCTGGTTTTTCTTCTTCGGGCTTTGATTCTTCTTTTGGAATGTCTTCTGGCTCCGAGCTTTCCTCGGGCTTTTCTTCTGGCTTATCTTCTGGTTCGGGCTTTTCTTCGGGTTTTTCTTCAGAATTTATAGAAATCTCTGGAAGCTCTTTATCCTCTTCTGCAGCATCCCTATTTTCTTCCCCATCTTCGCCGTGTGAAATTTGGAGCGTGGTAGCGTCGTTTGGATCAATTTTATGCTTTGGTTCTTCGGTAGGCTTGAAGGAAAACGAAGGGTTATCGGAATCTTCGCCTTCTTCGCCTTCTTTTTTGGGCTTTAAATCGGAGAACGCAAAGAATTGATTGTCCACATCATCAGTGATGTTCTCGGCTACGGTTTCTGGGCTAGCACCAAAATCAATCAACTGTGAGGCAATCTGCATAGTGGTAGAAAAAGTGTTGGCATGAGCAAAACGGTCGGTAGAAGCTACGATACCAGTCAATAACGCGGTAGCTTCATCGGCATCGAGCTTGACATCGCCGGAAGCGTTGCATAGAAGGTCGGCAATCATCTCGGAGACGGAGCTGGCGCGCTTGTTATTCCATTCAATTTCGCCAAATTTGCCGGGGTTGCCGGTGCTGATGTTGATGACGGTGGCGTCGCTCATAATGGTACCGTATTCTTTGAGAGCCGGGTCCAAATCTACGCCATTATTAACGTTAAGCGACAAAACTAAATCTACGTTGTAATCACCATAAGAAAACTCTAAATCTTCGGCGACGATACGGCTTCTATATGGGGTGACAAGTACTTTAACTTCTTCCCCGTCTAACTTGTAACGAAGATGGTCGGCTTTTTCTTTACTGATGGAAATAACAAAATCTTGCAAAACATCGGCACTGTTTTCAAAATATTCGGCCGGGTTTAAGAAAGCGAGAGCATTGGGAGCTTCGCCAGAATAAATGGCGATGGCGTGCTTGCCAAGACGATCTAAGAATCTAGCAAGAGTGATAGCGCTTGATAATTCATCCACAGACGGGTCGGATGAAGTAGCAATTAAAATATTTC
Source organism: Candidatus Saccharimonadota bacterium (assembly GCA_030535695.1). Classification (GTDB taxonomy): domain Bacteria; phylum Patescibacteriota; class Saccharimonadia; order Saccharimonadales; family Saccharimonadaceae; genus Nanosyncoccus. The sequence goes on along the minus strand of JAUNRI010000038.1, from coordinate 5,467 downwards.
TAGAATTGGCAATTTTTTCGGCGACTTTAGCCATGACTTCGTGCGTTTGTTTGAGATATTCGGCAATCTCTTCTGGAGTCATTTCTATGGTG
>JAUNRI010000038.1:4839-5365 GCA_030535695.1 Candidatus Saccharimonadota bacterium | reverse complement strand
TCTACTGGCTCTTCTTCTACAGGGGCATCGGGATTATAAGCTGGCAAATCTGGGTCAATATAAGCACTCGGCGTGGCGTATTCTACCGCGTCTAAATCTTGAGTTGAAGCGGAATTTTCCAAAGCTTCGTTTGCAGCTTGCTCTGCATTTTGATCTAAACTTTGTTCTTGGTTTTGTTCCGCATCCGTTGTTTGATCGTCGTCTGCCATTAGTGCCCTTTCTTTTTTTATTATATTAACATAAGCGTGAAAAAATTTCAACCAGATTTCGCCTGGATTTTACTCTTTACTTTTTGGGGTAAATGCGGTATAATAAACGAAAGTTATTAATTTTTAATGTTATAGGGATAAATTAATGCCGATTATCAAATCCGCAAAGAAGGCAGCTCGTCAAGCAGATAAGCGCACCGCTCACAATGTTGAGATCAAGAAAGATATCAAGGCGGCGGTGAAGGCTTTTAAGGCTAAACCTTCGGCTAAGAGTTTGTCTAAGGCTCAGTCTGAATATGACAAAGCCGTGAAAAAAG
>JAUNRI010000038.1:0-4829 GCA_030535695.1 Candidatus Saccharimonadota bacterium | reverse complement strand
TAACAAAAACAACCCCTCCACCTCGCATCGAACACATACCATTTTTACCAAAGCATAAAAAATTAAATTTAGCTTAAATTGGAATTTTTTAGTAAAAACGACTCCACTAAAAGCCAGGGGTCGATTTTACTGCTCTTCATTTTGATGTCTATGTCTGATAGTTCTTTTAGAACTTTGGGGTTAAAATCTTTGAGCGCTTGAGAAACAAGTAGACCGGTGAATCTGATGGGGTCTTCGTCTGGTTCGATTTTTTTGAGCATTTCTACGGCTTTTTGACCATCCCTTTTGGCGACATTATAGATATTGAAAACTTCGGTGAAATCGGTTTTGGGCGGGAGCTTGAATTCTTTGATTTCTAGCTGGTCTTTGATTGTTTTGTAGGTGTTTAGACGCTTGTCTAGTTTGGTCTCTAGCATGACAATGTCATGCGGAGTATCTAGATATTTGGTGATTTCGGGGTAAATGCTGCTGTTGGCGGTGAAATCTCGGAGCAAAATGTGGCGTTTGGCGTCAAAAATGGTGGTGCCCTTGAAAATGTTGGGGAGATCTTTGGGGGTTAAATCGGCGGCATCTATCACTTCGTAATTTTCGCCTAAAATACGCTTGATTTCGTTCCCTGCCCTGATGCGATCGTCGCCGGTAAAAATCCTAATCATTCTCTCTCCTTTTGGCAATTTGGACAAATGTGAGTGCCGCGGCCAGCAACTTTGATTTTTGTGATGGTCGATTGGCATCTTGGGCATTTTTGACCTTGCCTGTTGAAAACCTGGGCAAATTTATCTAGATAGTCGCCGCGAGTGCCGTCGGCTTTTTTGTAGTCTTTTAGAGTGGAACCACCAGATGCGATGGATTTTTCCATCACCTCTTTGGCGGCTCTGATAATCTCTCCTGCTTGGTTCTTGGTGATTTTGCCGGATTTGGTCTGGGGGTGAATCTTGGTCATAAATAAAGTTTCGTCAGCGTAGATGTTGCCAAGCCCGCAGATAATAGTTTGGTCTAAAATGGTGGCTTTGATGGGGGAGTTCTGGTGTTTTTGAAGTTTTTGATAGAGCTCCTCTTCTGTAATCTGCCAGGGTTCTTTGGCTAGTTTTTTGATGAAGGGGTCGTCTTCTACCTCTGTAGTTTTTAAAACTTTGATGAAACCGAATTTGCGTTGGTCATTAAAATAAAGGGTGCCGTGTTCTAGTTCCAAAATAACTCTGGTCTGCTTGTTGGGGAGTTTGTCTAGGAAATTTTCACTGGGGTGGCCGGCGGCGTATCTTTCTTTTCCATCATAGATCAGTTGGCCGGTCATGCGTAAATGAATCATCAGGGACTTTTGGTTATCTAAGTCAATGACTAGGGCCTTGCCAAAGCGGCGGATGTTTTTGATTTTGGCAGTTTGCGGCTGGCCGATAAAAGATTTTTCACACAAAATGCGAGTCTTTTTTAGATTCTGTTTGATAATAAATTTTGATAACCCACGCCTAATAGTCTCTACTTCTGGCAATTCTGGCATAGCTACTCTTATTATACAATAAAAAATATAAATCTTGGGAGTTTCGTTATCAGATATATTAGCGAGCGTAGGCGACGTTTTGTTCCATCGCTTGGGTTTCTAGCATCACGATGCGAGTGGCATCATCTACAGCGGAATTGACAGAATGTTTGACGCGAGCCTTTTCTTCGGCTTTTTTGGCGTCGTTCCAGCGGTCCAAAGTACCAACAAGATAGCCGGTGATGCGACGAAGACGCTCAAATTTACCTTCGTCAAAATATTCAGCATGGTCATTGAAATATTCCTTGGCAGCTTTTTTACTAGTTTTTTCTAGGGCTTTGATGCCGGCTTCTACCAAGCAAGAAACGTGCATGGTTTCGTACTCATCAAATTCTTTTAATGCGGCTTTGATGTCTTTGTCGGAAACTTTGCCGTATTTTTGTAATGACTTGGTAAAACGTGCAAGGCTGAAATTTTCAGCGTCGTTTGGGTTTTTGTAAATGATTTTTTTCATGACCTTTTCCTTGGCTTAAAATTGTTGTTATAAGTATGTCTGATATTTATTATAAGCGCTATATATGGTGGTGTCAAGGACTTTCTTGCCACTAAATGTGGAAATTACAACATTCCCCAGTTATCACCCACTGTGACATCTACTGCCAATTTTACTGGCAGTTCGGGGGCGATGTTTTCCATTTCTTGTTTTAGGAGCTCGCCGATTTTGGCAGTATCTTTTTCGTCACATTCCACAATCAAAGAATCATGGACTTGCATGATTAAATCGGCGGTTTTGGGGAGTTTTTGGCTGACATTGATCATGGCGCGTTTCATTAAATCGGCTTCGGTCCCCTGAATTGGCATGTTACCGGCGGCGCGCTTGGCAGCTTCGCGAATAATAAAGTTGGACGATTTGACATCGGGAGTAGGACGGCGGCGACCGAAATAAGTCTCAACAAAGCCCTGTTCTTCGGCCTTTTTTAGGGTGTTTTTGATATATTCCATAATCGGACTTCGCAGTTTATAATAGCTTTCCATAAAGTTTTTGGCTTCATAAAAACTCATTCTGGCGGCGTCGGTGAGACCTTTGACACTCATACCATAAATAATGCCAAAATTGATGGCCTTGGCAGCACGACGCTGGTCTTTGGTGACCTTCTCTATAGGAACATTAAAGGCTTCGGAGGCGGTTTTGGTGTGGATATCTACACCACTGTTAAAATCGTCAATCAAGGATTGATCGTTTGATAAAACCGCGGCAAGGCGAAGTTCAAACTGAGAGTAATCGGCGGAAACAAGTTTTTTGCCTTTTTTCGCAATAAAACCAGTTCTGATACGTTTTCCTTCTTCGGTTCTAACTGGAATGTTCTGAAGATTGGGGTCTTTGGAGCTAAGGCGCCCTGTAGCAGTGATGTCTTGGGTAAAAGTGGTATGAATACGGCCATTTTGGTCGGCCAATTCTGGCATCGGAATGATATAGGTATTTAAAAGTTTGGCGGCTTCGCGATATTTGATAATTTCTTCAATAATTGGGTGCTCATTTTTTAGTTTGTCTAATTCTTTTGCACCAGTTGAATAACCACGCGTGGTCTTTTTAATCCCCTTAGTTGGAAGATTCAAATCTGTAAATAACACCTCTGACAGCTGAATTGGCGAATTGATGTTAAAAATTTTGCCAGCTAATGAACAAATTTTTTGTTCAAGGTTTTCTACTTCTGCTTCATATTCTACCCGAAGTTTAGCAAAATACTGGCGGTCTATCAACATGCCCTTTTCTTCCATTTGGTATAAGACTGGGATTAGGGGTAGGTCAAAATTTCTATATATATTATATAGTCTGGGGTATTTTTGGAATTCCTTTAATTCAGCCTCGTAGCTCATAGTGTTCTTTTCGCGAGAGAGTGGGTTTAAGAGAAATTCGGCTTGATTTAGATCCCAGAAAGAGGCGCCGTTTAAGATTTTTTCGGCTATTTCTTTATTGCTATGCATTAAGCTTTTGATGTCGTTGTCTACAATCACATCTTTTGGGACGTTAATATTTATCTTCTCTTCTTTTTTAACTTCTATATTATCACCCATTCTGCGAATAAGAGAGTTGAATTCGAGTTTTTTGAGGCCTGCTACCACTTGGTCTTTGTTGAAAACAAAATCTGGGATGTCGTTTAGTTTGATAGGGGCGTCGAACATAATCTTTGCGAGCTTTTTAGAGAGGTAAGCGCTATCTTTGCCGACTTCGAGCTTGGTTTTAGTGGAGCCGGTGATGTCGTCTATATGCTCGTAAATCCCATCTAGAGTTTGATAATCGTTTAAGAGTTTGGCGGCAGTTTTTTCGCCAATGCCGGGAACGCCGGGGATGTTATCAGAAGCATCACCTTTGAGGGATTTTAGGTCTAGGAATTGAGATTTTTTGATGCCATACTTTTCTTCTACTTCTTTGATGTCTAACTGCTCAATATTGGAAAAACCTTTTAGGATACGCCACATGTGGGTATTTTCATCTACAATTTGAAGCATGTCTAAGTCTGATGAGATGATATAGGTTTCGTAGTCTCCTTCCCTGTCAGCTTGCTCGGAAAGGGTGCCGATGATGTCGTCGGCTTCGTAGTCGTCTAGTTCGACAAAATTCCAACCGAGAGATTTGACGAGGTCTTCTAAGAGCGGGATTTGAGTGTAAAAATCTTCGCCGGGTTTGACGCGACCGGCTTTGTAATCTTTGAAGAGGGCTTTTCTCTTGGCGGTGGAAGTTTTGGAATCCCAAGCCACTACTACCTTGGTGGGGTTTAATTTTTTGACAATTTCCATAGAGATAGCAGCAAAACCATAGACGCCGCCGGTGGGAGTACCATCAGAGAGACTGAGGTTGCCCATGGCATAATAGCCACGATAAAACACTGACTTCCCGTCGATTAAAACTAGTCGTTTCATAAGATAAGTATATCATAGATTCAGCTCTACTCATACATGGGGTTGACTTATTTTTAAAGTGTCAACCCCGCGCTATTTAACCAATTTTTTAGCAGTAGCGGGTTTGGGAGCTCAAAAATTTGGAGATTTTGGGGTTAGTGGTTGTGGTAAATTAGGTTAGTTTTGGGCGATACAGCGCACAGAGAGGCCAAAGTAGCGAGCGCTGGTAGACTGCGGAAGCACTGCCGTACCACTAACGTACATGCCGTACATAAAAGAAGTACTATTAAACGTAGAGGACCAGAAGAGGCCGTAAGAACCCTGCCAGAACGCAGTACCACTGCGGTAGAGCCCGGAGACCGGCGTAGAAAGCATAGTCTGGAGACTGAGTAAGTCAGTAGCAGAGTTCGGTGCGGTAGTAATACCAGTAGCAGGGTTAGTCCCATCCCCG
>JAUNRI010000005.1 GCA_030535695.1 Candidatus Saccharimonadota bacterium | reverse complement strand
TTAGATTCAGGGTAATATTATTGGTGGCTACACCACCAGAAGTAACATCAATCGTGAGCGTAGGTGCGATATTGACATTAAAGTCTACACTCCCAGGATTAGCCGCCAAAGCCGAATGAGAAAAAGTTAGAAAAAGCCCCAAAACTAGTACTATATATAATATATAGTGCAATTTTGTTCGGTTTTTTAGAGTTTGCATGACTTTTTGCATTGGTACCTCACTTTATTAGGTGGCACCAACTAGAAATGGCACCACGATGGGTGCAATAGTCAAATATATCCACAGTCCGTTAGAACTTAGAATACTTTGACACCATCATGATGCCATTCTTATATTCTAAGTTCCGCATATAAAATACACCGGACTTTTTAATGAATATATTTAACTATTGCAATCTAATTGTATCACACAAAATTACCATATGCAATATATAGTTATTTTTTCATCCGGTATTTGATGTCTCTAAGGACGTTCATAAAATACATAAATGATTCGTATGGGGAGGCGTAGGCCGAGAAATAGGCATGGACGTCGCCATCGTGCCAATATTTGGTGCACATGGAATAAGAATGATCAGAAGTGGTAAGATGGCGCCAGTCGGTGATTAATTTAGGGTTATTAGTGTCTAAAATACTTGTCCGTATATTATAGACATCCTTCATGGCGGTTTTTTGCATATCATTAGAGAGCCAGGCTGATAAATCGCGCTCGGTATCCGCCCAGGTAACGGTTTCGGGCATAGATATTTCGCCGTCTGGTGTCATGAGATTACAAGCTTCGGAAACAGTAACAAATTTATTTTCGTATTCGGAAAGCCAGGAGTCAATAAAACTATCCATAAATTCAAAAATGCCGGTGTCTTTCCATTGATGTTCGCCAAAGGTCTCAAAATCCATAAAGAGGTTGATGAGATTGCCGTTTAGGGCGTCCATGTCAAGCCAATTTTGGTATTTTTCTACAGTCAAGGGCCATTCTTTCCAGTCGTGATTAGAGAATCTAAAAGCGATATCATCAGATAGACGGTAATTTTTGAGCAGCAACCTTAGATTTTCGCAGCCGGTAGGGCGATAAACTCGGTTGGGCGTGCGGTTTTTAAGTATTTTGTCCCAACCTTCGGCTAAAATACCAAGATAACCCTTTTCTTCGGCCCAACGGGCAAGATTATCGTTGTAGGCAAGTTCGGTGTTTCTAAAGACGCGGGGAGTGACGCCAAAAACTTTTTTAATAACGTCGGCGTGGAGCTCTACTTGGTCTTCAAATTCTTCTTGGTCGTAGAAAAAGGCTAGGGAGTGATAGTAAGTTTCGCCTAAGATTTCGGCTTGACCCTTAGCGACCATACGGCGAATTTGCGAAATCAAATCTGGGGCCCATTTGGCGGCTTGTTCTAGCCAAGTGCCAGTAATAGAGAAGGAGACTCTAAAATCTGGATGTTGCCCCATCTTTTTCTCTAATAATTCTAGCATCGGACGGTAAGATTTTTTGGTGACTTTTTCAAAAATACGCTGGTTGGACTGACGGCCATTGTAATCATCAATATAATAATTGGAGTTGTTACCAACATCAAAAATTGGATACTCGCGATAGCGAAGCGGCTGATGAATATGCAAATACAGACAAATCGCGCGCATCAACAATTCTCCTTATGGTTTAAGCCATTATATATCTTTTGGCACTTTTTCGCAACCTTATCCCAGGAAATCCGATTATACTCGTGACCAACGTTTTCTTGTAAGGATTTTTTGAGTGCCGGGCTTTTGGCGATGGCAATGATTTCGTCGGCTAGCTTATTTTCGTCCCAAAAATCATATTTCATGGCAGACCAGATTACCTCTGAAACACCAGATTGATTAGTAAGAATTAGAGCATCTCTGTGGTAGGCCGCCTCTAATGCGGTAAGGCCAAATGGTTCTGATACTGAACTCATCACAAAAATATCGGAAAGAGTGTATATATCGCGTAATTTTTGCCCGCGGATGAAACCTGTAAATACGACATTTTCAGAAATACCGAGAGTAGCGGCTTCGGAAATTAGGTGATTTCTTTCTTCGCCATCGCCGGCAAAGATAAACAGGAGCTTGGGCTCTTTATCGATGGCTTTTCTGGCAGCATTTAATAAGAACTCCAAACCTTTTTGCACGGTGAAACGTCCGACTGTGGAAACGATGGTATAGCCTTGTTTTTTGAGACTAGTGGTATATTGATGGAGGCTATCGTCGTATTCATAGCCTTTATAATAATCTTCATCCAAGGAATTGTAGATGACGTCGATTTTGTTCAAAGGGATGTGATATTTTTCATGAATGATGCGTTTGGTAGTCTCGGATACGGCGATGATTTTGTCGGCCATCATCAAGCCTTGTTGCTCAATCTCGTGGATGATGGGATTTCCTACATGCATGCCGGCACGATCATACTCGGTGGCATGAACATGAGCGACGAGCGGAATGCCGTAGTTCTTCTTGGCGAGCATGCCGGCTTCGTAGGTGAGCCAGTCGTGAGCATGGACTAAATCCGGTTTGAATTCCATGAGATAGTCATTAACAAAATCCTGATAACTTTTTTGGATGTCACGAATAGAAACCATGTCTGGGCGATCAATTGAAGGAATTTGTTTTTTGTGGATGTCGATAGAAGCGTAAGCTCCGCCACCGTAGCGATGGATTGGGTCAAGATTGGTGGCGTGAAGTACATGCATAAACTCAGTGTGCGGATGCTTGGCGGCATAGGGCACTACAAAATCGATATTTACACCTTGCTCAGAAAGGGCATGTGCCATATTTAAACAGGCAACACCAAGCCCCCCACTATTATGGGGTGGTAGCTCCCAACCTAGCATAAGTATTTTCATCTATACTATTATATCACACTTATGGTATTTTTGGCATAAAAAAATGGCAGGGGTGGCAGGACTTGAACCCACGACACGTGGTTTTGGAGACCACTGCTCTACCAACTGAGCTACACCCCTAAAGTACCTAGTTATATTTTAACATAGACCGTGTTATAATTAAAGTATGGAAATGAAGCGTCGCAATAAAATTAAACTTCATATCGCTACATTGGCCATTCTTTCAACGCTACTTGGAGTGGCGTTATTTTTCTTGATTTCTATGTTAATGGTGTCGGACATTATTGCGGCAGAGGCAAAAACCCCCAAAGAAAATATGGAGTGTGATTTTTGCGAAGAATCTATTAAAGAAATTTTGGCGGAAGAAGAGGCAGAAAGGGCAGCCGAGCACGCCAAAAAATTGGCTGAGGCTACGGGGATAGTGTATTTAACTTTTGATGATGGCCCAGGGGATTATACCAATGCACTTTTGGATGTTTTAGATAAATATGAAGTAAAGGCCACTTTTTTTGTGACTGGGCGTGGGGATGATGCTACGATTAAACGTGAATATGACGAAGGGCATACGGTGGCACTCCACACTTGGTCTCACAATTATGCCTATGTTTATTCTAGCGTAGATAATTATTTTGCGGATCTTAATCAGATTGCGGATAGAGTGAAGAATATCACTGGTCAGGATGCTAAATTAATTAGATTTCCGGGCGGAAGTTCTAATCTTGTTTCTAAACGTTATGATGGACGAACTAAAATTATGAGTACCCTAACCCGAGAGGTGGAAGCAAGAGGTTATCAATATTTTGATTGGAATGTAGATTCGGATGACGCAGGCAGAGCCAAAGATTCTGATACAGTTTATGTAAATGTAGCTTCGCATTTAAAACCTGGCCCGAATGTAGTTTTACAACATGACATTAGGCCTTATTCCGTAGAGGCCGTAGAAAGAATTATCCAATACGGAAACGAAAATGGCTATGTGTTTGAGCCTCTATCTTTTGATAGTCCTACCGTACATCATGGTGTGAATAATTAAACTTGCACACGAAAGTTTTTTTGTGCTATAATGGAATCAATATGGAAGGTAATAAGTCAAAACCAAGAGCTCTACTCGTATTCGGAGCGCCTTGCAGTGGGAAATCTACTTTTAGCGAGAAGTTCGCCGATAAGTTTGATTTGGCTCTCTATGATTTCGACGAGCTAAAAGTCAAATATCGTTTGACTAGAAAAAATATTTTATTAATTATTAAATTAATCGCACATACTGGAAAAACTATCATTATAGAAGGTGGTCTTTCTACCGAGAAAGAGCGAGAAGAAATTCGCAATATCCTTAGGAACGCTGGCTATAACCCATCTTTGATTTGGATTCAGACCGACGTCACTACCATTCGCAATCGTCTTAAAACTCGCTACAAATCCGTAGAAAAAGCCAAGGAAGTTTATGACAAGGAAGTTTCTAGTCTAGAAGCCCCTTCCGAGCTTGAGGACCCAATTATTCTATCTGGCAAACATACTTTTGAAACCCAGACCAAACATGTGCTAGCCGGTCTTGCTGATGTTGGTAGATAAAGAATTTGGCGAGATTATAGTTCGCAAAAACGCGTGGAGCCGAGGAGTAAAATTCTCGGTTTCCACTTCTGGTAGATTACAGATGTCGGTACCTAAGCGTACGCCGGATTTTTTAGTGAAGAGATATTTGAATACTAATCGTGAGAGAATTCGTGAAAAACTGCCAATCAACGACCCGACGACTCAACGCACGCGTGATTATCAAAAGAAAGTATTGATGAAAAAAGCGCGGGAATATCTGCCTTATCGTTTAGAATATTTTGCTAAACTTTACGGTTATAAATACGATAAATGCCGCTTAACTCACGCCAATACTAGGTGGGGCTCTTGCTCGTCTAAGAAAACTATTTCCCTTAATATCGGATTAATGAAACTTCCTGAAAAATTACGCGATTATGTAATTTTACATGAACTGGCGCATCTAAATCATATGGATCATTCCAAGGCGTTTTGGGCGGAAGTATACGAACACGACAAAAATTATAAAAATCATGATAAGAAACTAAAAATGTTCAATCCCGGAGTGTGATTTTTAGAAAATTTTATTCTGCTTGTGGTATAATAAAACCATAAGGAGGAAGTGTGGAATTAAAACGAAGGTTTAACTTTCGTAGAGTCGTTAGCATTATATATGCGCTACTTTTCGCAATCTACATAGCGGTGGGTTTGCAACCGGCGGATGCAGTTCAGTACGAGATTTCCGGCGAATTAAAAATCCCTGCAATTAATTTGGTTTCTGATGTAACTACGTTAAAATTGGAAGATCATAAATTAAACACTCCAGACACTATCGTAGGAAGTTATATTAGAACCCCTAGTAAAATATTTTTGATTGGGCATTCATCTACGGTATTTAAAAATTTAAATCAAATTAAAATTAATGATGAAATAGAATATAATAATAAATTTTATGAAGTTGTAAATACAGAAATTTTTAAAAAAGACGATATTGATATGACAGAAGTTCTGGCGTCAACTAAGCGTAATACTTTGATAATTATGACTTGTGCCGGGATTCCAATGGGCGGGCATGATGCTACACACCGCTTGATTGTGACCGCTCTAGAGAAATAGCAAACCCGCCACCAGGAGCCATGTAGATATCTAGGGAGTCAGATTTTCCAACGTGTTTCTCTAGTATATTAATACTGTACGGATTGTCACGAAAATGGGCATCTTCGCCGTCTATATACATCTTAGCTTTGTAAACTCCAGAATCCAAAAAATCTAAATTAATATGTACACGACGGGATTCACTGTGAGTAACGCCACCTATATACCAATCTTCTGAACCTCGGTCTTTTCTGGCTACTACATAAAAATCACCGATTTCGCCGGCTAGGGGAATGGTTTTCTCAAAATTAGTAGGAACTTTTTTGATGAATTCAAAAAGTTCGGGGTATTTTTCTTCATATATAAATGGGCGGTCGGCAGCCATGGCCATACCAGAGTAGATAGTCACAAAATACGCTACCTGGCGAGCAAGTGTCGTAGAAATTCGCTTAACGTTATTAGTAATATCAAAAATCCCATTAGTGTAATCCATGCCGCCAGCCAGTAACCTAGTATAGGGCAGGTAACACGCATGCGAGGGCCTTAAGCCCCCTCCTTCATATTCTTGACCACGAGCACCTTCGCGGGTTAGGAGATTTGGCCAAGTGCGTTCAATACCAGTACCTTTGATTGGCTCATGAATATCTAACATAATTTTTTTCTTGGCGGCGAGTTCGACAGTTTTTTGATAATGATTGACTCCGGCTTGAGAATGGTGGTATTCTTTTTTACCATTAATTATAATCTGACTGCCAGCATAACCAGTTTTAATATAATGAACTCCATTCGCTGCATAATAATTATAGGCATCTTCGAGTTGAGCCTCGTAATTATCGACAAACCCAACGGTTTCGTGGTGGCCAACTAGTTCAATGTTCTTGGCTTTGGCATAGCTTGCCACTTCTTCTAAATTAAAATCTGGCGTAGCCACTGTAAACTTATTATTGATTCCATTTTCTAGCCAGTCACCTTCCCAACCTTCGTTCCAGCCTTCAATTAGGAGCCCACTGATACCTAGTCGCACCGCAGCGTCAATATATTCTTTAGCATGTGCGGTGGTAGCACCGTGGCGTTCGCCGGGCGCCCAAGTCCATTCACCTACATACATAGCCCACCAAATACCGATAAATTTGAGGGTCTTGACCCAAGTGAAATCGCCTGATGGCGGATCATTTAGGCAATACATTGTACGGTTAGCAGTAAGTTCAATGGCAGAATCCGCTATCATGATTAATCGCCAAGGGGTATTAAATGGTAAATTTACATGGGCTTTGGTCCCGTCTGACAACGGCGTGATATCAGAACTCAAAACTTTATCGTGGTTTAATTTAATAGTCATAGAGCCATAGTTATAGAGCGCTGCTTCATGTAAAGAAAGGTAAAAACCATTGGGAGTTTTGATAGTTAGTGGTGTATGTACAGAATTTTCTAAATCATATATGCCTGTACGTTCGTAATTGTATTCGTATCTATCTGGTTGGTAGGCAGGGATTTGCCAACAAATAGAATTTAAATCTATATTAAACTCAGTACGTTCATCTTTGACGGTGACAGTAGAAAAACTCGGTTGAGGTGGGATTTCATAACGAAAAGCCACTGCAGAATTAAAAACTCTAAATCTTAAGGTAAAGATTCGTTTGGCTTTGCCACTTTCTGCCAAATAAAAAACCGCTTCCGTGTAATTATTTTCCAAATATTTATCTTCGCCCCAAATAGTTTCAATTGTTTCTTCGTGACGAGAAGTGCGGTTTCGGATTAATTTTAAATTGTTTTTAAATAAATCTTCGCCTAAAATCTCAAATTCTAATTTAGATTTTTTAATAATAGATTTTCCGTCTTTTGAAACTGTATAAAAAACTTGATTATTTTTTAAATTAAAATCCAGACGAATTTTACCATTGGGAGAGAAAATAGTTTTTTCGGCTTCTTCTTTTCTGAATACCCACCAAGTCATGTTTTAATTATAACATATGCTATAATAGAAATATGAGTGAGAGAAGAAAAAAGGGCATAAAAAAATCTTTAATTTGTTTAGCCCTGTTTGCAGGAATTTTTGTGGGGGTGTTCTTTGGGGTGCAATTTATCACCAAAACTGGGGTGTTTAGGATTCCAGGTGTAGTGTATTATGGCGAAAATTTAAAAGAAGATGAGTTAGCTAAATTGCATGAGATTTTTACAGAGGAGGTAAATTTAGACAAAGATGTAAGAATTGACGCAAGAGAAGTTTTGGAACTCCCGGAGCTTAAAGAAGGTGAATATCTTTATGAAGTTTACGTGCCAGTGACGGATTTTTATAGTTCAGAAACTAATATTGATGCTGAAAATGTAGAATCGCTTGATTCTACTACCTTGATTCCACTTTCACAGTTAGATTTTTCTAAAAAGTTACTTTCTCTTAACGGTAAATATTATCTTGACGAATTTAATACCGGTGCGGTATATCGTATCATCAGTTTTGATTCGGAAAAATTTAATGAAGAAATTAAACCTTTGATTTCTGAAATGGTGAAAAAAGAATTCCCTACCAAAGATACGGTTTTAACTTTTGCGCAAACCGGCGTAACGGCACTTTCTCGCGGGATGAACGCTAAATTAAAAGCTGTGGGTGGTGATGCAACTTACTTTGCTGAGCAAATCGGGCCGTATTTATCTGCGTTTGACATTACGCATACTTCTAATGAGTCTTCTTTTACTATTGCTGCTCATGATCGGAATATTTGCTCTGATCCAAGATTCATTGATACTTTAACGGCAATTGGACTGGATGTAGTAGAACTTACTGGCAACCATAATCAAGATTGTGGCAACCAAGCGGCGCTGGACACGATCGATGTTTACACCGAAAAGGGGATCAAGATGGTGGGCGGTGGCAAAAACGCCACTGAAGCTAAAGTGCCTCTGGAACTATCTGAAAAAGGCACTAATATCACCATGCTAGCCTTCAATCAATCTACTGGTGGGGCAACGAGAGGCAGTACTCCTGGCGCGAATCAATATTACGAAGATGTAGCCGCCGAGCAAATCAAAGAGGCTAAAGACCGGGGCGATTTTGTGATTGTGGATATACAATATTATGAATGTGCGTCTTATGCATCAGAATATGAAGATCCGATTTGCGATAAGGCTAATTCTTCAGCAGGCGACCAAATTGGCTTCTTCCGCCATTTGATTGATCTTGGTGCAGACATGGTAGTGGGCACTTCTGCTCATCAAGCCCAGACTTTTGAATTATACGGTGACGGGGTAATCTATTACGGTCTAGGGAATCTATTCTTTGATCAAATTTGGTGGCCGGGTACGACTAGAAGTTTGATTTTGTCACATTATTTTTATAATGGTAAATTGCTCCAGACTAAATTAGTCGGCACCGTTTATGGCAATGATATGCAAACTAAACTCCTAGATGACGCCACGATGAAATGGTGGATTGAAAGACTCGTAAAAGTTAGACCTTAATTTCTAATTGATTCTCTAAAACAACTTTCTATGATATAATTATTGCAGTAAGTTAAAGGGTGGATAGCTTAAGTATTTTTTGATAAGGAGGGATTAACATGATGGATATACAGGAAACGCTGAAAAACGCATGGAGTATTACAAGGAAAAACGACGGTTTTTCTTATGGACAATTGCCAAAAGAGGCCGTGTATCAATGGGCAACAGAACAGGCTGATCTTTCGGAACGTTATTTTGACGGAGACCTCCCCGCAGTCTCTAAAACTCCTGAAGGCAAAAAACGTAAAGAACAAGTACTAAAAGCCATACATCAGGCACTGGTGGAACGTAGTAATTTTGATAATGACACAATTAAAATGCGGATGGAGGAAGTGGAGAAGCATCTGGAAGATCCAGGTCTACTCAAGAACTTTGAGTTTTTTGAAATACCATCTTCGGATTTCATGCTTCAGTTCTATTTTGCTGTATGGGATCGAAGAATTGCGGAATTGATGGGATATCTGCATAACTATGGCAAAGACTTGAAGGGCGTGGTACGTGAGGTGCCGCCGGATGATGTTTGGTATCAGATGTCTTACTTTGAAGGTATGAATATTAATGAGCGTAAGAAGTCTAGGGCTATCTCGGACTTTATTGCGAAGAAAGATATCAAATATGCGACCAGTTTTGGCGGTGGTAATATTCCGGAACGGCTTTATCATCTACCAAAGACTCTTACTCTGACAGTTTTTGATGATGGTCCGGTGAGTCCTGTGGAAGAACTTTTTCCTGATGCGGACATCAGAAAAAATGTTCACTATTATCGTGAGTCACTTAGTAAAGCCATATTGCATCAAGATTTATTTAATACTCAAGACTTAGTTTGGATGCATGGGGTATCAATGTATTTGAACGAAAACGAGCGGCATGAGATGACGGGAGCGATTTTGACAGGGTTGACCCTGCTGAGATCGGGCGGTTACATGAAGTATGATTACTTGATCTGGACTGAATCGATGAGGAGAGTGATCAATACTCAAAATTGGCCGTATGACCCAAGAAATCCGATGGTAATCTTTGATACTGCTTCTGATGCAATCGCACAAGGGCGGGCCACTCTGCAGGCAGTCAGCACTAAGCTAATGGGGATCGCCGATATCGAGACATTGGATCCTGAGGTGACATTAGTAGAACCTTGGGGCATTACCAGTGTAAGATTCACCATCAGAAAACATTTTGTTTAACCCACCCTATCTAAACCCTCGGGCAGTTAGCCCGGGGGTTTATTTTAGATCAAATGTCTTTTGATACGATGGTTACCAGGTTTAATTACAGCCGGAAGAACCTGAATAATAATCTCAATAGGAACGATGTCGCGATTTTCAAAATTAATATGGCCATTCGGCTTGCCGAAGATAATCTGACCAATAATCTTGCCTTTACCATCGCGGAGCTCGGCTACCGCGCTAATATCTAAGCGATGTAGAGCAACAGAAAGTTTTTCGTCTGGCTCAAGCCAAATTCCACCAGTGATTTTCTTTGATCTGGCAATTTCTTTGACTGTCTCTGGAGAAATTTTGGTTTGGCTAGAGCCGTACAGTTCTCCATTTAGGATAAAGCCAATGTATTGAAAATGCAAGTGGTCGCAAAGAAATGAAGATAGCTCGGTGAGATTGACGTCGTAGCCCACAATGGCGGTCATTTTTTTAACGATATATGAGACATCGATTTCGTCAGCTGAAGCAAGTGAGCCGACAAAGGCACTCAGTTCATTTAGGGCTGGAATCAATAGCATTACTGCGGCAATCATTAATACATTAAGAACAATCACTTGGGCGGATGGAGCAGGGGTTTTAAATAACGCCGCAAAGATAATGAAGAAAATCACTAAATAAATTACTGCGGCACAAGATAGTACAATTACTCGCGAAAAAGTCTTGAGCCATGGGCTAGAAAGATTGAGAAGATGATAACGTAAAATAGCATAGTAATGGAATATCCAGGCAATAGACATGGCCAAAATACCTACCCAAATAGTGTCATACCTGCCAAAATACGGTAAGATGAAATCATAGACTAACGCCAGAATACCAGTGATAGTGAAGCCTATCAAAACCATGAGGTAAGATTTTTTGACTTGGGCAGTTTTAGCTGTATAGGCGGTGTAGCCCAAACCTATGATATATAGTCCTACTGCAAGGAAATGATATGCACCATATAATATGTAGAAATTATCTTGATGGAGATGTACGACATTACCGCTAGCTTCACTCAATGTAAAGCCACTATATAAAAGTTCGGGTTTCATTAATATCATCCCTACAAATGCTAAACAGAATGCCCCAAGAATAACCATGCCAATCTGCCCCAATTTGTAGCTGTGACATGCATAAGCCATTAACCCCCAACACATGACTGGTGCACCTATGTAAATCATGTCGATGATAGATTTAGTGACATCTGGGTTGGTATTTTCTGGAAGCGATAGAAAGACTCCAATACCAATCGCCCAAATTAGAGCCATAATAGTAGTAAAGAAAAACAAAAACGCTCGTATACGCTCCCCTTTATGAGCGCCAGAAAATACGGCAATGCCAGAAAGAGCCGTCAAAATAGCGACGATGATAAGAAGTAAAGTAGTTAAATGCACGATGCCTCCTTTAGTTGTTTTTAGTATATCATGAAAAAAACGTAAATTCAATAAATTTTAAAAACTAAATTATTATGCTATAATAATAGCTTAAGGAGGCATTAGTTCAGGATGGCAGCTGCTGCGGCAACTCTCAAGCAGACTAAGATGACAATTTTATTGTCGGTAAATGCGGCAGCTATTTTGGTCGCTGGAATTTTGATCGCGAGTGCAATTTGGTTGAATGGTGGACTTGATTTTAAGGTGGTAGATGAACGCTCAGATGAGGTGAACCTAACTATCACTCAAGATCAGATGATTGATGCTGAAAGTAATAATTCTAGCGAATTGACCGAGGCGCAAAAAAATTATATTACTTCTGTACATACCAATACAGGTATAAATTCTGAGCCAGTGCCCGCAGGAGAGCTTTGGGCTGGTGATTCTATTTTTATTTATCAAACTGGGAATGTGGATATTTGTGTGGGCGAAGATTTGTCTAATCTTGGTTCAATGTACTGGCAGACTAGCAATCCAGAGGTGATTTCCGGGTTTTATAATTCGGCAAGGACATGGTTAGGATACTCCCCTGATACTTGTAGAACTCCGATTATTGCCGGTGTAGGCAAGACTACTATTACTGCTGGTACTTATGATGGTAATCGCCGCGACACGATTGATGTAGTAGTTTTGGAAGTGCCACAAGACAAGTGGAAATATGAAGTTTTGTCTCTAGTCAATCAAGAGCGTGTTAGAAACGGGCTTGAGAAACTCACTTGGGGTGAGACCTGCGCAACCGCCGCAGAAGTACGAGCAGAAGAGATTGTCCAGGTTTATTCACACACACGGCCAGATGGATCATCTTGGGATACGGCCTGTGTAGAGCCAGCTTACGGCAATTATCTAGAGGGAGAAAATCTAGTAGTCGGGAGCTCTGCAGTCTCGCCAGAAACAGCCGTGGCGGCTTGGATGAATTCAGAAAAACATCGCGAGAATATTTTAAACCCCAACTACACTAAACTCGCTGTAGGTTTTTATTTTGACGCTAACACCCAATATAAAACCCATTGGTCACAATACTTCTCGAATTTTTAACTTAAAAAAGACCCCACAGAAGCGGGGTCTTAAGGGGGTGGTTAGATTTTTTGCATCGTGATTATGACCGCGGAAGGAATTTTGTTATAAGTGTCTATTATGTATTCGGCACTAAATTTAAGTTCCTTCTCCCAGAGAGTCCTTCTGGCCTTTTCTACTGAATTGATAGCGATGGCCGGCGTATCAGACATGCTAAGCTTATGCCAATTCAAAATACTCATACTGTGCCTATAACATGGTGTATTGATTTGGAGATCAAAGAAGAAAATTCCACCAGGTTTTAAAAGTAGATGGATTGCTGGCACAATTCTCTCAAAAAATACCTCTTGAGGAATATATGAAGCTACTCCGCCCAAAATGATCAAATCTGCATCCCTGCAATTTGGATCTAAAAGGTGTCCAGTAAAATCTTCCTGTATATAATATACAGGGAACCGTACTCCAGCCTTATCTGGGCCTCTGGCAAGAACTTCTTCGGGATTGATGGAGTTATCTTTCTCGAATGCGTAGACCTCGACCCAGGGGGCATATCCACATCCATGGCGACGTAGCCATGCCATACGACCAGCGCTGAAATCCACAATTTTGTGTTTACTGCCATTATTTCCCGAAGTACAATCATATATGGTAGACACTAAATCCGCCACTTGAAGTTGACGTTCACGATTATAAATAAACGCCGGGGCGTTATAGATAAAGGGAACAATGGGGTCGTTGGTTTTTAGGATATCTTCGTGCCAAACACCATCGATGTCTGGACCAGCGCCGTAAGAGATTTACAAAGCCGTTGACGGAGAATAATAAACGTTAATTAGCCACGGGAAGAAATATTTAGATTTTGCACCGTTATAATCGTTTATAAACTCTGCTAAGCCAGTGTTACTCTCTATTTTCGGCAATACAAATTCCCAAACCTTATCCAGGTTGGCTGGTTTGGCGTCCGCATTAGCATTGTAGAAATCATTTTTGATGCCTGCCACAAAGCCTGCCGCGGTCGACTTAGTCTGATTTTGATAAATATCTATATACCGAGTAAAATCAATCTCATTTTCTGCTTCTGGTCTTTTCACCGGATCATACAAATTCATATGTCTCAACATAAAATCAACCTCCTTTTTAAAATACACCACCCACTTAAAAGAATTATAGCATATTCTATGATATAATATATAGTATATGAGTGCGGGCAAAAAGAACTTATTTATAATTATTATTGTTTTTGTTGCATCGGGGCTAGCGAGTTTTGGAGTGACACTCGGGATCAATAAAATTGTTGAGATAGTTAATACCCCACCTATCTCTGAAGATACAAAAAATGACGAACCTGCAGAGCCTGAGGAGCCGGAAGAGCCAGAAGTGGTAGTAAAAGAAGTAGATTTTCAACCAGTGGTGGATGCTTGGGTAAAAACTGTGGGCGGGAATAAAAGCATTTTGATTTATGACCTTGACCTTGAAAAACCAGTGGCTTCTTACAATGTGGATGAGGGCTATAATACCGCTTCGCTTTATAAGCTATTTGTAGTTTATGAAGGATATAAACGGCTTGAAAACGGCACTTGGGACGGAAATGCTAAGGCTGGTTCTACTGGAAAGACTATTTCAAAATGTTTGGACTTGGCTATCAGAGAGTCTCATTCACCTTGTGCAGAAACTTTATGGAGTATGATTGGCCATGCCGAGCTAGATTCCATTATAGAAAAGGACTGGGGAATTACCAACTCCGATATTTCACATCTTGCTTCTAATGTAGGCGATATTATGAAAATCTTAAAAAGATTTTATGAACACCCCGATTTTAACGATGTGGCTTTGCTTGAGGTGATGTGGGATTCATTCTTAAATCAGCCCGACACCACTTACGAATGGCGTCAGGGTTTGCCACGTGGTTTTTCCAAGGCTGATGTTTATAATAAAGTAGGTTGGGCTTATAACGCGGAAGGTAAATACTGGAATATTTATCATGATGCCGCGATTGTTAAATTCCCGCAGGATGATGGTACTACACGAAATTATATTATTGTAGTGATGACTAACAAAATTGATTTTACTGACATTCGGAGGTTAGGTAGAGAATTGGAGGCAAAGTTTTATGAATCGTAAAGTTTTAAGGATGATTTAAGCTCGAGGATTTAAAATATGGGCATGAATGAAAAAACTTTTGATAGAATCGAGAAAAAGTATCTAATTGATGCGGCGCAAAAGAAAAAAATTTTGGCTCTTGTTGAAAAAAACATGAAGAAAAGCCAGTATCATAAATCGGAAATTTTTAATATTTATTTTGATACGGATAATTATGATTTAATTATTAAATCAATTGAGAACCCAGATTTTAAGGAAAAGTTCCGTGCTAGATTTTATGGTGGGTACGATAAAGTATTTTTGGAAATCAAAACTAAATTAAAGGGAGGTGAGACTAAAGTGGGCTACAAACGAAGATTTTTGATTACCCATAATGATTATCTTAAATTTGTAGATAAGCAAAAAACTGCGTTTGAGCTTGCGAGTGAAAAAATTGAAACTGGAAATGATTTACAGATAGCAAGAGAAGTAGATTATCTTGTAGATTATTTTGATCTTAAACCTAAAATTTTAGTTTATTATAACCGCACAAGTTATATAGATGATAATAACTTAAGAATTACTTTTGACGAAAATCTTTGTTTTAGAGATACGGACTTAAGTTTTCGGAAAAAAGTCCGAGATAAGCACTATTTTAATGATAAAAAATGTATTATAATGGAAGTTAAGGCAGGAGGTGTAATGCCATTGTGGCTAGTGAATGTTTTATCCGAGGCAAAAGCTTATCCGGTGCGTTTTTCAAAAATTGGTAAAGTTTATGAAAGATTAAAAAAGGAGACAAAAAATGTTCAATAGTATATTTAGCAACTCAGCGGCAGGCCTAGAGATTACCACCGCGTTAATTGCGGCGGGCTCAGCACTTTTGATGGGCTTAATTTTGGCCTTAGCGCACAAACTAACTACTCGTGGTACTACCAAAGGGTTTTTAGTTACTTTAGTAGTATTGCCACTTCTGACCATGGCGGTAATGATCATGATCAACGGCAATCTTGGCACTTCAATTGCAATTTTGGGGGCGTTTTCTTTGATTCGGTTTCGCTCGATACGAGGAAATGCTAGAAATCTTCTTTCTATTTTCTTCGCCATGATGATTGGGCTTTCCTGCGGGATGGGTCATGTGCTCTTTGGAGCAATGATTACTGCGATTGGGGTGGTGGCAATGGCGTTTTTCTCCTTCACGCCGATTTTGGAGCCAAACAAAAAGGAACGAGTTTTAAAAATTGTGGTGCCCGAAGATATGGACTATACCGATATTTTTAAATCCACTTTCAATAAATATACTTCTTATGCTGAACTTATTACCTCCAAAACTACCAATATGGGCAGTTTATACGATTTAACTTATAATATTAAGCTCAAATCTGGCGTCAAAGAAAAAGAGTTTATGGATGAAATTAGGACTAAAAACTGTAATCTCAAAGTGAGTTTGAGTCAGGCAGTGATGGAAGAGGAGCTTTGATGAGTGTAAAGTTTGAAAAAACTTGGTGGTGGGTGATTGGGGCGGTGATTTTGGTGGCCGTGATTGGTGTGGCAGTGTTTCTAAATTTTAATTTTAATAATAATTCTACTGACACTAGTAGTATTGATATTGATAATGGCGATACCAAGATTGATTGGGATGCCTATCCATCTTACACTATAAAATTAACGGGGAGTTATAATATTACCGCTCCGGGGACCTATTATCTCTCGGGCGAGATTAGCGATGGGGGAATTTCTATCAAGGTAGCCGATAATGCAGTGGTGAGATTGGTTTTAGAAAATGTAACCATTAAGAATTCTAGCGGTCCGGCCATCGCTTGTTATGAAGGCGACGATTTGGTGATAGAACTTAAGGGCGAAAACTATTTGGAAGATGGCACGAAATACGCCAGTTCTTATGACGAAGATGTAAATGGGGTAATTTATTCTAAAGCGGATTTGACTTTGGAGGGCGATGGCCGATTGACTGTGAAGGCCAATTACAATGATGGGATTGTAAGTAAAGATGACCTCAAGATTAATGGTGGCATATATAATATAGTGGCAAAAGATGATGGGATTCGAGGTAAGGATTCGGTATATATTGTAGATGGTGATATTACCGTAGAAGCCAAGGGCGATGGGATTAAATCCACTAACGAAACCGAAATTACTAAAGGATTTGTATTAATTGCAGGTGGAAAAATTAATATTGCCAAAAGCTATGAAGGCTTGGAAGCTCGCCAAATTATTATTGATGGTGGGGTAATTTCTATTCTTGCTAACGACGATGGCATAAACGCTGGGACCAAAGAGGATGCCTATATCTCTATCAATGGTGGGGAAATTTATGTAAATGCAGCCGGCGATGGGATAGATTCTAATGGCTATATTTATTTCAATGGCGGCACTACTTTGGTGGATGGCCCTACTAATAGCGGAAATGGGGCCTTGGACGCCGGCGTTCAGATTATTCAAAATGGTGGTGTGGTGATAGCGGCCGGTGCTAGCGGCATGGCTGAAAATCTAGGGGCCAGCTCGGCAATTTATAATGTTGGTATTTTCTTTAGTCTGACTTTACCGGCTAATACTGAGATTTCTATTAAAAGTTCGGATGGGGTGGAAGTAATTAATTATACTTCGGCCAAGACTTTTAGTCATTTGGCGGCGGGAACGCCACAATTTAAGAAAGGCGAGACCTATAATATATATGTAGATGGTGAAAAATACGATTCCTTTACGATTTCTGATATTGTGACTACAGTGGGGCAAAATACGGCAATACCAGGCGGTGGATTGCAACCAGGAGGCGGCGGGCCGCGAAGATAAAATGTTAGAGTTAAGGGGTATTACCAAGATCTATCGGGTGGCTGGCAAAGACCAGAGAGTTTTGAAGGGGATTAACATCAATTTCCGTCAGTCAGAGTTTGCGGCAATTTTGGGGCCATCTGGGTCTGGTAAAACTACTTTACTCAACATTATTGGCGGCTTAGATGAATATAACGCTGGCGATCTTAAAATTAACGAAATATCCACCAAAAGGTTTAAAGATAAAGACTGGGACGCATATCGCAACCACCGAATTGGGTTTGTCTTTCAAAATTATAATCTAATTCCACATCAAACGATTCTAAATAATGTAAAACTGGCTTTGACGCTCTCGGGAATTTCTAAAAGAGAAGCGATTAGGCGGGCTCGTCATGCTTTGGAAGAAGTGGGGTTAAAAGAGCACATCAATAAAAAACCAGCTCAGCTTTCTGGTGGGCAGATGCAGAGAGTAGCGATTGCTCGGGCGCTCGTAAACGATCCAGACATTTTGCTAGCAGATGAGCCAACAGGGGCTTTGGATTCTGACACTTCCATTCAAATTATGAATTTACTCAAAAAAATCGCCAAAAATAAATTGGTGATTATGGTAACCCACAACCCAGAACTAGCTAAAAAATATGCTACCAGGATTATCACTTTAAAAGATGGTGAGATTACTTCGGATTCTAATATTTATGATGGCAAAATCAAAACGATTTTAAATGAAGACGCCGCTGCTAAAAAACAGCACAAAACTAAAATGTCGTTTTTTACTGCACTAGGGCTTTCGCTTAACAATTTATTGACTAAAAAAGGCCGCACAATTTTGGTGGCGTTTGCGGGCTCAATTGGAATTATCGGAATCGCCTTAATTATGGCAGTTTCTACTGGGTTTCAAAGTTATATTGATAAAATCGAGCGAGATACCCTTACTTCTTATCCCTTGGCTTTAATGAAAGAATCTTCGAATATCGCCGGGGTTTTGCTTAGCCTAACCGGTAGTGGTGAGCCTTTGCCGGATGATGGCAAACTCCATGAAGACCCAATTATGTCTTCGGCGTTAGGGAATGTCACTAAGAATGATTTGAAAAGTTTTAGAAGCTATCTAGACAATCATTATAATGAAGTAAAAGATGATATTAGATTGATTGAAGATGAGTACAATATTGATCCGATTATTTATACAATTGACGCAACGGGCGAGCTAGCCAAACTAAATCCTAATAGTTTGTTTGAAACGGTGCTAGGGTCTAATTCTTTGATGAATTCTTACTCTAATCTTACTTCGGCATTCGTGCAATATGCGCCGGAGAATATCAAGGCTGATATGAAATTAGTAGCCGGGCGCTATCCAGAGAACTATAACGAAATGGTGGTGTTTGTCTCTAACCCTAATCGGATTTCGGATTTTTTGACTTATTCTTTGGGTTTTCATGATACGGACAAAATTAGTAATTCCATCACCAAGATTATGGGCGGGGAAGATATAGATCTTAACGAAGAGCCACTGATTTTGGAATATGATGATATTCTAAATGCCAAACTCCGCTTGATTTTGCCAGCGAGCATATATAAATATAGTGAAAAATATGAAGTTTATGAAGATATGTCGGAAGACATGAATTACATGAAAAATATCTATGACAATAATTCAGAAGAATTAAAAATTGTGGGGATTGTAACGCCAGATTCTTCATTCTCGATGGGGAGTGGGATTTTGTATTTGCCGTCTCTTATCACCCACATTATTGAAAAATCCGAAAACACTGAAATCGTGCAAAAACAACTTAAAAATCCCACGCTTGATATCTTTTCTAATACTAAGTTTGGCGAAGAAAAAAGTGCGTTTAATTTTGAATTTTCGGATCTGGTTTCGGTAGATTCGGCGGCATTATCTAAGGCTTTTGGAGTAAATATTAATCAAAATGATGTCAAAAATAAAACTACTGATTATATGACGGAGATTTCTAATGATATTACGGCAGATATTGCACCAACTAAAAATGATTTGACTGCTAGACTCGACAGTATTTATAGTGGGTTTAATGTGGTGATTGCGGGTAAGCAAGCGGCGGGGACTTTTGACCCTGCTAAAATACAAGAATACGCTGAAGAATTTATGGAAGATCAGGATTTTGTCGATTTTGAAGAAAAGTATGTTTTGCCGGCGGAGGTCTTTAGGCAAGCCTATCTTGGGATGTTGCTTTTGAAATTCTCACCAGACCCGGATGCTGAGGCTACCATTGAAGGAAGTTTACAAAAATTAGCGATTACGGCAACTGAGGCGGTGATGAAAAAAGAAATTTTAACCGCTGTGGGTGGTTTATCTTCTTATCTCACTTCTAGTTTTGCCAAGGCTTTTCATGTAGATGAGTCGGCAATTATCGGAGCATTCAAACTAAACTTTACGGAAGAAGAATTATCTCGTGTAGTACAAGCGATGTTTACCAAAAAACAGGCAACGCTTTCGACTAATTTGGCTTTGATGGGTTATCAACCTTTGGATGATCCTAAACAACTTTCCTTTTATTTTACTTCGTTTGATGGCAAAACTCACTTTATGGAGTTTTTAGATGATTACAATGAAAAGATGAAGGAACTTGACAAAAATGACAAAGTAATTGACTATACAGATACTACCGGAGTTTTGATGTCTTCGGTCAAAACTATTGTAGATGCGGTGAGTTATGTATTAATTGCGTTTGTATCAATTTCGCTTATCGTTAGCTCCATCATGATTGGCGTGATTACTTATATATCGGTTTATGAGAGAACCAAAGAGATTGGGATTCTACGCGCAATTGGCGCGTCCAAACGCAATATTTCCAATATCTTTAATGCAGAAACCTTTATTGTAGGGCTTTTATCGGGCCTATTTGGTATTGGTATTACCTATATTTTCATCCCGATTATTAATGTAATCTTACATCATTTTATTGGCGATATTCCGTTATATGCGGAACTTCAGCCTATTTCGGCCTTGATTTTGATTGTGCTATCAGTGGTTTTGACTCTGATTGGTGGGTTAATCCCGGCCAAAGCCGCCTCTAAAAAAGACCCAGTGGAAGCATTACGTAGCGAATAAGCTTGTGCTTTAATTTTAAAATACTGAGTGCTATAATTTTGATAGAGTTAGAGTTTTGATGAGAAAAACTTACTAGTATTTTAAGAAAGGAGAGTGTTATGGTACTGCATATCAATGAAAGACACTGGAAAGTAGTGCAAATTGATGGGCTAAGAGGAGTGGAATTTGAAAGTGCAGCGAAGTTCACCGATTTGGTGGCGGACGAAACTTTTATTTTCCCCTTGGTCAGTGCTCAGAATGAAATCTGGCAGGTGACTGAAGATGAGTTTGTGCTTTTGTGCGGATCCGAGTTTTTCCATATTGGTTTTTCGATAGAGAAAGGAAGCGAGATATTTTCCAGATTGTATGCTTCTAGCTGTAGGCCTTTGTTCAACCGAGCGTTTTTCTATTTTGAAGACGGTAGGGACATGGCCCATATTTATTCGGTTGCCAACCGATTAGAAATAAGCGACATCTTAAAGGAAGCAATCAATCCCGAAATCTCCGTAACTATCAAAAAATCAAATACTGACGCTCCAATGCTAATCTGTGTAAACACTTATTACGCAAGTGCTGAATTCCTTCTGAGGGGATTGGTATCAGACGATCCAGTTCAAAGCCATAATGAATCTATTATAAACCCCGGAAGAGAACCGATTGCTTTAGCACTTTATGATTGCACAGTAGATTGGGTCAGAAGTCTTAATGACTTCAGGAAGTTGGCAAAAGAAAGAACTAGGGAAGCAAAGATCGCCGAGTATTACGAAAAATGTGGTGGGTATCGCATTGATGACCAGATAGCACGAGGAATTTTCACTCAAAAATCCTATGGAGACAATACCGCATACGAGTTTTCTCCGGACGAGTTTTTCACCAGGGTTGCCATCCCTAAGCTTTTGGCAGCAAATGGCTTGGTGGAAGTAACGCCAAAGAAGCCTTGCTTCTTTTGGGGTGAGATGGTAGATAATCCCAATTATTCAATCGAGTTAACTCACGATGTGTTATTGGTGAATGAACATACTGAAAAGGGTGACAAGATTCATGCCTTAGAAATGTATGATCAAGCCTGTCTGGGAGTCTACCAGGTGAATGAAACATCTTTTCTAGCTATCACCAGTGTGCCACCCGATGAGTCGAATTTGGGAGCAGCTCAGCTGAGGCATTTTGTCAAATACGGGCCGACTGGCAAATTCGTTTGGGATGATCTGACCATCTCTACAAACGGGAAATGCTACGTTTCTGGGCGGGAGTGCCAGCTAACCGATGACATTATTCTGTTTAAGGTAGCTTCGGAAATCCCTGAAAATTCGCATAGCTTGCAGATGTGGTCCATTTTTAAAGACAGGTTGGTTAACGCCACTGATACGTTCGCCAACATTTGCTGGTCTAAATATTATTGGGAAGTGGCCCACTCGGAAAAGCAAATTTTGGTAAAGCCTATTGGTAGCGAATACAAACGAAGGATGCCAAAAATACTGTTGGCAATGCGATTTTACAAGCCCAAGCAATACTGCGATGTCTATGCTTTGGTTGATCCTCACACTAAATTCCGCATCTATGGTAAAGTTTACAACATGCTGACGGATACCGTTATGGATAGGCCTCGCACTATCAATGATGTTATTAATTTGATGGAGCAAAATGAGGATTGGAAAGCTGCTATTTCTAAACATCTCTCTAGCACCTTAAATACCTCGTCTTAGGACGAGGTATTTTTGTGCACAAAATACCGCCTACTGGAGGCGATAAACTATATTGGCTGGGGTGGTAGGACTCGAACCCACGAATGACGGGACCAGAACCCGTTGCCTTACCACTTGGCGACACCCCAGTACTCTTATATTTTACCATAAATTCTTAAAAAATGCTATAATGAGAATATGGCCAAAAAAACCTTTACCAAAAAAGAGCTAGAGACGCTTTCGGCTGGCGAGATTAATCGTAAGATTATCTACGAGAATTATTCACTGCTTAAAACTCTCGGGGCAGAAAATTTAAGAAAAGAGATGGTGCCAGTGGGCGAAGTTTGTAAGGCGGCCGTGGGATATTTTATTAACTCTACGGGGCCAAAGAATAATTACGAAAAACATTGTAAAAACGCTAGGAAGAAGTTGGTAAAAGTGCTCTCAAGAGTTGCGCCGGGCGATTATCCAGGTTTTCTTAAAGATACTAAAAACGGTTTGGTGGTAGGCTTTAACCACCCCTCGCTTGGCGAGATTGGGCGAATTATGATGATGAAAGTAGATGTGATGGGTGAATCCACTATGCTTTTCCCAGTGAATCTACCATGGTACGAAGCTTTGGCGCCTTTCTATGACAAAATTAAAATGCTGGGGATTATTATTACTCCTACAATTACGCCTTCTACTTGGGGCAAAATGAAACTCAAAAAAGGCACCTTTTTGTATGAACAAGGTAGCAGAATCAAACGCGAGTTTAAAGATATGTACACCGATTTATCGCACGAAGTAATTAAAAACGGTGGGGTGATTTTCGTGGCACCATCGGCTACGCGGCAAAAAACCGTCTTTAAGACTAAAGATGTCTATGACAAAAAGGAGCCAATTATTCCTACAATGTCGGTTTTGGCTTTGAGACTCTATCAAGATCCAGAGATGAAATGCGATTTTCTGCCGATGGCAGTTTTACCACCAAATGGTTACAAAAAGGGTCTCAATATGCGCAAAAAATACCGTTTGATTCCGGGCAAGCCAATGACGGCTGATTATATTCGCGAAAAATATTTTAAAGATGGCAAGATGCCAGATAAAATCCCGGAGTTTGACTGGGAATTTCACCAGAGAATTGCCGACGAACTGCCGAAGTCTTTCTGGTACTAATAATCTGTGATATAATCATAAGCATGAATGATGAAAATGATGGGTATTTTTATCATCCCTTGGACAATATTGAGGATGCAGAAGTTTTTGAGACCGCGATTGACAGAAGGGTGTTTAACCGCAAGTTGTCGCCGGATAGACCTTATACTTACTGGACTCTGGAACTCTATGATCAAGAAAATGGCATTCGTGGTGGTGGTGGTTTAGGAGTATTAGCAGCCGATACTAGAAGAGTGGCAGAGCAGGTGAAGGTGCCGTTTGTGCTAATAACCCCATTTTACCCATCACAAACTCATCAGAGATGGCAGGATGGCGAGATTATAGACGACCATATATCAGTAGATTATCATAATTACGGCTTTGAGAAGGTGGGTGATGTGTCCGTCAAATGTTGCGGTAATGATTGTAAATTAGAGGTGATTGAGAAGAGTTTTGAAAATACGCGGATTGTGGCAATTACCGAGCCAAATTTTGGGGAACTTTACTCTGGATTGTCTGGTTCTGACCATAGATTGTATCAAGAGGTGTCTTTAGGATTTGGTGGCTATCAAGCCTTAAAATTATTAGGTTTGAAACCAGCAATTATGCAACTAAATGAGGTGGCGACCTTTTTTGCGGCTCTGGTGCGCCTAGATGAACTGACTTCTAATGGGATGGATTTTTATGAGGCGGTAGTCTATACTAGAAAGCATACTTTATATACCAACCACACTTTGGTACAGGCGGCAGAGGCGGAATTCTCCTTACAACAATTTGAGAATTTTGTGTTTCCAAATCTCAAATCTCGGGCGGTTAAGAAATGGCTCGCGGATAAATTTGCAGATAATAAAATTAAATTATCTTCGGTAACAATAGAAATTGCCGAGCTTCGTTCAGGTGTTTCAAAATTACACGCTAGGGTGGCAAATTATCATGATATTGCGGGTGAGAGAGTAAAATTTAAGGCAATCACCAACGGGATAGACCTTAGAAAATGGATTTTGCCAGAGATTATAAAGTTCTATCATGAAGAAGAAATTTTGGATGAATTTGACCTGCCGACCGCTAATTTTGCGGGAAATTTAAAGGCGCTCTCATCGGACCTGATTCTGGGTTTTAAAGAGATTGGGCGAAGAATTTTAAATGAAGAATTATCCAAACGCCCAGATCAAAATGGAAAGATTTTGAAATTTGAAGAAAGAGAATTAATCTTTGACTTTAAGCGGAGATTTGTAGATTATAAACGGCCACAATTACCGTTCAAAGATCCGATGAGGCTAAAAGAGATTTTGATGAAATATAATGCGCATTATATTATTGCGGGGAGAGTGCATACAGGTGACTCCCGAATGGCGAAGATTTTGACAGAGATTTTGGAAGTGGTGAATGCTGATGATTTCTTAAGGGAGCATGTGCATTATATCGCAGATTATGACGAAAAATTAGCCTATGCCTTGTCCGTAGGTTCAAATGTAGCAATTAATGTACCGATTGTAGGGCTTGAAGCCTGTGGCACTTCTTGGGAAAAGGATGTGGGGAACTTAAATCTTCTGATTTCTACGCACGACGGTGGGGTGGCTGATGGCTCTACTTCTGATTATCTCTCGGTGCGGGGAATGGGAGAAGATGAAGAAGCTTTAGAGCTTTATCGCCGAATGGAAGAAGCTGGCGAAGCCTGGCGAAATGGCGAAAAATTAAGCAGTTTAATACAAAAGCAACTATCCGGCTTTTTGCCGGTGATTTCTGGCGCTAGGATGCTCAAGGATTATCTAGATTATCTTTTGCCGGAGTAATTTATAAATTGGTGTTTAGTAAGCGACGCAACGCACTGAGAATCCGTTGTACTTATGGTAGTAATTCTGAGGGTAGACGGCCGAACTAACCAGGCGCAAGTAGTACGCCATGCCCTTAGAGTAGGCACTACGCGACCAGTAGTAGCCGTTTGAGCCAACGTAGTAGGCACCACCCGAGTGGTAGTAGCCACTAAGGAGAAGCCCTGGCCGAGGCAGGCCAGATGTATTGTCGTAGGTAGTAGTTGGGTTAGACACCAACATCTCGCTGGCCGATGGATAGTTATTGTAAA
>JAUNRI010000037.1 GCA_030535695.1 Candidatus Saccharimonadota bacterium | reverse complement strand
AGTTTTGTTTTATCCTTTCCCAGGCCTCAGTCAATTCACGCAGCAACTGACCAGTCTCTTGATAAGTCATCAACTCTGAGAGATGTTTCTTAACATACTCTACAGGCACAAGACTTTCATTTTGTCTCTCTAACCGTTTCTGATAAATCTTATATTCTTTCTCTAACGATTCGAAATAGCCTAATCTCTCCCGGACTTTCACCAGAGCCATTTCTATTTCATTGCGCTGCCTGTTTGCCTCCTCATTTTTAAACTGCAGATTGCAATTCTCAACTATCGACTTGATGTTTGCAGCCCAGGCCGTCGGACTATTCCCGAAATCTGTTGCTGCACCCAAGCCGAGTTCTTCCACCTGATTGGCTATCTCAACTTTAGTCTTCTCAAATATATCTTTATTCTCTTGTTCTTTCTCCTGGGCTCTCTTTTTATTTTTCTCTCTTGTCTGTGCGGTTTGCAACTCCGATTCCAGTTCTCTCAGTTTGCCTTCGTTCACCCCGATGGCCAATTTGAACAAGTCATTAAGTATATTGGAATACTCATCCCTGCGGAAGAACCGCAAGTCTTGATAGGTGCTTTCTGTAGCAATGATGTCCTCCGT
Organism: Candidatus Saccharimonadota bacterium; assembly: GCA_030535695.1. Lineage (GTDB taxonomy): Bacteria > Patescibacteriota > Saccharimonadia > Saccharimonadales > Saccharimonadaceae > Nanosyncoccus. The sequence continues at coordinate 6,244 of JAUNRI010000037.1, read as the reverse complement.
CAGATAGTTGAACACAAGATTGTGACGGAAATGTTGCTTCACCTTGCTCTCAAGTTTCAGCTTGGAGTTGATATGAAACAGTTCGTTCATCTTCACCATAGCCTTCGCCCTAATGTCGTCCAAGTCTGCTATAGGCTCGTCTGGCAAATACTCACCTTCCCTGAAGAGAACTTTCATTTCTGCCGATTCAACAGTCGGCGCCTGTCTGATGATAGTATATGGTCTGTCATCTACATAGAACACTAGCCCATACCACACAACGTTCTCATTAATGACATCCTCAACAATAGTGCTTCTTTCCGACAACAGACAATAGTCTATGATCTTCAGAACAGATGACTTACCTGTCGATGAATCACCAGTTATCACATTCACCTTGTCATTGAAAAATTCAATGTCTCTTGGTTCACCTCCTTGTCTGAACCAAAGTCTGATTTTTGAGATATAAAAGTTCATAGCACAATCTTCAAGTCTTTATACCATGTTACTGTATCTTTTTGCCCAATCATAGCTTCCAATTGAACAGCTGCCTGTCGGACATTTCCCATCACACCTTCCTGATAATTTTGAAGTTCCCATGCCATCTGATTCCCTTCGTTGGTTAAGCAGTATTTACCTTCTGCCGTTTTCTCAATCTTTCCACCCATCAAAAGCATCGTTGTAGCATTCAAAAACACAGGCTGAAATTCCACGAATTTCCTGTTCAGAGTCTGATAATATGATGATTCCTTGCCAACCATCTCTTCGTAGTTGGTATAATTGACCAGCCTGTTTCTGATGGCTCGATCTGTTGTCATCACCACAAACAAATTGAGGCGTGCTATGTCATCTATACCAAGAACCAATGAGTTCAAGATAGCACAAATGGCTACGCTTTCATTATTGATGATCCTGTCCATCTTGCTCTCCTTCCTTTTTAAAGAATTCCTTCCAACTCTTATGCCAACCTATGATACATTTGTCTGAAAGATAGTAGAAAGCACCATCAGATATATATTGACGCAACTCCTCTTTGCATAGCTTAAGTTTATGTTGCCTTACCGCAAAAAGAATCTCTTGTGCTTTATCTATTATGACATTCTCCGAAGCGCTATCATCCAATTTCCTATAGGCATACTTAAATTGATTATCCCAAAATGCATAAGCATCAGCCCAAAACTCTTCGGCGTCTTCTCTCATAATTTTATTATCCTCCCAAAGTTCATCATAGCGATTCTTGAAACTATAGAAGTGGCTAGCATATTTGGCCACCTCTTCTGTTTCGCTCGCAGCAAAGTCTTTCACCTTTATCAGTTGCTGTATGCATATCAAGTCCAGGAACTCCTTCCGATATTCTTCCATAATGATTCGGAAATTCAATTTTTCTGCCCTATGAAACTGGAATACACGTTCAAAACGCTTTCGTTGTTCTTCATATGTATACGTTAATGGAGTACCCTTATCTGCTTTATCAAAGAAATCATCAACTGCTTCTGCCAAAAAGTCTTTAAACACTTCTGGTGCATCTTCATCTGAAAACCTTACTTTATCAGCAATATGATCTATACAGTCTTTCTTTACCTCGTCTTGGCTCTTTACTTCAAATGATATCTGTTTCAAGAATTCGGCCCTCAAACCAAATGCCTTCAGGTCATCAATCATCATTTGTGTTGTACGGCCTGTATTATTAGCTGGCTGTGTTGTACCTTCACGAGGTCTTCCCTCTTGTGTAATCTCATCCAAAACTGCATCTATCCTGTCATTGTCTGCACCGTTCTTAACTTCTCCGCACAATGACACAAACTTATTATTGTCTGGCAACTTGTTGCTGAAAAACACAAACCGATGCTTTGCAATGTATTCCTGCATATCAGCATCACTTCTTTTATCGTCTGTTTTTCCAACTATCAACTTTCGCCAAACATCAATTGCCTTCCATAAATCTGTTGAGCGGTTGGTTAATGCTCTTTTCTCGCCTTCTGCATCAACTTGAATAGTGTGCTTAGCCTGATAGAGCGTAATAAGCCCACCTGCTTCAACAGCCGCGTCGTCCAATTTCTCAAACGAAACCACTTCCCCTTTATTCATAGTAAGAACATGATAAAGGAAGTAATAGAACTGAAAGACAAAACCGCCTATCTTATCCATCGCAGTATGTTGTTCTTCTGCCGTATGAAGTTTCTTTTCTTTACTCATAGTTATTTTACCTCAAATTTCACCCAATGCTCAATCTTCCTGTAATCATCTTTACCTTGAGAACCTTTCATCTTTATCCCTATCACATCTTTCTCCATTTCCCACCTTTTCCAGAGCATCTTCTTCACGTCATCATCAAATTTATCATGCCCCGACAATAGTACTGCTACCTGAACGAAACTATTATATTCTCTAAGTATCAGTCTGTCTAAATAGCCAATCCATCTTTTATGTCGTTCGCATATTCTGTTATAAACAGTCGTTATCAAACCTTTCAAACCAAAAACCCCATATTCATCTCGTTTATCAGAAACATGATACTGCGCAAACATCACATCCGCTATCTTCTGGAAAAGTGTCTCACTGGCCGTCTCTGATGCTACCCATACCAGCAGTCCCAGCCATACGGATTCTCTGGTTTCTTGTTCTGCAAGTCTGCCCAGCTCTTTTGTCAAGTTCCATCCTTCACGTTTCACCTGTACATCTGCAATATCCTCTTCAATGGCTTTTGTTGGTTCATCGTATGCTCTGATATAGATTGGCACTATCGCATCATATATCATTTCGCCTAATTTCTCCCATGTCGATGGGCCGCTATTACTCAAATGTCCCGCAGCTTCTTTCATGTTTTTCATCAGCTGTTGTGCCATCGCTTTGTCTCCCCAGAACTGGGTTCCACATCGTCTGGCCACATGACATAAATAATTCATGTCACAAAAATCCTTGGCAAACATCTGTAAGGTAAATGTCTTTGCCAGATGGTCACAAATTATCTGATAAAACGTCTCAATGTTTGGATTGGCCCAATAACATTCAAAGCTAAAGAGAAATCTTTCATAATTTTCCCTGCCCATAGCCGCCATGATTCTATCTACATCACTCATATAAGTGCCAATGTTTGAATCTATCCACCCTGGCTGATGCTCATGCCCCATAACCATGTTCCGGCTATTCACCTGCCACACATGTACCAGAGTCCATGTCAGAAACTTTTTTTTCTTCTCATCAGTATCAGCTTTGGCTACGTATGGTAATAAGTCTATACAGGTCCCCTCTTGCTTGAACCAGAATGCAGCAGCATCTTGTAGGATAGGATACTCTAAGTCCAACAACCATTTTGTCAATGCACCGTAGTCATTTTTCTTCTCCAAGGCATGCATCTCCTTCTGTGCAGCCATTGGCAGTTCTACACAGCTGCTATAATATTCAAGTACATACCATTGGTGCAGCTCATCCCGCTCGCTGTTCATCACCTGATTCACCCAGCGAGGATAGCTATCACTGTTCAACTCTCCCATCGAATGGGATTTGTCTAACAGCTGCTTGATTGTCATGCCTCCTATCAACTGCATAGTTTCTTATAGAGTTTTTTCAGAGTCTCGCAAACCACACACTGTTTTGGTTCTGCTACGTTTTCATAGTCGTAAAGGGAACGTGTCAGTTCCCCATTCCACCATTCCTCAACATAGCCCTTCACTATTTTGCCTGCCGATTCAGATAGTTTACTTAGCGTACAGGCTCTGGCTCCAAATTCGCCAAACGAAGACCCCATATTCCAAACCTGATTATCCACAATGATAAATCGGTCATGAAGCATCGACTTCTCGCCTTTCAGTACACGACACGTTATATAGTCTTCCACATTCATTCCCTTGTTATATCCTTTGATAATTGGTATCAGTTTCTTCAAGCCCTTTACGCCAACATCAGCTTTGCTGTTAATGATGCGTATCTTCACCTCCGAACTCCGGATATAGTGAATGTATTCTTCAAAGTCTGTATCATGAAAATAGGGATCACAAACATACAACACTTCTCTTGCCCTGTTCAAAATGTCTCTGACTGCTTCTTTTGCTTTGTCCAGGTTTTCTTGCTGAGCCGTATCTTCCTTGTTCCCATCAAAGAATATGAATTCCCTGCTGTTTTCCAACTTTTCTTTATCATGGTCAAACTTATGAAGAGCGAAATAGGAATGTTGGTTCTTAATGGGTTTCCCGATAACTGAAGTCTGCTCCTTTGAGTATTTCATCACTGGCTCAGACTTTGTTTCACTTCCGTCTTCATTCTGTTTCACCATCACAACCTCTTTCACTCCAAGCGAAAAAGAGCTTTTGATACACGAGATAAAGGTGTACGACTTGTTGAATGCAACCAATCTTCCGTCTGCATCGTAATAGTCCACTCTGAACAGATGAGGGTAATCGTTGGTTTTAATGAACACCTCTCTCTCATCTGGTTCTATGTGATAACAGTTATTGGTCACTACCGATCCTGCATCATGGGCATCCCATATCACAATTTCACCGCCTTTGTGGTGTCCTTGTCTGGTTTCTATTTGGATAAAAACACCGTATGGGCTGTCATTGCTTCTTATTTCAAGATTTCTAATTTCCTCATGGTGCCATACCATGTATATATTACCTAAATGCTCTGGCCATTCAGTAAGTTTCAGTCCGAAAAGTGCCTCCGATGCTTGGTCTATCTGTTTTCTCAGGTATTCATGCTGCGCTACTACTTTTTCTACATCTCTACCCTTATCCAAATAGGTCTTCACGTATGCTGGTCCTTTTCTTGTCGGTAGCAATTCATGGCATAGTGGTAGCACAAAATAAGCGCCACAACATGGTTCCTCTGTAAAGTCCTTATTGAGGAACTTTAGTATAAAATCACAATTACCATCATTGAGTGTAAAGTTATTCTGCGGGGTATTCAGGAAATTCTTTGTTACCTCATAATCGCATTGTAGCCAATATACCTTAAAAGTGTCTTTCTTTCCATCTCCAAAATCAGAACGGTTTGGCACTGGTGCAGGCAGCACATATCCCTGCATATCTGGCTCCAGTTTTTCGAGAATGGTAAACAAATGATAGTCATCTTTCGTTTTATTCTCCAAAAGCCGAATCTGCGTGCATCTATATGTACCTTCTGGCACTGGATGTTTTATTTCAGAATAAACCATTACTTTCACTTTATTGTATTTTGTATTGCGCTCGGCGTTTTACCCGTCGAGATTTCAGTTTCTTCTCCGCCCCCATTGAGGCACAAAAAGGAACCTGGCAAACTGCCACATTCCTTTAACAATCTCCTTTAACCTTTAAAATGCTTCTCCTCATTCACTACCGTCCTCTGCGCAGCCCCTGCTATTACCTGCCCCATCTTTATCTGCATCATTACACTTTGATATGCCTCATAGTTCCACATCAGATAGGAATCCCACAGACCCAAGTCTATATCCTTAATAAGCGTATCTAGTTTTTCTTTTATCGGCTGTCCGTTCTCATCAAAATACATCTGGTCGCGCACCTGCTCCCTCAGCACCTGTATAGCTTTGAATTCTCCAAGTGAAAAAATCTGGCTAAGGTCATTCATCCGCTCCTTAAACTGCTTCGTTTCTGGATTAATCACCATCTTCGACAGTATCTCTTTGACATACTTCTTACCAGCATTTCTCATAGCGAACAAAGTGTAGTTAGCAGCGAAGTACGAATCTGGATCTTGATAGAACAAATTATCACAGTATCCCTTTTCAATCTGAAACACAATGCCGTCTATCTCATCCTTATCAATCATTTTATCAAGGAAATGAATCTTTCGGATGTCAAAAACCTCATTGGCTGGCACACCCATTGGAATGCCCAACTTATGCAGAGCCACGATCACCATGCGCTTTTCAGTTATAGAAAGTGACGTGTTAAAATCACTCTCAGCATTCATATACGATTGCTTCGAATACTTCTTTATCACGTCCAAGGCCTTTATTGCAATCGCGCGGACTTTCTTCATCTTATAGTCCTCACGCAGATTCAAGAAGCGTGCTCCACCATAAGTACCAATCAAGCCGCCAACTAATGCAGTCAAGAAAGCAATTATTATCTCATTCATATATTTACCTTTAGTTTAAATTACAAAGTCCATCTACCCAATCTCCTTTAGCATCCCCGCCGGCACATACGCTATCGCCACGCTCGCCACACCTTCTATCTCCACCACTACCCTCTTACACCTCTTCACGCGCCTGATCACGCCCGTCACGCCCTCAAACGCGCCGCCCATAATCTCCACGCGCTTG
>JAUNRI010000036.1:3262-6853 GCA_030535695.1 Candidatus Saccharimonadota bacterium | reverse complement strand
TTAAACAACAAAAGGAGGGCAAATAATGCCAAAGAAGAAATATAAGTTCAGGCTGCTTTCTGCTGTATTTGCAACAGTCTGTATTATTCTCGTGGCCGACGCAGTAGCACCTACCGCCGCCATCGGGAATCAAATGTATCTCTGGTGGGCGATTATGCTCATTGGTTTCTTCGTACCGTATGCTCTTATCTCGGCAGAGCTGGGTACGCAATATCCGTCCGAGGGTGGTATGTATACCTGGATCAAGAAAGCTTTTGGCAAGAAATGGGCCGCTAGAGTAGCTTGGTTTTATTGGGTAAACTTCCCACTATGGATCGCCTCGCTTGCTGATCTTATTACGACGATGATCATGCAAATGTTTGGTATCGAGATGGAAATGTGGATGGTACTTTCTATCCAGCTATTCTATATTGCACTCGTATCTATTCTTGGTATGCTCCGGATTTCTCAGTCTGACTGGGTATCGAATATCGGGGCTGTAATCAAGATGATTCTTCTTGGTGCAATTGGTTTTCTCGGTCTTTACGTATTATTCACCAAGGGTACTGCAAACCCAGTAGAGGGATGGCAGGATTTCGTACCACTAGCTTCGGCTAATGGTGGTATCGACTGGGCTGGTCTTGGCTTTGTATCCCTTATTATCTTTAATATGCTTGGCTTTGAAGTGGTCGGTACGTTCTATGATGATATGGACAAACCAAAGAAGCAAATTCCAAAAGCAATCGTACTCGGTGGTATCTTGATTGCGATTTTCTACATCTTCCCATCATTTGGTATGGGTGTAGGCACTCCATTTTCTGAAATTGAAACCAATACTGGTTTCCTAGATTCCTACAATGTGCTTATGGCTAATGCAGGAATTGGCGAAGCTGCCATTCAAGCCATTACTATTGTAGTGGGCGGGCTCTTTATATTGACACTTATTTCTAACATTTCTTCCTGGACATTTGGTGTCTACTCTGTGACAGCATATGCGGCAGAAGATGGTGCATTTCCAAAGTCTTGGGCAAAAAGAAATAAAGATGGCGCACCTTATGTAGTAAGTATTTGGACTGGCATTATCTCGGCAATTTTGTCGGTAGCTGGTATCTTTATTACTTATGTATTACCAGAAATGGGTGTAGACGAAGAACTCCTTGCGAACTTCTCAAATATGTTCTGGGCATTCTTCTCGCTCTCCTTAGTATGTCTACTCTTTTCGTACATTCCAATGTTTGCAGCGTTTATCAAACTACACAAAAAAGGTCCACAAGTTAAAAATGGTTACTGGGTAAAAGTTGGTCCAGTGCTTAGATGGTTGATGGGGCTTGTGCCACTTCTACTTCTCTTTGTAGCATTATTCTTTACACTTGTGCCTGTGCCAGACGACCTAGCTCTTACATGGGAAACTAATAATGTGTTGATTATTTCTACGGCTGTATGTATCGTGGTGGGTGAAATCATGGTACTTAATATGGTTAGAAAAGATCATAAAAAGAAAATTGCTAAAAAAGCTAAAAGATAAAATTTATTAAAAGTAGCAAGATAAAATCTTGCTACTTTTTAATCAGAAAGGATTTTATGAAACTAAATTCAACTCCAAAACAAGATGGGTTCTATATGCCAAGTGAGCTTTCGGAGCATGAGTGTACCTATCTTTTGTGGCCGGAACGTCCAGACAACTGGCGGGGTGGGGCAAAGCCAGCACAAGCTGCATTTAAACAAGTGGTAGAAACTATCGCTAAATATGAGCCGGTAATTTTGGGTGTAAACCAATCACAATATTCACACGTTCTTGGTATGAATATGAAAAATGTATCGGTGGTAGAAATTTCTAACAATGATTCCTGGATTCGTGATACTGGCGCTACGATGGTAGTGAATGGTAAGGGCGAAATGCGTGCTGTAGACTGGGCATTTAATGGCTATGGTGGTTTGGTTGACGGTATTTATTTCCCGTGGGATCTTGATGATATGATAGCTAGCAAGATGGCAAATATCGAAGATGTAGATAGATATCGTACGGATGATTTTGTACTTGAAGGCGGTTCGATTCACTCAGACGGCGAAGGTACACTTCTCGTGACGGAAGAAACTTTGTTATCAGAAGGCAGAAATCCAGGTAAGTCTAAAGAAGAAATTGAAAAATATCTTTTGGATTATACGGGTGCCGAAAAAGTTTTGTGGATTCCTTATGGTGTTTATAAGGATGAAGACACTAATGGCCACGTAGATAATATTTGTCAGTTTGTGGCGCCGGGTAAAGTAGTTTTGGCCTGGGAAGACAATCAAGATGATCCACAACACGAACGCTCGGTGAAAGATTTGGAATATCTAGAATCTGTAACCGATGCTAAGGGCAGGAAACTAGAAATTGTAAAAATTCACGTTCCAAACGTAATTACAATTACTAAGGAAGAATCTGAAGGTGTTGACGTAGTGGAAGGGACTTTCCCTCGCAATGAAGGCGACAGGCTTCCAGCATCATACATTAATTACTATAACTGTAACGGTGCAATTATTTTGCCAGTATTTAATGATCCACACGATGCGGATGCGGTAAAAACTCTTCAAGAGCTGTTCCCAGATCGTACAATTGAACCAATTTACGCTCGGGAAATTTTACTTGGTGGCGGAAACATTCACTGTATTACGCAACAAGTGCCAAAAGTCTAAAATAAATATGGAAAAAGTGTTGTAGTTTTTACAACGCTTTTTTTCTTGACAAAATAAACAAAAGCGTGTTATGATAAAGGTGTATTAGTCATACACACAAAAACATAAAATAAAAATAAGGAGTTACCGTATGCTTAAAAAAATCAAGATTATTATGGCGATAGCACTTGCAGTAGTAATGTTGCCAATGAAGGGGGCTCTAGCGGTTGGGGATACGAGACCAATTACTACTTCGGTGGCTACAATATATCCAGATGATCCTTATCATTTGGTAGTATCTGTAATTGCAAATGAGGATGCACTTGATTTTGCTTCAATAGAAGGAATGTTTCCTTTGATTGAAGATACGGCTCCCACTACTACCAAAACTTATTTTGAGCTTGATTCGTTAATCCCTGGGCCAAAAATAGATGCTTCGCCTAATTTTGTGGTAATTAATGATGTATCTACTGGTATTTTTGCTGGGGCTATTTATACTGCTGGGGACTTTATTCCGCTCAATAAGGGTGATGTAATTTGGACGGCAAAATATAAAATAACTGATGTGCTTCCGTATGAAGCTTTTAGTTTTACACTTTTGATAAACAGTGCTTTCTTTGACGGTTTACCGACTCTTTATAATGAGAATTTTGGTTTTGGAATTGTGGTTGTACCACCAAAACATGATGTACCGGTAATTGATGGTGACAATGGGGTTTATGTAACAGATTCTGGTATAAAACTAATTTTGAAATTTGATGCTGATCATACTTTGGTAACGGATATCTTGATGGACGGCGTGGTACTGAGCCCAACTTATTATGAAATTAAGGCAGGTAGTACGATTATTGAATTTGCAGCGGATTATCTTAACACTCTTGGCATTGGCAGTCATACGGTGACGGTAAATTATAGTGATGGTGGAGTGGGGGTAGCGCATTTTACGGTTGAGGCGGC
>JAUNRI010000036.1:0-3252 GCA_030535695.1 Candidatus Saccharimonadota bacterium | reverse complement strand
ATCCAGTGGATCCAATAGATCCAGCTGATGAGACTGTTGCCGTACCAGATACCGGTAAATTTACAAATATCGGTGGATCGGCTACCGCTATTGGTTTAGGAATATTTGCAGGAATCGCCATACTTCCTGTGGTAATTGCATTCTCGATTGAAAGAAGATATTCTAGAAACAAAATTAACTTTGACAAGAAGTAAATTAGAGAACTTTGATTAAAGGCTTGCTCCAGGCTGTAGGGAAATCCTTATAACCTAGGAGCATAGAAATAGTGCTGGCGAGATTAGAAAGGCCAGGATTTAGAACGTCGGAAAGTTCGTATTCTTCGCGATTTTTGGTGTTGTCATAGAAGATGCAAGGAACTTGGTTAGTGGTGTGAGCGGTCTTTTTATTACCGTCTGCATCTAATAATTCTTCGGCGTTGCCGTGGTCGGCGACGACAATCATCATACCACCAATTTTATCTACGGCTTCGGCGATGCGTTGTAGAGATAAGTCGATTGCTTCCATAGCTAAAATGGTGGCTTCGATATCGGCAGTATGGCCCACCATGTCGCCGCCAGGGAAATTAAGGCGGACGAATTTGTAATTAGCCATATTATTAATCACGGCATCGGCGATTTCGGCCGATTTCATCCAAGGCCTAGTTTCAAATGGCTCAGTGTAAGATTCTACTTCGATGTGTTCTTCGCCTTTGGCTTTTTCGTAGCTGCAACCATTGAAATAATAAGTGACGTGGCCGAATTTGACAGTTTCGGAGACGGCAAGTTGCGATACACCTCTAGCTTCGAGGAATTTATTTAGAGTACCAAGAACTTTGGCTGGTTGGACTAAGCGGTGCTCTGGCACGTGAGTGTCGGAATTATATTCGGTCATACCAACGAAATAAACGTCGTCTGGGCTATATTCGCCGCGGTCAAAATATGGAAAATCGTAATAAGTGAAGGCTTGAGCAATTTCGATAGCGCGGTCGGCTCTAAAATCGAAGTAAATAAGAGCGTCGCCTTTTTTGATTGTGCCGATAGGCTTGTCCATATCATCGACAATCACAAATGGCTGTAAATATTGGTCTTGAACATCTGGATTAATACGGCGTAAAATTTGCAAAGCTTCTTCTGGAGTGCGGAAGTAAAATTCGGCTTCGCCTTTGACCATCATATCAAATCCTTTTTTGACCATGGGCCAGTCGTTTTCATAGCGGTCGGCTACACAAACCATTCTGCCACCGCCGGAAGCGATGCGGATGTCGGCATCACGGAAGTTGCGAGCAAAATTTTCGAATCTCTGAATGTAGAGCTTGGAAGAAAATGGATCGACATCTCGGCCGTCGAAAATAGCGTGAACACGCATATTGCGGACACCTTCGGCATAAGCGCGGGAGATCATTTGTTCTAGATGTGCCATATGGCTGTGAACACCACCATCGGAAAAAATACCAGAAAAGTGAAGTGTGCCGCCGTTTAAGGCTTTGGTAACAGCACTACGCCAAGCTTCGGAATTGAAGACTTCGCCTTTGTCAAAAGCAGCATTGATGGCAGCGATACCTTGTTTGGCAACTTGGCCAGAACCGATAGTCAAGTGGCCGACTTCGGAATTGCCCATTTGACCTTCGGATAATCCAACGGCTTCGCCGGAAGCATCAAGAGCGATATGAAGATACTCTTTTGCTATTTTACCTAGAAATGGGGTTTTGGCTCTACTTACTGCGTTGCCCGGTCCATCAGGAGCGAGACCCACACCATCCAAGATTGCGAGCACTACAGGCCCATCATACTGCAGTCTATCCATGAGACTATTATACCACATTACTGTAATGATGTGCAAAAAACTTGTGCTATAATTATTTATATATGAATGCGTTTTCCACGAAATTTCGGAGGTTTAAATATAAACTTAGACATGAATATTTGACGATTGAAAATGTGATTTTAGTGCTCGCGATTATCCTGTGTCTGAACTGGACTTACCGTTCGATTGAAGCAATGAGTAGGAATTGGGAACTCTCAGAGAGACTTAATGCGGCGGAGAAAAATTTGCAGCTTCGAAAAATTGAAATTGAAACAGAAGAATTAGAAAACGCTTATTACGCGACAGATGAATATCAAGAATTGGCAGCACGAAAATTCGCGGGGAAGCAATTAGAAGGTGAAAACATGGTTTACATGCCAGAAAATTCGGAAAATGCTAAAAATAAACATGCGACAGAAGTAGCAAGTGTTTCGGAAGAAAAGAAGGAATATTCTAATTTTGAACAATGGATGATGTATTTGTGGCCATAATGGGAGTATAATAGAAATATGGATTTAAGAGGGTGGCATAAAAAAATCAAAGAACGATTCTTGAGATTTAGAAAAGAAAAGTTAAAAACTTGGGTACTGCTTTTGATATTGGTGCCGTTACTATTTATAGATGCGACTTTGTTGCGTTTGAATCATGTGAAGATGACGGAACTTCGGGATGCGGTGATGGCGGCGGATGAAGCGAATGATGATGCGGCGATTGCGGATGGTTTAGTGGCTTTGAAGGAGTTTGTATTTTCACATATTGTGATAAATGTTGTGGAAGATAATGGCGAGCAAGTAGTGTCGTTTGGGACGGGGCCGTTTTATCTAGAACATCAATATGTGCGAGCGGCGACAGCAGCTCTTAATGATGCGGAAGCAAAATTTGCGGGCGATAGCAATCCAAATGGGAATATTTACGGTATGGCAGGAGATACTTGTAAGACTTTGGCCCTTGCTAACGGTTGGACTTGGGACAATCCGAATTTTATCAACTGTATGATTACGGAAATTAATAAATATCCTTCGGCCACCGAGATTCAAGACACGATTATTGCTTCGCTTCCTTCTACGGAATTATTCCGGCATAATTATGCTTCACCGGTGTGGGCACCGTCTATTTTGGGATTTTTACTCTTAATTACGGGGATAGTGATTGTTGTAATTTTTATCAGGTTTTTGGTTTGGTTGGTACTCAGATTATCCCTGTTATTTATATAAAAGTTCAAAAAACCTCTTGACAATTTAATCTCGGGGTCATAAGATAAGAATATAATAACTTTAAGGAGGAAAGCTGAAATGGCTTACGAACATACCAACGGTAAAGGTGTAAAATACTATCTACGCAAATCAGAGGTGACTCTCCGTGGCGGCAAGAAGCAGACTATTTACTTCTTCACTAAGAATGCTGATGGCGGTAAGGGTACTCCTTGTGATCTTCCAGCAGATCGCATGGTTTGTGAAAATCCACGCAATG
>JAUNRI010000068.1 GCA_030535695.1 Candidatus Saccharimonadota bacterium | reverse complement strand
TTGAACGAAGAAGATGCTCCACGTGCCAGCTGGGCAAGATACATCTTCGGTGTATGTCGCGAAATGATTAAGCGCGGCGTAGAGGTAAAAGGTTTCAACACTGCTTTTGCAGGTGACGTTCCTCTCGGTGCCGGTATGTCTTCATCAGCTGCTTTGGAAAGCACATACGCTTATGCCTTGAACGAATTGTTCGGCGAGAACAAGATTGACAAGTTCGAATTAGCAAGAGTAGGTCAAGCAACAGAACACAACTATTGTGGTGTGAAGTGCGGCATTATGGACCAGTTTGCTTCTGTATTCGGAAAGGAAGGTAGCTTGATGCGCCTGGATTGCCGTTCTATGGAATACCAATATTTCCCATTCAAGCCGGAAGGTTATCGTTTGGTATTGGTTGACTCTGTAGTTAAGCACGAACTTGCTTCTTCTGCTTACAACAAGCGCCGTGAAAGCTGCGAAAACGTAGTAGCTGCTATCGCTAAGAAGCACGAAGGTGTAGAATTCTTGCGCGATTGTACCTTGGAAATGTTGGCAGAAGTGAAGGCTGAAGTTTCAGAAGAAGACTATATGCGTGCTGAATACGTAATCGAAGAAATTCAACGTGTACTTGATGTTTGCGATGCTTTGGAAAAGGGCGATTACGAAACAGTAGGCCAAAAAATGTACGAAACTCATTACGGCATGAGCAAGAAGTACGAAGTAAGCTGCGAAGAACTCGACTTCTTGAACGATGTAGCATTCGATTGCGGAGTGACAGGTTCACGCGTAATGGGTGGCGGCTTCGGTGGATGTACAATCAACCTCGTGAAGAACGAATTGTACGAAACATTCATCACTACAGCAAAGGAACGTTTCAAAGAAAAATTTAGTCGCAGTCCTAAGGTTTATGACGTTGTAATCAGCGATGGTTCTCGCAAATTACTCTAAGAATCATAAAAAAACGTATAAAAAGGGAATACCGCCTACTAATTAGGCGGTATTTTTTTAGATATATTAAAGAATTAGCTATCTTTGCACTAAAATCAACACCCTAATCTGTTATGAACGATATTAAAATTATGAATCATGCAGCAGATAACATCCGTATCCTGACTGCAGCAATGGTAGAAAAGGCTAAATCCGGACACCCAGGTGGTGCAATGGGTGGTGCCGATTTCATCAACGTTTTGTATAGTGAATATTTGCAGTATGATCCGGAAAACCCAAAGTGGGAAGGTCGAGACCGTCTATTCCTTGACCCGGGACATATGTCGCCGATGTTGTATGGTGTATTGTCAATGACAGGTCACTTCACTCTTGAAGATTTGCAACAATTCCGCCAATGGGGTTCTCCTACTCCAGGACACCCGGAATTGAATGTGATGCGTGGAGTTGAAAACTCTTCGGGTCCTCTCGGCCAAGGACACACTTATGGTATCGGTGCCGCTATTGCTGCTAAATTCTTGGCTGCACGTACAGGCAACCCTACATTCAACAAGGAAACTATTTACATTTATATATCTGATGGTGGTATCCAAGAAGAAGTATCACAAGGTGCCGGTCGTGTAGCCGGTCACTTGGGATTGGACAACGTCATCATGTTCTACGATGCCAACGACATCCAGCTCTCAACCGAAGTAAAGGAAGTCATGACTGAAGATACAGCCATGAAATACCG
>JAUNRI010000035.1 GCA_030535695.1 Candidatus Saccharimonadota bacterium | reverse complement strand
TGGAACAAGCCCTGGGAGGACCCTTGCAATAAGCATAACAACCAAAATAATAATTATTACAACTACAGTAGTTATAATTATTATGGTGGCATCCTCGATGTCTATGACGCCAGTACCGAAGATCAAGCCGCTACTTTAGCCAGAATCATCTGGATTTATGCTCACGGAGTAGCTAGCCAAAGCGCCCAAGCTGCTGTAGGCTGGGCCGTCATGAATTCCGTAGATGCCAGCGGCAAAGGAGCTAATGTCTGTACTGTAGCCGGTAATTTTAATTACGATTACGGAACCAATGTTGTTGATAATTATGGCAGAAGCCTTTTGCCACTTGCTCGCGACATTCTATTCCGCTGGAAAGCCGGCCGCGCTGGTGTATCTAGCAATGGTCGAGTTTTACCATCAGGATATTATTATGTTACGTCTACCGGCACCATGGTTACGTTTGGCTCCACCCCCAATGAAACAAGGGCTGTTCAAAGTTTTGGCTATACCACTCCTTACGGTTCTTAAGCCATACACACCAAACTTCGCCCCCTAGATTATCTAGGGGGCACTTTTTATTTTCCAATCAATTTCAAAAATTCAGCTTCGGAAATCCTAGAAAT
The DNA here is from genome assembly GCA_030535695.1 of Candidatus Saccharimonadota bacterium. Classification (GTDB taxonomy): domain Bacteria; phylum Patescibacteriota; class Saccharimonadia; order Saccharimonadales; family Saccharimonadaceae; genus Nanosyncoccus. Next base: position 6,605 of record JAUNRI010000035.1, on the reverse strand, counting down.
TCCCAGTTTGTCTGCTTTGTCAGTTTTAGACTTACCTGGTTTTTCACCTACAATCAAAGCCGTAGTAGTTTTAGTGACAGACGAAGTCACTGTCGCACCAAGCTCACGCAATTTATCCTCCGCTTCTTCACGGCCCATACTAGCCAAAGTTCCAGTTACGATATAAGATTTTCCTTCAAGCGGCAAACTAGCACTTTTGACTTCTTCCGGCCACACATCAAGCTCGTGAAGTTCATTCAATAACTTCACATTATCTTCATCACTAAACCAGGCCAAAATTGACTCTGCCACAATCTCCCCCACATCCGGAATCGCTAGCAAATCTTCTTCCGTTGCATTTATTAAATTATCCAAACTCCCAAATTTTTTAGCTAACGAAACTGCCGTCTGCGCGCCCACATGGCGAATCCCCAGCGCCGTAATAAATTTAGAAAGCGCAGGATTTTTGGATGCGGCAATTGCTTCCACCAAATTAGACGCCGAAAGTTCTGCAAATCTTTCTAGTTTTGCAACTTGTGACACTGTCAAACGATAAAGATCCGCAATCGATTTTACTAAACCAGAATCAACCAGCGCCACTACATTTTTTTCACCCAAACCTTCAATATTTAAAGCTGGCTTAGACGCGTAATATTCAATCGCTCGTTTTAAAATAAAATCCGAAGTTTCGCCCTTCACTCGATACACCGCTTCACCCGCTGGTCTTTCAAACTCAAGCTCCGGATATTGTTTTTTTAACGCTGCTTCAAAATCAAACGGTTTGGCGTCCTCCGGTCTTAAAGTCGTCAAAACTTCCTTCACCTGCGGGATAATATCACCGGCCTTATAGATAATTACTGTATCGCCAATTCTCGCATCTAGTCTTGCAATCTCATCTGCGTTATGAAGTGATGCGTGTTTTACAGTTGTCCCAGCCAATGAGACTGGCTCAAACAAAGCCACTGGCGTGGCCGCACCCGTCCGTCCAATCGAAATCACAATATCTTTAATTACTGTCGTGGCTTCTTCAGCTGGAAATTTATAGGCCACCGCTCCTCGTGGAGTTTTTCCCACAATCCCAAGGTCATCATAAATCTTGCGATCGTTAATTTTAATCACCATCCCATCAGTATTAAATTTCAAACCCTTACGATATTCGTCCAATTTTTTAATATAATCAAAAAGCCCATCAATATCTGTACCTTTAAAAACTCTATCTTCACCCGAAGTCTGAAAACCAAGTCTTCGAAGCATCTCATAAGCTTCTTTATGTGTCGGAAGATTTGGCTTTACCAAATCATAGGCAATGAATTTCAAAGGTCTTGATGCTGCAATTTTTGGGTCCAACTGCCGAATCGACCCCGCCGCAAGATTCCGCGGATTTGCAAACTCCCCCTTCAACTTTTCAAAATCTCTCTTGAAAATAATAATCTCCCCGCGCACTTCCGCTTCATCAATATCAATTTTTAGTGGAATATTTTCAATCGTTTTTACATTGAGCGTTACATCTTCGCCGACCAACCCATCCCCACGCGTCACCGCCTGCACAAAAATCCCATCTTTATATTTCAAAGAACAAGCTAGTCCATCCATTTTGATATCGGTAAAAAATTCGGAAATCTTCCCGCCGGGAATCAATTTTTCGTTCCGAGAAATCCAATCTAGGACCTCCGCCGTAGAAAATACATCAGCAAGAGAAATCATTCTTTTTTCGTGAGTGACTTTTTCAAATTTATCTAAAGCCCGTCCCGCCACCCGTTGTGTAGGTGAATCTGGCGTAATTAACTCTGGATATTCTGCTTCTAGTTCCGAAAGTTCATGTTTCAACGAATCCGCCGCCGCTTCACTCATAATCGACTCATCCAAAACATGATAATGATACCTGTAATCATTAATCAAATCACGTAATTTAAGAATTCTTTTTTCGGCGGCGCTTTTTTCCATTTTCCTCCTTTGTATCGAACTTTAATATCCAGCGATAATACGTGTAAAAATACGTCGAAACATAGATTGCCGTAAAACACGTCATCATCACCAAACAAATCGGAATAAACGGAATAAACCTTGTCCATTCAAATTGTTTCATAAATAAATCAAACATTATAAGTGGCATCATGATGAGCACCCACATCACCACCAAAGTAATTATCAGTGCCACCATCCGCAAAATAAATCTAATCCGTCTTCCCGCCATTAATTCACTAGCTGTTTTTAAAGCGTCTAATGGATAAAGTCCCGGCGCCGAAACCGCCACCAGTGCCATAATAGAACTAGAAAGTAGATAACCCGAAAGTAAAATCATCAACACCGCAAACGCCAAAAACAAAAACGCATAAAACGGCGTATCTAGAAAATGTGTTTCAATCGCCGCCGAATAAGCAATGATAAGCAGCATAATTGGAATAGTCTGTATCACCGCCACTACAAGCACCACAAAAGAAGAAAGGAGCGGCGTCATCGAATTATAAAGAGCATCTCTCAGCCCTACTTTATTCCCTGCCATTTTGTGTCGCAAAATAAAAATCGTCACCAAAAAAATTATCAAAAATATCAAAGCCACAAATACCCACGCTCCCGCCGTAGTATTAGCCGAAAGTCCACCCGTAAATACCGTAGAGATTAAAAGCAAACCCGATTTTGCAAAAGTCCCGATGTTCGCTCCATTTTCTGCCGCCGTTTTATCAATCACCGTTTGAATTTCGGTATAAGTGTCTTCGCTCATTAACCCCACAAATAATATCGAGGCCACCACCACCACGATAAGAAGCGGCACAAAAATTTTCCAGTTTTTAAAAATTAACCGAAACGAATTCAAAATATGATACATCATCCCCGGCACTTCTAAATCTCGCTTATAATCTTCGCGATAAGACCTTTTAAACGAACGGTGCTTAAAAACTTTAGAAGGTCCACTTGCCATGTTCAAGCCTCTCAATCCGTTTTTCTAATGGAGGATGTGTACTAAACAAATTATTGAAAAAGCCTTTTCTAAGCGGATCGTTAATATACATTGAGGCAGCAGCCGAATTTTGATTTTTCATCGGCTGGCTATGCGATTGAAGCTTCTTAAGCGCATCAATCATCCCTTCTGGATAGCGTGTAATATTCACTGCCGAAGCGTCGGCTAGATATTCTCGCTCGCGCGATACTGCCATTTGTGCAATCGCCGCACAAAATGGTGCAAAAATCGCCGCCAGTACTATTAATATATATGCCACCGGGCTACCTTCGTTATTACGACGGCGATTCCCATAAAACATCATCCGCATCGCAATATCAGAAATTAACCCAATCACACAAACCAAACCAAACACAATCATCGATACCCTAATATCGTAATTCTTTACATGCGACATTTCGTGTGCCATCACTGCAGTCAGTTCTTTATCATTCATAATATCAAGAAGACCAGTGGTGGCCGCTACCACCGCATGTTGCGGATCTCGCCCCGTCGCAAAAGCATTTGGCGCTTTATCGTCAATCAAATATACTTTCGGCATTGGTAAGCCCGTAGTAATGCACAAATTTTCCACCGCATTCCAAAGTCTCGGACAATCTTTCTTTTCAATTTCTTTAGCACCAGCCATCATTGTGGCCGCTGAACCCGCCACAAAATATTGAATCACAGCATAAATAATTGCCGCAATACTGACCCAGAGTAACACCCACCAGTCATTCACAAAATACGCTACAACTGCTGCCACCGCAATAATGATGGCTACAAAAACCATCATTATCACAATTGTTCTTCTTTTGTTCTGTGCGATTTGTTTATACATATTTAAAATTTAACATCTGGCGCGTTGTCGATCTTAGCTTTTTCAGCTTCAGACACTTCAAAGTAATCGCGCTTCTTGAAATGACCAACCATATTATTAATAATGTTGGTTGGGAAAGTTTTAATCTTTGCGTTAAGTTCTTTACAGCCAGAGTTGTAGAATCTACGTGCTGCTTGAATTTTATCTTCTACGTCTTGAAGTTGACCTTGAAGAGTCTTAAAGTTTTCATTAGCTTTAAGTTCTGGGTAAGCTTCTGCAATTGCAAAAATTTTAGAAAGTGCAGCTTGCATTTCGCCTTCAGCTTCAGCTGCTGCTTTTACAGTTTTTGCACCCATCGCTGCAGAACGAGCTGCCGTTACCATTTCAAAAGTTTCTTTTTCGTGTTTGGCGTAACCTTTTACGGTTTCTACTACGTTTGGAATCAAATCCGCACGATATTTGAGTTGAACGGTGATGTCGCTCCAAGCTTCTTCTACGCGTTCATTGGTTCTTACCAAACTATTATAAGTTCCAGCAATAATTGCGATAATCAAAACGATTACGACTACCACTACTATTGCAATTGTTGCTCCTATAGGCATTTTCCACTCCTTATATTATATATACAATATTATATCACATTATTTGATGTTTTTCTCGTATTCCACATCAGTCACATCATACTTTTGCCGCTTAGAAATATACGACAGAATCTTCTGTGAACCCCATCCAATCAAAGCCAGAATAAAGAAATAAATGAAGCCGAATGTAGTAAATTCTGGTTCAGACTCCGTAAAGAGTGACAAAATCGCCGCACCTGCGCTCATAGAAGTTACAATAGTAAGCGATGTCACCGATTTACTCGTTACATCAGACTTAATCCCAGCAAATTGCTTCTCTGCCGCTCTTACATAATTTTCCGTCATATCCCAAAGATATTTAATATATTCCAAGGTGTCACGCAAAGTTTCATAACGATACCCCGAAATTTCCAAAAATTCCGCCAAATCTTTATCGTCTTTAGCAATTTTTTCACGCGTTGGAAGATACGTACCCATTTGGTTAATCCGCCCATCGATCAAATTAATCGTTTTGGCATAACTTTCTAGCTGTGTTGTAAATTTCACAATTTCCGAACCTTTAACCTTAGAATGCTCTTTTACGTCATCAATTTTTTCCCAAATAATTCTGTGAATATTAAGATATCTATGTAGTTGCCCTTTAAACTCCCTCATAAAAATCTGTTCTTCAATATAACGTTCAATTTCCGTGGAAGATTTAGTTTTGTTGTTAATAAAATAATATTTATTTCCACGTAAAACATCGTATTTAGAATTTTTAAATTCAAAATACTGTTGACCTTCAGTCTTTGAAAGTAGTTGCTGCATGTCTGCTTGAGTAGCTTTTTCGAGTACAATAAAATATGGATAGACGCTTTTAATTCCCGCAAGTTCTTTTGGTACCGGCGCACCCAAAGAAAACAAATAATTAAGTGCTGGTGATAATTGTTTTTCGTAATAATCTTGTACTTTTTGAATGTCCGCAAAAAATGTATCAAGCGAAACCTCTTTATTGTTGAGCGTGATCAAACCATCTTCAAAAATCTTCACCGCTACATTATCGCTCGTTGTAAAATACACAAACTCTTCCCCCGAAACACCATATTCAATATTCCCAATATTTAAATTCTGCCTAAGTTCAGCAAACTTTTTTGAATCCAATTTTAATTTTGGTTCTTCACCGCGTAAAAAATCATAAACTTCGGACAGTTGCAACATCGTTCTTTGGAACCAACCGCCAATAGTAATACTTGCTATTTTCATTATTGCTCCTTTTTTCTAGTTTAGCACTAGCGAAATCAGTAGTCAAATGTTAATATTTATATATGGACTGGTTGATTTTTATTGCCATTGCTGTAATTGCCGATTCTACACGTATTTTTATCGACAACTACATTTCTTGCGACTATTTCAAAGGCAAAACCGCTGTTGCCCAAAAATATTTTTATTGTTTTGCTTTTCCTATCATCGGCATTATTTGCGCTCTTATCGCTGGTGTAGATTTCACCGCCGTACCATTTCATGTTTATATTCTATTTATTCTTTCCGGCGCTTGTAGTGTCATTGCCGGAATACCATATTACAGAGCTCTAGAACTTAGCGAAAGCACCGATTATGGTATTTTTATTCAACTTTCTCCAATTATTTATTTAATTCTCGGGTGGCTTTTCCTTGGCCAAACTATCACCTATGTTCAGCTTATTGCCTTCTTAATTATTTTGTCGGCACCCCTTCTCGTTATTCTCACCACCAAAAAACGTAGCCGAAACATTAGAATGAAAGCTGCTTTTTATGCTTTTTTGAATGTGTTTATTGTAGCAGTTGGCGCTATGATTTTTGTCCAACAAAACACTAGTGATCTTAATTTTATCACCGAAATGGCGTTCGTTTTTATCGGCAAAGGCCTTGGCAATATTGTAATTATAGCACTCGCTCCCAAATGGCGCAAACGTTATCACTACGTTTCAAAAACTACCCATCACAAAGTTTTACGCCCACTCATCGCTACTTTTATCTCTTGTATTGTTAAAGATTTCGCCACCAATTTAGCCCTTATTCTTGCACCATCAGTTGCACTAGTCTCAGCAATTTCTGATTCTTCAAAACCAATTTTTATTTTCTTTATGGGGATTTTATTTACTCTGCTCTGGCCTAGATTCGGCCGTGAAAAATTAAATAAAAAGACTATCCTAGTTCATCTTATTGCTACAATTCTAGTGGTGATTGGTATCTGTCTTATTCAATTCGTCCAAGTATGATATAATATAGATACGTGGTGCTTTGGCGGAGTGGTTACGCAGCGGTCTGC
>JAUNRI010000067.1 GCA_030535695.1 Candidatus Saccharimonadota bacterium | reverse complement strand
TTAAAAAATTAGCTGAAGAATTGGTAAATCTTACCGTTCTCGAAGTAAATGAACTCAAAAACACTCTAAAAGACGAATATGGCATCGAGCCAGCTGCTGCCGCTGTAGCAGTGGCTGCTGGTCCTGCTGCCGGCGCTGACGGCGCTGCTGCTGACGAAGGCAAGTCTGAATTTGACGTGGTCCTTAAAGACGCAGGCGCACAAAAGATTGCAGTAATCAAAGCTGTAAAAGAAGCTACTGGTCTTGGTCTTGGTGAAGCCAAAGCTATCGTAGATGGCGCACCTGCAACCGTTAAAGAAAAAGTTGCAAAAGACGAAGCCGAAGCTATGAAGAAAGCTCTCGAAGAGGCTGGTGCTACTGTAGAGCTCGCTTAATTTATAAGTTAGTTAGTTGTTACAAAAACTGCTATATATATTATATATAGCAGTTTTTTATTGTATAATAGTTTTATGAATGATTTTGATTATCTTAAATCGGGAGATGTGTATCTAGATTGTGCGTGCCAAAGTTTAAGACCAAACGAGGTAGTGGAGACACTCGAGAGATATTACTGCAAACACAATTCTTGTGGCGAACGTGTTAAATACGAGTGGGGGAAGATTACTGATAAATTGGTAGAAAGTACTCGCGAAAAAGTTTTAAAATTTTTAAAACTCCCACAAAGAAAATATACCACGTCTTTTACTCTTAATACTACGTATGGGATTAATTTGATTTTGTCACAAATCGACCACAGCAAATTTAAAAAAATTATGACTTCTGAGATTGAGCATAATTCGCCATTTTTGGCATCAATAGCATTTTCTAAAAGAACTGGCTTGCCACGAGAAGTAATGAAAAGAAATGACGATGGTTCGATTCCAATTTTTGATTATGATTTTGAAAAAGCGATTGTGGTAGTAAATTGCGCCTCAAATTTTGATGGTAGAAAACTTTTGAATATTAAAGAGCTCACTAAGGCCGTGCACAAAGCTGGGGGGATTTTGATTATTGATGCGGCGCAAGCTATGGCCCATTCGTCGGATATTTTGAAAGGTGTAGAAGTTGATGCAATTTGTTTTTCTGCCCACAAAATGTATGCGCCTTCACTTGGTGTGATAGTCTGGCGAGATGATTTAGATAAATCTCTCCTGCCATACTGGCTAGGTGGCGGCATGGTGGATGATGTAGAAAAAGATAAATATGTTTTGTCGGCCGAGAATAAAGCACATCGCTATACCAGATTTGAATCAGGTTTGCAGGCTTGGGGCGAAATTGTAGCTCTGGGTGCGGCAATCGATTGGCTGGAGCATTTATCCAAAAAAGATTGGCAAAATCTTCGGGACAACTCTCAGGAAATGTTTGATTTTCTTAATGGCTCTTCTAAAGTACATTTAATCAACAAAGAGCCAAATCCCACCATGTCATTTTATGTGGATGGGCTGGATTCACATTTGCTCGGCGAAGCGCTTTCTCGCGAGAATATCATGGCAAGAACCGGATACTTTTGTGTGCATTATTATTTGGACCATGTTTTAAAAATGCCGCCTCTCATTCGTTTTTCGCTGGGTCTTCATAACACGCAAGAAGACATCGAAAAAGTGAAAAAGGTTATGAAAAACGTGATATAATGTATATATTATGGTGTGTATAGCTGCGTTTATTATTTTGGCGATAATTGGGGTGTTTGTCGCAATTATTTAGAATTTTAAACCGGATGTGGGGCGGGCCGAT
>JAUNRI010000066.1 GCA_030535695.1 Candidatus Saccharimonadota bacterium | reverse complement strand
GAGGGTACTGAAAAAGTACCTTCCTAGGTAAAATAAAAGAGATGGTATGTATCCAAAAGTTTGGATATGTACCATTTCTTTTGTATCTTTATGGTAAGAAATAAAGAATCATGTTACCAGTTCAGTCCACTCTTCCGTTCAGTGATTATTCAAGTCTGTATGACTTGCTTGTTCCCAAGACTAATCTCTTGCGTCAAATCAACGACCTTGTCGACTTCAGTTTTATCCGTAAGGAGTTGTTGGCGAAATATTGTTCAGATAACGGACGTACAGCAGAATGTCCTGTCCGCATGTTCAAATATCTTCTTCTGAAGATTATATATGACTTATCTGATGTTGATGTGGTTGAGCATTCCCTGTATGATTTGTCCTTCAAATACTTTTTGGGTATGGTACCCGAAGAGACTTCCTTGATAAATCCCAGTTCCTTATGCAAGTTCCGCAAACTTCGCCTAAAGGACAACGATTTGATGAATCTGTTGATTGAGAAGACCGTTTCCTTAGCGGTGGAAAAGGGAATCATCAAATCCAGAACCATTATAGTGGATTCTACGCATACCGGTTCACGTAGCAATCCCTATTCTTCTGTAGATGTATTGAAACTCCGTTCCAAACAGTTACGCAAGGTAATCTATGACTTTGATGATGAGGTCAAGGAATCATTGCCTGAAAAGAATGAGGACAACGACCTTTCTCATGAATTGAAATATACCCGTGATTTGGTTGATGCGGTTTCTTCCAATGCGGTACTGTCAAATGTCCCCAAAATAAAGGAACGTCTGAACATGTTGAAGGAGGTTGCGGATGACATAGAAGACCATTATACCATTTCCAAGGACACGGACGCCCGTACAGGCCACAAGAGCGAGGATGATTCCTTCTTCGGTTACAAGACCCATATTGCCATGAGTGATGAACGTATCATTACGGCTGCCATCGTCACTTCAGGCGAGAAAGGCGACGGTCCACAATTGGAAGAACTGGTGAAACAGAGCCGTGAAAACGGGATGGAGGTTGAAACGGTGGTTGGCGATACAGCCTATTCCGGTAAGGACAACATCATTCTTTCCCAAGACGAAGAGAAAGGTTTTGAGCTTGTGGCACAGCTTCATCCCGTGATCAGTCATGGCTTCAGAAAGGAAGAAGACAAGTTCGAGTTCAACAAGGATGCCGGAATGTTCGTTTGTCCAGCCGGTCATATGGCCGTTAGAAAAGCATGCCAAGGGAAAAAGGGGCAAGGAGTCAACCGTACAATGGTCTATTTCTTTGATGTCGACAAATGTCGCAATTGCTCTAGAAGGAAAGGATGTTACAAGGAAGGAGCCAATAGCAAGAGCTATTCCGTCCAGATAAAATCAGAGGAGCATAAACGGCAAGAATCTTTCCAGAATACGGAAGAATTCAAGGAGAAAGCCCGTGTAAGATACAAGATAGAGGCCAAGAATGCGGAATTAAAGAATGTGTTGGGGTATGACAGAGCAACCTCATACGGGATGGATTGTATGCGCATGCAAGGAGCATTGACCATTTTTGTGGCTAACCTCAAGAGAATACTAAAGTTGTCTTGAGGAAAGTTCTTTCTTCGCACTTTTTCGTCATTTTCACCAATATAGACACCTATAAATTGAAATAAGAACTTATAAAAAGAAGAGAAGTTAGATAAAGAAATCCTGTCAAATCCAACATGTGAATTTGACGGGATTCTCTTATTTGTCAGAGGAAGGGCACTTTTTCAGTGCCCTC
>JAUNRI010000065.1 GCA_030535695.1 Candidatus Saccharimonadota bacterium | reverse complement strand
TAAGGATGCCAAGAAAAACCATCTTGGTGGCGAAATCTTGATTCGCGTGTGGTAAAAAAATAGCCCCTAGGGGCTATTTTTTTATCTCTAAAATTGTGTTATAATATATTTTATGGATAGATACGAACCGCTAAAAATTGAAGAAAAATGGCAAAAGATTTGGGAAGAAACAGAGGCTTTTAAAGTTTCTGAAGAAAAGGGCAAGCCTAAGATGATGCTAGCTGAAATGTTCCCATATCCGTCCGGCGCTGGTCTTCATGTAGGGCATGTTCGCAACTTTACCATTGTGGATGTTCTCACGCGGTTTTATCAGCAACAACGCTTAAATGTGATGCGTCCATTTGGTTATGATACTTTTGGCCTTCCAGCCGAAAATTATGCTATCAAAACTGGCACTGCTCCACAGGAAGTCACCAAAACTAACATTGATAATTTTAGAAAACAGGCCAAAAAACTTGGTTTTGCGATTGATTGGTCGCGCGAAATTAATACCTCTTCACCTGAATACTACAAATGGACCCAGTGGTGCTTTTTGCAACTTTATAAAAAAGGCTTGGCTTACCAGAAAGAATCTTACCAATGGTGGTGCCCAGAAGATAAAACCGTGCTTGCCAACGAGCAGGTAGAAAACGGTAAATGTTGGCGTTGTGGGCACGAAGTAGAAAAGAAAAAGATGAAACAGTGGTTTTTCAAAATCACTGAGTATGCAGATGAACTTCTAGACGAAATCGACTCATTGGAATGGCCAGATAAAATTAAAACTATGCAGAAAAATTGGATCGGCCGTTCGACAGGAGCAGAAATCGATTTTAAAACCGAAGACAATACTAAAATTACCGTATTCACTACGCGGCCAGATACGATTATGGGGGCGACTTTCTTGGTGTTAGCGCCAGAATATCCGGGACTTGATTTTATCGTGGCGGATGACTGTAAGGATGCCGTGATGGACTACAAGGCCAAAGCTCTTAAAAAATCTGAGGTGGAACGCCAAGAAAACAAGGAAAAAACAGGGGTATTTACGGGTTCTTATGCGATAAACCCAGCTACCAAAGAAAAAATTCCGATTTGGGTGGCGGATTACGTGCTTTCTGGTTATGGCACAGGGGCAATTATGGCCGTTCCAGCAATGGACGAAAGAGACCACGAATTTGCCGAAAAATTTGATCTTCCAATCGTAGAGACCGAGCTTGTTGATAGAGATCTTTATGGTACACCAAAAACTACCTATAAGATGCGTGACTGGCTAATTTCTCGTCAGCGCTATTGGGGTTGTCCGATTCCGATTGCCTATGATAAAGAAGGTAACCCACACCCAATTCCAGAAGACCAACTCCCGGTGATGATTCCAGAGGTAAAAGATTATCAACCAGATGATTCTGGACGTTCGGCGCTCGCTAAGGCTAAAGATTGGCTCAAAGTTACCATCGATGGTGAAGAAATGACTCGTGAAACTGATACTCTAGATGGCTACGCTTGCTCTTCTTGGTATCTTTGGCGCTATGCTTCGCCGCACGACAAAGATGCGGCCTGGGATAAAGAGGCAATTTCTTATTGGGAACCGGTAGACTATTACGTGGGTGCAGATCACGCCGTGGCACATCTTCTTTATATTCGTTTTTGGTGTAAATTCTTTGCCGATCAGGGGTATTTGCCATTTAGAGAGCCGATTAAAAGGCTACTTTACAACGGGTATATCAATGCGCCAGATGGCAAGAAAATGAGTAAATCTAAGGGGAATGTGATTGA
>JAUNRI010000064.1 GCA_030535695.1 Candidatus Saccharimonadota bacterium | reverse complement strand
GCAAGAAAAGAAAACTACTAAAAACCACCCCCTAGGGGGTGGTTTTTTACTCTTTGATAATGCCTAAACTTCACCTGCTTCGATTAAATTGACCATCACGGCGGCGAACCTAGTGTCAAATTGTGTGCCCATGCCATTAATAAGCTCTTGGCGAATTTTCTCTTTGGGGAGACCATCACGGTAGCTCCTCTTGGAATTCATCGCGTCGTAAGTGTCGGCTACAGCGATGATCCTGGCAATTTCGGGGATTTCCTCACCTTTTAGGCCCTCAGGGTAGCCTTTACCATCGTATCTTTCGTGATGATAATTGGCCCCGATTGGCAGGTTCGGTGAAAGAGAAATCTTTGATAAGATTTCTTTACCCTTGGTGGTATGAGTTTTGATAATCTCATATTCTTCATCGGTGAGTTTGCCAGTTTTGTTGATAATGGCGTTTGGCACGCCGATTTTGCCAACATCATGGAGTAAGCCGATTTGGTAAATCTCTTGGCAGTAATCATCATCTTTACCGTAAGCCTTGGCAATTTTGGCAGAATATTCTGCCACACGCCGGGAATGACCACTGGTATAAGCATCTTTGGCATCGATTGCCTCTGCAAGTGCTGACGATGTTTCCTGAATCATCTGGTTTAAGTCTTCCATTTTCTTCTGATGGGCGGTTCTCATAACTTCATTACCGTCTAAAATAGAGAAGCAATAGAGTAAAACCGCCATCGCTACTATAGTGGCACCGATAAGAGATCCCTTTCCACGCACGATTAGGTGGACAATGGACATAGCCATTGGAGCAATTGTAAACATCAAGAACGGTACAAACAGCTTTTTTCTGATAGCGTTCTTATACTTAATGACGTTTATTGCTATGATGATGATTGTCACGCTAGAAAACAGGTAAGAAATCCCATAGAATCTAGAACGTCGGTAAATATTCGCGGCGTCGTAAGTGTAGTAAAGCCCCGTAAATTGAGAAATTACGAGGAAAATTCCACCTACAGCCAGAATGTATTCGACGATCTTGATACTCTTTGGGATTTCTTTGATTTTGCCTTCCTCTTTTAGCATATCCTTGAGATATTGGGTAAAAATATAGACGATGGTCAAATTTATACCGTAATTTAAGAATTTGCTAGTTCTGGTGATGACAAAACCGATTGTACTGACGTTCCCATCAAAGGTTCGTGCTAGCTGTTCCGAAATCAGTAGCATCATCGACGAAAAAACCATCATAAAAATAATAGTTTTTCTTTTCCTAGACAGAGAGTCGGTGATAGCCAGAAAAATCATCAGAATTACGCAAATTCCGATTAGGAATGCTGCTAAAAATTGCTGAAACATAATGCCCCCCTTTCTGCATTATCTCTTGAGATGTTAATGTGCCTTACTTATATTTTACCATAAAAGGCTTGAAAAGTCAATGTTTACAGGGGGCTTTTCGTGGTATAATAAGGGTATGAACAAGCTAGTAAAACGCGGCTTTTCGGCTTATAAAGTCTTTTTAAAAGACAAACTAGCGATGGCTTTAATGATGTTTATCCCTGGGGTGATGATGTTCATGGGGGCTTTAAATGGCAAGGGTAACGATACGGTAGCGATGCCACTTGGGATTACCGCGGCTGGTTCGGTGTTTACTTTTTGGGCGTGCTATCAGGTGGGGAGAATTAAGGCCGAGCTAGATTATTCGGATTCTAGAGAAGATCGGCGCGCCGTCCAGAAGGCTTTGATTTTGCAGATTTTAGAGGGGATGCTTTATCTGGTGGTGATGGTGGCTG
>JAUNRI010000034.1 GCA_030535695.1 Candidatus Saccharimonadota bacterium | reverse complement strand
CCGGTAGTAATGGCGGCTCCGGCGTGGCTTCGGGAGGATAAGACATATTCGCGGCTTGACATTGTTGACGAAATTGAAGATATGGGGTATAATGTAGATAATAAATCGCGCGAGGGTCTTTTTTATCATAGAGAAGGGCAAATTGTCGCGAGAGATATAATAATTTTAAGGAAAGATTAAATGTCACACGTAAAAGCTGGAGGTACCTCCAAGAATATCCACAACAACCCCGGTCAAAGACTTGGTGTTAAGCGTTTTGGTGGTCAAAAAGTCAAAAACGGCGAAGTTATCGTCCGTCAAACCGGCGCTACCAAAATTGCCGGCCCTGGCACTTATATGTCTAAAAATTTCACTATTCACGCTGCCAAAGACGGCGTAGTCACTTTTGTCAAAACCAAGAAAACTCATTTTTCTGGCAAATCCCTTCCCCGCATCCGCGTCGAAGTTCGTTAAAAATAGCCCCGGTAGGGGTTATTTTTTTATGTTATAATTATCCTATGAAGATTTTCTACACCGACGGTAGCGCCGAGCCCAATCCCGGTCCTGGCGGCTGGGCAGTGATTGACGCTAGCACCAAACAGCCCGTCAAACTCGGTTCGGCTAAAGATACTACCAACATCCGTATGGAAGGCACCGCGCTAATCAACGCCATCAAATTAGCAGATCAAGAGCCCGTCGAAATTCACACCGATTCCGAATTTTGGATTAATGTCATCACCAAATGGGCCCCCACTTGGGCTCTCAATCATTGGCAAAAAAAGCGCGGTGAAATCAAAAACTTAGACCTAGTCAAAGAACTCTATAATCTCTATCGAGAACATGATGTCAAACTCATTTGGGTCAAAGGCCACGACGGTCTAGAACTAAACGAACTTGCCGACGAAGCCGCCAACCATGCTAGAAAAAACCAACTTTAAGTCCAAACCGGCAAATTATCATCCGGAAATGGGTCAAAAGTTTCCTCATTCAAAAACCCATCCCCATCCGTGTCTTTATACCCCATTTCATTTAGAAATCTCGATGGCATCGAAAAGTTCATCATCCCGTAAGTCCGTCTAGCCCTTGCATAAGTCAAAAACAGCCGGTCCATTGCCCTAGTCATCCCCACATACATCAGCCGCCGCTCTTCCTCTAAATCTGCTTCCGTTTCTGCTCCACGTGCGGAGGGAAATAGTCCTTCCTCCAACCCCACAATAAACACCACTGGAAATTCCAAACCTTTCGCCGCATGCAGCGTCATCAAAGTTACCGCATTTTTACGCGAACTTTCATCCGAAGACGACATCAAAGCCGCATCCGCCAAAAAATCTTCCAAATTCTCATATTCCCCCGCTGTATTCGCCAAAACCTCCAAGTTCGCCATCCGTTCTTCCGCGCTCGGCGTCCCATCATCAGTCAGCGCCCGAAAGTCAAATTTTTCCACAGCTGACTTCACAATCTGTGAAGGCGAATCTTCTGACTTCACACCCCTAATAAATTCTATCAATTTTTTCAGTGATGCTCTGGCTTTTGTTGCCTTCAAAACCTCATCTACATTTAGTTCCAAAAGAGGTGAAACCCCATCAGTCACCAAAGCCGCCGCTAGAATTTTACCAACCGATACTTCCCCTACTCCACTAAGCACATTTTTAAGAACCCGCTCCAGTGCCACCATGTCTCGCCCATTCACAATTAAGTGCAAAATCGCCAGCATGTCTTTAATTTCTTTCCGGTCATAAAATCTTACCCCGCCCACAATTTTATATGGAATATTTAGATCAATAAAAGCTTTTTCAAAAGCATACGACTGCGCATTCGTCCGATACAAAACCGCGAAATTCGATAAATCCGGAAACTCATTTTTGAGATTCAAAATCTTAAGCGCCACAAAGTTAGCTTCCATTTTTTCGTCGTTCAGAGCTTCCACCGCCACCGGTTCCCCTTTTTCGGCTTCTGTAAACAGCACTTTAGAAGTCCGTGTTTTATTATTGTTAATCACCTTCTGCGAAGCTTCCAGAATATTCCCAGAAGAACGGTAATTTTGCTCCAATTTTATTACCTTTGCTCCTGGAAAGTCCTTTTCAAAATTCAAAATATTCGTAAAATCTGCTCCTCGCCACGAATAAATCGATTGCCAATCGTCCCCCACCACCGCAATATTCCGTTTTTCATTCACCAACAATTTTATCAACTGATATTGAATAATATTCGTATCCTGATACTCATCAATCAAAATATGCTCAAATTTTTCTTGCCACTTTTTCCGGATTTCCGGATTATTAGAAAACAGTTCCAAAGTTTTTAAAAGCAAATCATCAAAGTCCAGCGCTCCATTTTTAGCCTTTTGAGTTTCGTATTCAAAAAAAACTTTTGCAATTTTTTGCTGGTTAGGATAATAAACGGACGCCGCATATTCTTCCGGCCCATTTCCCTTGTTTTTTTCACCCGAAATCACCGCTTCAATCATTTTTGGCTTCAAATTTTTATCAGCTGATAAATCCAAATTTTTCAAAATCCGCTTAATCAAAGCTATTTGATCGTCCATATCATAAATCACAAAATCTCGTGGAATCCCCGCCGCCGCATATTCTTGACGCAAAATCTTCACACAAATTCCGTGAAACGTCCCCATATATGGCATAAAATTCACCGGTGCATCAAGTAGCTTCGCCAAGCGTTCCTTCATTTCATTCGCTGCTTTATTTGTAAAAGTCACTGCCAAAATCCCAGACGGTTTCACTCCGTGAAAAATCAAATTCGCAATTCTATGAGTAAGAGTTCTAGTTTTCCCCGATCCCGCTCCCGCCAAAATCAAAAGCGGCCCAGAAAGATATTCCACCGCCTCCTTCTGCTTCGGATTTAGTCCCTCCAAAATTGCATTCATTACTTAATTATACCACTTTCACGGGGTTGACTTATTAATTAGTGTACGGTAGAATAGAATTATTAGATTATGTTATTTCCGCTTACTTGCGGAAATAATTTTTATCTGGAATAGACCAAATAAAAGATTTATTTCTAAACCCATAATCCCTCCTTTCTCCCCGCAAGTTTTTAAATTGTCAACCCCGTGCTATTTACCCTAACACACCCTATCAAAATTCTCAACCCCCAGGTATCTTAATTTTAATATAAACATTTTCGCCTCTGGTGTTTTCAATTTAATACTTGTGGTAAAAGTAAACCTAGACGAAATGACAAGCCAAAAAATCAGAAATTTTGGAATTATGGTTATGCCTAGGAATAAAAAAACAAAATCAAAATTGCAACACTAAATACCAGTCAATGGCACAATGTCCGCACCAAGGTGTCTAAGCCTCACTGCAAAATCTTGATATCCACGGTTAATCGAATACACATTTCTAAGAATCGAAGTCCCTGGTGCCGCCAGCATACCAATTAAAACCACTACCGCCGGGCGAAGAGCTTGTGGCGCCACCAATTCTGCCGGACGCCAATTAGTTGGTCCTTCTACATAAAGCCGATGCGCATCAAGAAGTTCTACTTTTACATTTAAGTTAGCAAGTTCAGTAGTGTAAATCGCCCGATTTTCAAATACCCAATCGTGAATCATCGTCCGCCCTTCTGCCACTGCCGCAATTACCGAGAAAAATGGCAGGTTATCAATATTCAGTCCCGGAAATGGCATCGGATGAATTTTATCTACCGGCGCCACCAAATCAGACTTCAAAATCGTCAAGTCTACCAGCCTAGTTCTACCATTGTTAGACAGATATTCTTCCGACTTTTTAAACCTAGCATTCATAGACTTAAGAATCTCAAGCTCAATTTCCAAAAATTCAATCGGCGCACGTCTTAAAGTAATTTTTGAATGTGTCGCATAAGCCGCCGCAATAAAACTCATTGCCTCAATTGGATCTTCAGACAAATTATATTCCACATCCATATCAATAGCAGATCGGCCCCTTACCGTCAAAGTCGTAGTACCAATCCCGCTAATTTTCACTCCCAACTTTTCCAAGAAAAAGCACATATCCTGCACCATATAATTAGGTGAAGCCCCCACAATCGTGGTCCGCCCCGGAGACAAAGCCGCTGCCATCAATACATTTTCAGTCACTGTATCACCACGTTCCACCAACACAATATAACGATCTTCATATTTTTTGAGAGTATGTTGATTTACTTCTACTTCATAAAAACCGCTCTTGCATTGTGCATCCACCTTCACACCAAAAGATTCTAGAGCTTTGAGATGTGGTTCAATTGTGCGAACCCCTAAAGAACAGCCGCCAGCATAAGGCAACTCAAATTTCTTATAGCGATGAAGTAGTGGCCCCAGCATCATAATCACCGAACGAGTTTTTCTCGCCGCTTCTACATCCATATTTTCCAACTTTAATTCGCGTGGTGATATAATTTCTAGGTCCCTGTGGCGATTTTGCCAATGACATTTTACTCCAATAGATTCCAAAACTTCAATAATTCTAAACACCTCTTCAATCCGAGCCACTTTATGAAGCACTGTCCTACCAGAGTTTAAAAGTGCTGCCATCAAAAGTGCCACCGCCGCATTTTTGGAAGTATTAATGGTAATTTCACCACTAAGTTCCTTGCCGCCACGAATCCGAAAACTCTGTGAAACCGAGTCATTTATAGAGAGAATCTGGTTCCCCAAGGCTTCCGAAAGTTTTTTCACCATTTCTAGAGAAATATTCTGACCACCTTTTTCAATCCGGTGAATCGCCGATTGAGAAGTACCCGTAGCTTCCGCCAACTCACCCTGCGTCCAACCTTTTTCAAGACGCATCTGTTCAATGGTTTCGCCAATTACTTCCTGATATGACTTCGCTTTTTTCATTACCCAATTATATCACCAGGTGAATATTTTGTAAATATGCTATAATTATCTTATGAAAACTATCGAAGAATTAAACCCAAAAGACCAAATTATCTTAATGCGAGTAGATTACAACGTCCCTCTAAAGGACGGCCAGATTACCGACGACCTTCGCATCCGTGCTAGTCTCCCTACTATCAACTACCTATTAGAAAATGGCGCCAAGAAAATTGTCTTGATTTCTCATCTCGGCCGTCCAGAAGGAAAAGAAAATCCTGAATTTTCTCTCACTCCAATTGCAGAAGCTCTCAAAAACTTACTAAATGGCCAGACTATTGATTTTAAACCTCTACCAAAACCAGGTGAAAAAATCGCATCTCCTGCCAAAATTCTCCTTCTAGAAAATTTACGTTTTGATCCAGGCGAAGAAGCCAATAATCCAGATTTTATCAAAAATATCATCGATTCAGTCGGTGCCGAAGCTTTTATCCAAGATGGTTTTGCGGTAGTTCACCGTGCTCACGCTTCTACCGATGCCGTCAAAAATTTCCTTCCCATCTATACCGGTCTTTTATTAGAGAAAGAAATCGAAAATCTTTCTAAAGTTCTAAAAAACCCCGAGCATCCCGTACTTTTAATTATCGGCGGTTCCAAAGTAGAAGACAAACAACCTTTAATTGATAAATTTACCACCATCGCCGACCACATTTTGGTAGGTGGCAAAATCGCCGCCGACGGCTACAAACCAGAAAATGACAAAATCATCGTAGCAGAAGATTTCGATGAAGACGGTGAAAAAAATAAATTAGACATCGGCCCAGTTTCCACCGCCGAATTTGCAAAATATATAGAGGAAGCCAAAACTATCATCTGGAACGGAGTCATGGGTAAAGTTGAAGATCCTGCCTTTACCACTGCATCAAGCATCATCGCCGACGCCATCGGCAAAAACACTCAAGCTACCACCATCATTTGTGGTGGCGATACCACCGGTTTTGTTGAAAATTATCTCAAAGACCACCAAGATCTAAAATATTCACTCATCTCCACTGGTGGCGGAGCTGCTCTAGAATTCCTACTTGGCAAAAAATTACCAGGTATTACAGATTAAATATGACGAATCTTAATAGTATCCGTACCGTACTTGTTTTTGTCCCCCGAGACAATTACTGCAAGCAAATCTTTTTTACCTGGCTTAGTTAAAAGATATTTAGATTCTTTTAGTTCCAAAGCTAATTCTTTACCAAAATTATCATCATACTTTCTCACAAATGCCGAGTTTGCATAAATCAAAGCTAATTGATTTGCCACCCTCGGATTTGGTGTTACCGAAATAATCGGAACATTTGGTCTTTGAGCCGCCATCGTCGTAGCAGTAGTCCCGGACGCCGTCTGGCACACAATCACATCTGCTTCAATTTTTTCCGCCAACCTCGCCACCGCATCCGAAATCCCGTCATAAAGTGCCTTCTCTCCTTCCGGAGATACTGACATCCCTGCTACTTTAGAATGATTCTGGGTATAAAGAATCACTTTTTTCATTTCGGAAACTGCTTCTACTGGATAATTTCCATTAGCCGTTTCATCCGAAAGCATCACTGCATCCGCACCTTGAATCACCGCCGTCGCTACGTCCGATACTTCCGCTCTAGTTGGCTCTGGATTTTCTACCATCGAACCCATCATTTGAGTCGCCACAATACAAAGTTTAGAATGTGCCCGACACAGCGCAATCAATTTACGTTGGATAATCGGCACCACTTCGTTCCCCGCTTCTACTGCCATGTCACCGCGCGCAACCATAATTCCATCGGCCGCCTTCACAATTTCTTCCAAATTCTCATCGCTAGAAATCGCCTTTTTGGTTTCGATTTTGGCAATCACTTTAGCCGTAGAGCCAAGCGATAATAAAATTTGTTTCAGTTTCTCAATATCGGAGGCCGACTGCACAAACGACAGTGCCACATAATCATAATCACACCCCGCTCCATATTCCAAATCTTCCATATCTTTCGGTGTAATAATATCCCCACCAAAATCTGTCTCCGGCAAATTTAACCCTTTCTTACTCATCACAAAACCGTCATTTAAAACTTTTACTTTAATTGCAGTTTCAGACACAATCTCCATAATTTCCGTTTTAATTTTCCCATCAAACATATAAAGCGGTTCACCTACCTTTACTTTTTCTGCCAAATTATACTGCACAGGTAAAGTTTTACTACCATCATGCTCATAGTCCTCACGGGCTTCCAAAACCACTTCATCGCCAGAAACAAGATCCAAATGATTATCAGAAATTGCGCCTAATCTAATTTTTGGCCCCTGCAAATCTTGCAAGATAGCCACCGAGCGACCTTTTTTCTCCGCCGCATTCCGAATCCATTTAATTTGTTCGTCTCTTTCTTCATTTGTTCCGTGAGAACAATTTAGCCGGCAGCCATTTACTCCAGCCATAATAATTTCATCAATTTTTTCCTGTCCAAAAACCGACGGACCAATCGTTGCCAAAATTTTGGTTCTCTTAAAAAGTTTGCTCATATATAATATATATTACCATAAAAAGCATAAATATGATAATATAAAAGTATGGTAAGTGCCGATAGAGTACATATTTCTCGCATGCGAATTGTCAAATCTGGCCCTGCGGAGGAAAAATCAAATAGCAATAAAGCTTATCGCTTTAGCAAAAACACTATCCTCACAGTGATTGCTTTCGTAATGCTCGTGATGGTTGGATTTACTATTTTTAATATTATTGCCACTCCAGAATTTCTGGTTAAACACAAAATTAAGAGTATTGCGGATGATTACTATCAAAATTATTTCTATGATTCTGTTCCCGAAAAAGAAGGCTTATCTTATTATACTGAAACCGGCCTCTCCCGCCTCTCACTCCGCCAACTTTTATTATATAGTGACCGCAAATATAGCGACACCACCGATTGGTTTATCAATTATTGTAATCTAGACAAGACTAATCTCAAATTCTACCCCGAAGAGCCCTACTCACGCACCAGTTATCATGTAGATTACTCCTACTCTTGCAAATTCTAAAATTTCTTGTTATAATAAATACACAGCACTTTTATGGCCTCATAGTATAATGGTTAGTACAACGGGTTTTCATCCCGTCAATGTGGGTT